>CAYYZH010000054.1:2494-21938 GCA_964475765.1 uncultured Limibaculum sp.
GCGTGGGCGACAACCGCCAGATAGTCATCGACCGGCGTCTCCCAAGGCAGGGCGGCAGAGTCGCCATAACAGGGCTGATCGATCGCCAGCACCCGAAAACACGTTGCCAATGCATCGACATTCTTCACCCAATGATGCCAGTTGCCCGCACCGCCATGCATCAGGACCAGCGGCGGGCCATCGCCGAACGCGCGGTAGGCGATACCCGAAGATGTCACCTCAAACGGCGTCTCAATCCAGCGGCGATCCGGAACGGGATGATCCAAGACTCAACCCTTTCCTCTATGACGGATACTTCGGCGCGGCGTCGTCATGGGGCTCCTTCGTCAAATCCTGTTCAACGGATCGTGGTGTGTCCGGTCAGATCAATCACAGCAAGACCTATGCGTTCTGTGCACAATTGTATACATTCTAAGAATGAGCGAGCTAAGGGGCGGTATGGGAGAGTTGGAGCGGTCGCTTTTCTCACCGCAATCCATCGCATTAATCGGATTGTCGAGCGACCCGTCTCGACCAACCGGTCGACCGCTGCGGTTTCTAAGACGCGCTGGCTTCGCCGGGGACATCCACATCGTAAATCCACGCCGCGACGAGGTGCAGGGAGAACGCGCGTATCCCGATCTGGCCAGTCTCCCGTCGCGCCCGGACCATGCTTATGTCCTGCTTGGCACCGAGAGGGTCGAGGCCGCCTTGGCCGATTGCGCCGAGGCGGGCGTGCAGGTCGCGACGGTGCTGGCCGACGGATTTGCCGAGTCCGGTGCCGAGGGACGTGCGCGTCAGGATCGTCTGATCAGCATTGCGCGCGAGGCCGGGATGCGTCTGCTCGGCCCGAATTCGATGGGTGTGGCGGATCTTCATTCGGGATGCTGGCTTACTGTCAACGCGATCTATGACGAGGCAGACCACCCCAAAGGCCAAACGGCGTTGTTCTCACAATCGGGGTCGATGATGGGCGCGTTGATCAGTCGGGCCAAGGGATTGGGCCTGGGCTTTTCGCGCGTGGTGGCGGTTGGGAACGAGGCCGACCTTGGGGTCGCAGAAATCGCGACCGCCTGCCTAGATGACCCAAACACGGATGTCTTCGCGCTCTTCATCGAGACGATCCGTGACGCAGACGCTCTTGCCCGATTTGCAACAGCCGCACACGAGCGCGGCAAGCCCGTGATTGCCTATAAACTCGGACGATCCAAACTCGGTCAGGACATGGCCGTCGCCCATACCGGAGCCCTTCTTTCCGACGATGCGGTCTCGGATGCCTTTCTGCGTGACATCGGGATAGCGCGGGTGACGACGCTTGATGCGCTCGTCGAAGCGCCAGTGCTCTTTCGCGGGCGCGCGCCTCTCTCAAAGACAGAACCAAAGATCGGTGTGGTCACCACGACAGGTGGTGGTGGGGCCACGGTATGTGACCGACTTGCATTGGAGGGCATAGGGATCCACCCACCATCTGCAGACACCATGGCCGCGGTGCGTTCCACCGGCCTAGACATTGTCGACGGCCCAATGATCGATCTGACGATGGCAGGCGCAGGACCGGAATTTGTTCGCCCCACCATCGAAGCGGTGGCCCGAGACACAGAAGTCGACATTGTTCTTTCCGTTACCGGTTCTTCCGGCAGGTCGTCTCCCGAACGGACGGTTCAGCCGCTTGTTGACGCGGATCTCGGCGAAAAACCTTTCGCCGCGTTCATCACACCGGACGCGTCCGAAAGCCTTCGCGGATTGCTGGCAAGGGGGTTGCCAGCCTTTCGAACCCCGGAAAGCTGCGCCGATGCGCTCGGCGCGTTCATACGCTGGCGCGCGCCCCGTCTTCAATCGTTGGCATGCCTGCCCTCACTCGACATCGGAACGCCAATGGATGAAGCCGCCTCGTTGCACATTCTGTCCGAAGCTGGTGTTCCCGTAGTCGACGCCGTAACGCTGGCACCGGGCGAGACACCTGACCTGCCATACCCGGTCGTCCTCAAGGTCCTCTCAAGCGAAATCCCGCACAAGACCGAAGCTGGCGGTGTCATCACTGGGATCCGGAACGCATCCGAACTGGTCGCGGCATCGAAGCGGATTGTCGAGAACATCGCCCAGCACGATCCCGAGACCGCCGTCACCCGTCTGCTGGCAGCGCCGATGGTCACGCCGCTGCAGGAGGTCTTGATCGGATACCGGCTCGATCCACAACTTGGGCCAGTCGTCACGTTGGCACCTGGCGGCATCATGGTTGGACTTCACCCCGAGGACCGAGCCATCGCGATGGCACCTGTTGATCTCGACATTGCCCGGCGAATGATCGACACCGTGCCCGGCCTCGCCCCGATCCGCGGCCACCGAAACCGTCCCCACGGGGATATCTCGGCACTGGCTGCGGCGATCGTCGCGCTGTCTCGCCTCGCGCTCTCAGACCGGCTCATTCTGGAGGCCGAGGCCAACCCAATGATGGTCATGACCGACGGCGTCGTCGCCGCGGACGCACTGGTCATCTGCAAAGAGGAGAACTCGACATGAATGTCCAGACATCGCTGCGCAGCGAGTGCTCGGAAGCCGAATGGCAGACCCGTGTCGATCTGGCGGCATGCTATCGACTGGTCGACCATTTCGGGTGGTCTGATCTTTTGGGAACCCACATCTCGGCGCGCGTGCCGGGAGAAGATGATGCGTTCCTGATCAATCCATACGGCCTGTTGTTTGATGAGATCACGGCGTCGTCGCTGGTAAAGGTCGACGAGGAAGGAACGATCCTGAGTTCGACCGAGTATCATATCAACCCGGCCGGATTCGTGATCCATTCCGCGATCCATATGGCCAAGCCCGAGTTGGCCTGCGCACTGCACACGCATACGCAGGCAGGCACCGCGGTGGCGACGTCGGCAAATGGACTTAAACCGCTCACACAACACGCACTGGCGATCATCGCGCACACGGCCTATCACGGCTATGAAGGCATCGCGACGGACCTCAGCGAAAGAGACCGGCTTGTCGCTGATCTGGGCGAGGCCAATCTCCTCATCCTGCGCAATCACGGCTTGCTGACGGTGGGGCGCACCATTGCCGAGGCGTTTGTCTGGATGTACCGGGCCGAGCGGGCCTGCCGCATGCAGGTCGCGTTCGACCAAACCGGCGAGCCGGCCACCGAAATTCCCAAGGACGTACAGGACGTCACGATCGCGCGGAACCTCAAGGCCAATTCGCCGGCAGGTCACAGACCGATCGGGGTCTACGAATGGCCCGCACTGCTACGTCGTCTGGACCGGACTGACGAAAGCTACAAGACATGAAGAAGACCTTTCCGGCAGCGCCGGGTGATCAGGTGACGCTCGCGAACTGGCGCGAAGCGCCGCATTCGACATGGGCCTTTCAACATGTCCGTGAACTGATCCCAAGCGCCAATGTTGCACATGACCCCGGTGCGATCAGAGTGCTTGAGACGGACCTCATGGACACCTCCGGTCTTGGCGTCGAGATCGATGGGGCCGGATGTGATCTCGACACGCTTCTAGAGCAGACCCACACGGACGGGTTGGTCGTCTTGCATCGAGGCCGAGCTGTGATTGAGCGCTACCGCAACGACATGGAACCGAGTGATCCACACATTCTGATGTCGGTGTCGAAATCGATGCTGGGCCTGCTTGCCGGTGTTCTCCACAGCAAGGGCATCCTGGATACCGATGCGCCGCTTGAAGACTACGTGCCAGAGATTTCCTCCAGTGCGCTGGCCGGAGCAACTGTACGCCACGCGCTCGATATGCGCGTTGGTGTAGAGTTCGACGAAGCATACACCGCAACGAGCGGCCCGATCATCGAGTACCGCAAGGCTCAGGGTTGGAACCCGGTGCCGCTTGGCGAGCAGCCCAATGATCTCAGATCGTTCTTCGCGACGTTAAAAGATCCCGATGGGCCGCATGGCGGGCGGTTTCACTATGTCTCGCCGGTGACTGATCTCCTGGGCTGGGTGATCGAGCGGGCCACCAATCAGCCTTATGCCGCAATGATGTCTGAACATCTTTGGAAGCACATTGGCGCCGAACTGGCCGCATACATCACCGTAGATCGCCTAGGCGCGCCCCGTGCCGCAGGGGGCATGTGCGTGACAACCCGGGATCTGGCGCGCGTCGGACAGGCATTGATCGACGGTCGGGGCGTGCCCACAAACTGGATCGACGATATCGAAACAGGGGGAGACCCCAACGCCTGGAACACCGGAGATTTTGTCGAGTACTTCCCGGGGCTCGACATGCATTACCGGGCAAAGTGGTACGTTCTGCGTACCCTTGGGCCGGTGCTGATGTGCCTTGGTATTCACGGACAAATTCTGCTGGTGGATCGCGCACGGGACATCGTGCTTGCCAAACATGCCTCTCACCCGGTCGCTCTGGATACATCCGGCGAGTTGATGATGATCGAGCTTTTTCAGCAGATCCGTGAGAGACTTTGACAAGCTCAGGTCTTTCCGGCTTTTCCTTTGGTCTTCTTCGCCCTTGGCTTTGGATACCAAGCGGGGTCACGCCGTTCGAGGAAACTCTTTAGTCCCTCATCGGCTTCGGCAGAAAGACGCTTCATACCATGAGGGCGCGCCATCTCCGCCAGATCCAGACCAGAGTAGCAAAGTCCGGAATATTTGAGGATCGACTCCTTCGATTGCGCAAGCGCATCAGGAGGGCAGTGCAACAGCGCATCGATGATCGGCGCGGCGGTTGCATCCAATTTACCGGGCTCACAAACTTCGTCCACCAGTCCAATCTCATAGGCGCGCTCCGCACCGAACCGCTCGCAACTCAAGGCATAGCGGCGTAGGCGGCCGGGGCCGATCCGGCTTAAGAGTTGGGGCACGATGGGTACAGCCGTTAGACCCCAACGCGCCTCTGTAATGGAAAAAATCGCTGACCGCTCGGCAAGTACAATATCGCAAGCCGAGGCGATCCCGGTGCCACCACCGAAACAGCCGCCATGGATCATGGCAATCGTAGGCTTGGAGAGCTGCGTCAGACCATGCACTGCATCGGTGGTGCGCTGAGAGACGTCGATATTCTCTTCGACCGAGGACGCGCGGACAGATTGGATCCACGCCAGATCGGCCCCTGCCTGAAAGTGCGGCCCTGCCCCGCGGATCACCACCACGCGCACTTTGTCATTGGCTCCGAGCGCGCCGACCCCATCGAGCAACTCACCAATCATCTGACCGTTATAGGCATTGTTGCGCTCGGGCCGATCCAGTGTCACGGTCGCGACCCCTGCCCGGCTGACCTTGGTGCGTACGGTTGGCTTCTTCGACTTGGCCATGACCCCTCCTGTCGTTTTCGGCGACAAACCTAGCCGGGCATCGGGGAGAAAATCCACACTCACAATTCGTGTTTGATTCGGTCGCTCGCTTGCGTTGGCGCGTGCAAATTCAACTCCAAGGCATTGCTTCCGCATGATGGAACTGGATTCGGTGTCTCCTCACGAAACATGCGAGGACTTTCGGGCATTTGCGCTTGCGTGTTCAGGCATTCTTGTCCACTACTCAGGTCGGAGTTCCCGCTGGCGAAAGCTACAAAGATTTGCTGAAGCAAACTACGATGGCGGGTTGGAGGATCAGACAGGGGGCGCGGGCGACAACCCGTGCAGACGGCGCGCTTGGCGAATATTCTGGAAATCAAAAACCTTAGAACCGAGTTCTACACATCGGCTGGCACTGTCCAGGCGGTGAATGGCATCACCTATGACGTTGCTCAGGGCGAGACGGTCGCCGTGGTCGGCGAATCCGGTTGTGGAAAGTCGGTCAGCGCGATGTCGATCCTGCGCCTGATCCCGGACCCTCCCGGGCGCATTGTCGACGGCGAGATCATGTTCGACGGCAAGAACCTGCGCACGCTCAGCGACAAGGAAATGCGCGACGTTCGGGGCCGAGACATCGGTATGATCTTCCAGGAGCCGATGACCAGCCTGAACCCGGTGCTAACGGTCGAGCGGCAGCTCACCGAAACTCTGGAAGAGCATCTTGGTACACCGCGCGAGCAGAACCGGGCACGGGCTTTGGAGCTGCTGAACCTCGTTGGGATCTCAGAGCCCGAACGACGCCTGAAGCAGTATCCACACCACCTCTCAGGCGGGATGCGCCAGAGGGTCATGATCGCAATGGCGCTGGCCTGCGAGCCGAAGCTGATCATCGCGGACGAGCCGACGACAGCGCTTGATGTGACCATTCAGGCGCAGATCCTGCAGTTGATGAAGAACCTGACCCGCGATCTCGACGTGGCGATGATCATCATCACGCACAATCTTGGCGTGGTGGCGCGATATGCCGACCGGGTCAACGTGATGTACGCGGGCAATATCGTCGAGAGCGGGACTGCACAGGAAATCTACCACAATCCAAAGCACCCCTACACGCTCGCCCTGCTGCAGTCAGTGCCGCGGATGGATCAGAAGCGTGGACAAAAGCTCAAGCCAGTGGACGGCCAACCGCCGGACCTGACCAAGTTGGATGGCGGGTGCCCGTTTCGCCCGCGCTGTCCGTTTGCGGCTGATGGCTGTGCGAATGCAGTGCCCCAACTCGAAGAAGTCGCACCCGGTCATATCTCGGCCTGTTTTGAGAAAGCCCGCGTCGGTCTGGAGTCCGCAGCATGAACGCGCCGCAAACAGGTATGACCGATCCGGAAAACCTGATCGAAGTCCGAAACCTCAAGATGCACTTCCCCGTGTCGGAGGGCGCGCTGGTCAGCCGGGTTGTGGCCCACGTTAAGGCGGTCGATGGCATCAGCTTTGATATCAAGAAGTGCGAAACACTTGGGCTGGTGGGAGAATCCGGTTGCGGAAAGACCACGACCGGTCGGTGCATCCTGCAGCTTGAAAACCCGACCGGCGGCGAGATCATGTTCGACGGTCGTGATCTGAACAAACTGTCGAAGGCCGATATGCGGCCGCTGCGCCAGCGCATTCAGGTCATCTTCCAAGACCCCTACTCCAGCCTGAACCCTCGGATGAAGATCGGCGAGATCATCTCAGAGCCGATGATGGTTCACAAAGTGATCACCGACAGCGGTGCCCGCGATCGGCGAGTTCGCGAACTGTTGGAGAAATGCGGTCTACCGGGAAAGTTTGCCGACCGATATCCGCACGAGATGTCAGGCGGCCAGCGCCAGCGCGTCGGAATTGCCCGCGCTCTCGCTGTCGAGCCAGATTTCATCATTTGCGATGAGGCAGTCTCGGCGCTCGATGTGTCAATCCAGGCGCAGGTGATCAACCTGTTGGAGGATTTGCGCGAAGAGTTTGGCCTGACCTATCTCTTCATTAGCCACGATCTGAGTGTCGTGCATCACCTCTGCAACCGTGTTGCAGTGATGTATCTCGGAAACATGGTAGAGCTCGCCGAGACTGAGGAACTCTTCTCGAACCCGATGCATCCTTACACTCAGGCCCTGCTTGAAGCGGTTCCGATCCCGGACCCGACCGTTGAGCAGGCCCGCGAACACAAGATCATCAAGGGCGAGATCCCGTCACCGATCAATCCGCCATCGGGCTGTGTGTTCCATCCGCGGTGTCCGATTGCGGTAGACAGCTGTAAGCAGACGTTCCCGGACTTCCGGGAAGTCAAGCCGGGCCATTGGGTGGCGTGCTCGGAAGTTGCCTGATTGAAACGTCAAAAGAAACACCCTGGGGCCAACCCGGGTAACGCGTCGCGAGGGAGCGCGGAAAATTCCCTCACCACTGGGTGAGCAAGTCAAGGGAGGTACTCTGCATGCGCACCACTTTCTGGAAAGCCGCTATTGGCGCGGCGGCACTGGCCGCTTTCGCTACTGGCGCGATGGCCGATGGACATGCGAAATCGGGCGGAACGCTCAATTTCGTCGTCGGCTCGAAAATCCCGTCCTATGATGGACATGTCGAGACGACCTTCGGGATGATCCACCCGATCGCACCGTTCTACAGCCTGCTGCTGCGGGTGAACCCGGACAATCCGTCCGAGAACGACTTCCAGTGCGATGTTTGCGAGAGCTTCGAAGGCTCCGAAGACGGCCTGACCTGGACCTACAAGATCCAGAAGGGCTTGACCTTCCACGATGGCAAGCCGCTGGACGCGAACGATGTCCACGCCACCTACGAGAAGATCATCTTCCCGCCGCAGGGCGTCGCGTCGTCGCGCAAGGCGTTCTATGCCATGGTCGACAGCCACCGGGTCGTGGACAGCCACACCTACGAGATGAAGCTGAAGTTCCCGTCGGGCGCTTATCTTCCCTCGATGGCTTCGCCGTTCAACTTCATCTATGCGGATGAGGACCTCGCTGAGCACGGTCTGGACTGGCACAAGACGAACATCAACGGCTCTGGTCCGTTCACGTTTGTCGAACACCAGCCCGGCGCCTTCGTTTCCGGAGTGAAGAACGCGAACTACCACATCGAAGGCCGTCCTTACCTCGATGGCTTCAAGGCGATCTCGGCACCGAAGCTGGCCGCCCGCGTGCAGGCCATCGAAGGTGACCGTGCTTCCATCGAGTTCCGCGGCTTCCCGCCGAAACAGCGTGACGCTCTGGTCAATGCTCTCGGCGACAAGATTGTCGTTCAGGAAAGCGACTGGAACTGCGTGCTGTTGGTGACCCCGAACCACAAGGTCAAGCCGTTCGACGATCCGCGCGTGCGCAAGGCGCTGTCGCTGGCCATCGACCGCTGGGGTGGCTCGCAGTACCTCTCGAAAATCGCCATCGTGAAGACCGTTGGCGGGATCGTGTTCCCGAACCACCCGCTGGCGGCTACCCAAGAGGAACTGGTCCAACTGGCTGGGTACTCGAAGGACATGGAAGCGAACCGCGCCGAAGCCAAACGTCTGTTGGCCGAAGCCGGTGTGCCGAACCTCAAGTTCACGCTGAACAACCGCGGGGTCGACCAGCCTTACAAGGTCGTTGGCACCTGGCTGATCGATCAGTGGAAAAAGGTTGGCATGGACGTAGACCAGCAGGTGAACCCCTCGCCGGTGTTCTACGACATCCTGCGTAAGCAGTTCTCGTTCGACGTATCGATCGACTTTAACTGCCAGTCGGTGATCAACCCGATCGCGGACGTGTCCAAGTTCATCCCCTCTTCGGGCAACAACTACACCCAGAACGAGGACGGCGAACTTGAGCAGATGTATCAGGACCTTCTGCGGGCCGGCACTGAAGACGAGCAGCGCGCCATCATGCGCAACCTCGAAAAAGCAGTGCTGGACGAGAAGGCCACCCAGTTCATCTCGCTCTGGTGGTACAAGATCAACCCGCACCGGGATTATGTGAAAGGCTGGAAGATCGCGCCTTCGCACTATCTCGGCCAGCAGCTTGACCAGATCTGGCTCGACCAGGGCTGATCTTTCGACAAAGTGGGGTGCGTCGCGGACGCACCCTACGACCAACCGCTCCGACAGGACCCGTCCATGTGGCAATACGTAGTTAAACGCCTGCTTCTTATGATCCCCACGGTGATCGGGGCGGCATTTGTTATTTTCTTTCTGCTCCGCGCTCTGCCGGGCGATGTGTGCGAATTGAAGATGGGCGGTGAAGGCGGGTATTACGACCCCGAACAAGTCGCAGCTTGCCAGGAAAGCCTTGGCATCGACCGACCTCTTTATGTGCAGTTCGGCAGCTTCATTGCGGGCCTCGCCGTGTTCGATCTCGGCGACTCCATGCTCACCGGGCGCCCGGTGGCTGAGGAAATGGCCAACCGCTTCCAGCTTTCGCTGCAGGTTGCGATCATGGCGACGCTGGTCTCGATCATCATTGCTATTCCGCTGGGGACCCTCAGCGCTGTCTATCAGAACACGTGGGTCGACTATCTCGTCCGAACGGTCTCGATCGCAGGCATTGCGATCCCGAGTTTCTGGCTGGGCATCCTGATCCTGCTCTTCCTTTTGAACATTTCCGACTGGATCTGGGGAATCCGATGGTCACCTCCGCTTGATTACGTGCCTCTATGGCAAGACCCGATCTACAACCTTTCGATGCTTATATGGCCTGCATTGGCCACCGGCTATCGCTACTCCGCAGTGGCAACGCGCATGACGCGGTCCTCCCTCCTAGAGGTTCTGCGTGAGGATTATGTGCGCACCGCCCGTGCCAAGGGCCTTGTGGAGAAGCTGATCATCAACCGTCACGCGCTGAAGAACGCGCTATTGCCGGTGGTGACGGTGATCGGGATCGAGTTTGCCTTCCTGATGGGAGGTCTGGTCGTAACCGAGCAGGTGTTTAACCTGAACGGCCTTGGACAGTATCTCGTTCACTCAGTTACCCTTCTGGATTACACTGCGGTTCAAGGGATCGTGATGACCATCGTCATGGTCTTCGTGATGACAAACTTCATAATCGATATCCTCTATGCGTGGCTTGATCCGCGCATCAGGTACAGCTGAGGAGACGGACCATGGCCGACACAACCGTCACCCAACTCGAAGATCTTCGCGACCGTCCCTCGCTGGGCAAGCGTATCTCGACCTTCGTGCGCAAACAGCCGCTTGGCACCGCCGGGTTGCTGTTGGTCGTCATCTTCATCTTCATGGCGATGTTCGCGCCGTTCATCACGGCGTTTGATCCGGAATCCTCTAGCTATGAGTACATCCTCATGCCCGAGGGCACCGTGACGGATGAGGGGCTGACGTACTGGCTCGGTTCGGATGACTTTGGACGCGATCTTTTCACTCGGATCGTCTACGGCGCGCGCACGGCCCTGTTCGTCGGTGTGGTCTGTGCGGTTCTGGGATCAACCATTGGTCTAGTGATCGGCGTAGCTTCGGCCTATTTTGGCGGCCGAGTCGACATGTTCATACAGCGCATCATCGACGTCCTGATGGCGTTCCCTCTGATTATCCTGGCACTGACTATCGTTGTGGCATTGGGCTCTTCGACCGAGACTGTGATCATCGCAATCACTATCCCGTTCATCCCCAAATGTGCCCGTGTGGTGCGCTCGTCAGCGCTTGCGATCCGTGAGATCCCTTACGTCGATGCCGCACGTGCCAACGGCTACTCCGATGCCCGGATCGTTCTGCGCCATATGGTGCCAAACGTCATGGCTCCGTATCTGATCATGCTCACGGCATTTGTCGGTCAGGCCATCCTGCTCGAGGCGTCGCTTTCGTTCCTCGGTCTCGGGGTGCAGGAACCGACACCGGCCTGGGGTCTGATGCTGAAATCGAGCCAGGAGTACATCCGCTCCGAGCCGTGGTACGCGATCTACCCCGGCCTTGCGATTACCTTCGCAGTCTTCGGGTTCAACCTCTTTGGTGATGCCGTGCGTGACGCGCTCGACCCGAGACTACGCTCACAGTGACGCCGTCACGGCGCGACCCGCGTAGGGTGCGTGTTCAGCTGATTTCGGATCTTGCCACAGGCGACCATCGCCTGTGGCTTTGATCAACGTGTCCTCGCACTTAAAATAAGGGTCCGAGACCGCTGAAGACGCGCGTTCGGGATCAGGGCAACAATCGATCCAGAAGTGCGTTGATCTGGAGGTAGGCATCCTCACGCGCTTCGGCCAAGCCACCAAACGTGACCCCGCGCTCACCACAGACATCGAGATAGGCCAACCTGCGCTCGAGGCTCTCTACACCTTGCGCACCATCCAGCGTGACGGTCTGACCTTCTGAATTCACTCTGAGGGTACACTTCTCGGAGGTGTCGCGCACCGTGATCGCCCGCCCGATCTCGACATCGAAGATCCGGCTGTCAAATCCATGTTTGGCTCCGCGGTAGACCTTGATCTCCACCGGTTCACCTGCCGCTTGCAACCGCTCGGCCTCACGCACACAGGGCCCCGCCGGGGTCCAGTTGTCTTCATCCCCGATCAGGATCAACAACGGGCTAGCGAGGCTTTCGCCGGAGAGATCGTAACCACAGAAGGGATAAAATGCGACAGCGAACGCAAGTGGCGCTGGACGACCGGCATATGCCGAGAACCGGTCTACCGCGCTGATCAGGGCGACGATCCCTCCCTTCGACCAACCGATTACTCCGATCTTCTCCGGATCGATGCGTGGATGCGTCTGCAACAAACGCTGCGCGGCAATTACATCTCCCATCATCCCTTGTGCTGTGACCCGCAGTTGATCGCGCACCGTCGAGCCGATCTCCCGCGGGGCAAAGTGGTCCAGCTCAAACACCGCAAACCCACGATCAACGAGGATCTCACCCAGCCTGCGTTGGCGCGAACCGGTACCGCCAGAGCCGTGACTGAGGATCACAGCACCGCGGACAGATCCCTCCCCCTCCGGCATCTTGAGATCACCGTGCACCGTCCGCGGCGGAAGGGGGCCGGTGTAGTCGAGAAAATCATAGGCATCTGCCGACTGAAAATAGATGCGGCCAGACGCATCTTCAGACAACTCAGCGCTTAAAGGGCCGGGCTGATATGGCGCACACGCCGCCATCTGAAGCAATCCAAGCCAAAACAGACGGACCACGTATCTCTGCATATCGCTCCCTTTCGCAGCAATCCCTCCGTCGACATAGGTTCGCGCGTTGGGGATACAAAGCCGTATTCTTCGGCAATTTCTGTGCAGGCGTGGACAGACCAGGTGGTTGTTCACAATGAGTCCAGATGAGCTGAATCTGTACAGTACGGAAAAAGGGTATTTGACAAGCCGCAATCGGTGGTCAAACGTCGCGCAAGATTCACAAAGGTCAGGTGGGCTTAGGCCTATTTGACCTGAACAAACGATCCACGTCAGACAACAGGGAGACAAGGATGATGCGGAACTTGGTAAAATCGGCTGTCGCAGCCGCGGTTTTGGCGGTCTTTGCACCGACAGCCCAGGCAGCGGACGAGATAACCGTCGGCTACTTCCTGGAATGGCCGATGCCCTTCCAGTACGCCAAGGTGAACGGCACCTATGACGAGGCACTTGGCGTCAAGGTCAACTGGGTCAGCTTTGACACCGGCACGGCGATGTCGGCTGCCATGGCGTCAGGCGATGTCCACATCTCGGTGAGCCAGGGCGTGCCACCCTTCGTTGTTGCAACGTCGGCCGGGCAGGATCTGCAGATTCTGGATGTCGCCGTCAGCTATGCAGACAACGACAACTGCGTAGTACAGTCCGAGCTTGAGATCGACAAATCATCGGCCGCAGAGCTCGCAGGCAAGAAGGTCGGTGTGCCGATCGGCACCGCCGCCCACTATGGCTTCCTCAAGCAGATGAACCATTTCGGTGTCGACATCTCCAGCATGGAGATCGTCGATATGGCCCCGCCGGATGGCGCCGCTGCGTTCGCACAGGACAACCTCGACATGGTTTGCGGCTGGGGCGGCTCGCTGCGCCGTATGAAGGAGCATGGCAACACGCTGCTGACCGGCGCGGAGAAGACCGAGCTCGGTATTCTCGTCTTTGATGTAACCTCGGCTCCGGCGTCCTTTGCTGCCGAGAACCCCGAACTGGTCTCCAAATTCCTGAAGGTGACAGCCGAGGCGAACCAAGCCTGGAACGATGGCAGCGGCAAGGCTGCTATGCTGCCGGTCATCGCCAAGGATGCCGGCATGGATGAGGCGGCCACCGAAGAGACCATGGCGACCTTTGAGTTCCCCGGTGTCTCTGATCAACTCGGCGAGAAGTGGCTGGGCGGAAACGCACAGACCTTCATGAAGGGCGTCGCGGATGTCTTCGTCGAAGCAGGTTCGATCGACAAGGCCCTCGACACCTATGAGAATGCGGTCAACACTGGCCCTCTCTCAGCAGTCAAGTAAGCGCTGAACAAGCCGCTACGCGCGGCCTCACCCTCCCCACTCTGGGGAGGGCAAGGGAGAGGGTCGCCTCTCCCTCATTCATTTTGGGGGCGCCGCATGTCCGGCCTGATCATCGACGACATCTCCATGCGTTTTGACCTGCCAAACGGCGATGCCGTGCAGGCGCTGAAGAACGTCTCGCTCGACATCAAGGAGGGTGAATTGATGGCCGTCCTCGGGCCGTCGGGCTGTGGCAAGACAACCTTGCTGAACATTGTCGCGGGGTTTCTGGCCCCGACCGAAGGACGCACAACCTTGGGCGGCAACCCGGTCAGCGGCCCAGGTGCAGAACGCGGCATGGTTTTTCAACAAGGTGCGTTGTTCGAGTGGATGGACGTACGCGAGAACATCGGCTTTGGCCCGCGCATGAAGGGCACGCCACGCGGCGAAATCAACGCCCGGGTTGATGAGTTGCTCAGCATCGTCGGCCTGCAGGACTTCGCCTCAAAGATGATCTACGAGCTCTCCGGTGGCATGCAGCAGCGCGTGGCACTGGCGCGCTGCCTTGCAAATGATCCCGAAGTAATTCTGATGGACGAACCTCTGGGCGCGCTTGACGCCCTGACCCGCGAGAAAATGCAGGGCCTTGTGCTCAAACTTTGGAAAGAGACGGGCAAGACGATCATCCTCATCACCCACTCGGTCGAAGAGGCACTGCTACTCGGTGAACGTCTGCTGGTCATGGCACCCCGCCCCGGCCGGATCCACAAAGAGTACCGATTGCCCTTTGCCGAACTCGGCGTTGGCGCGGATCTGCGTGAGGTCAAAAAGCACGAAGACTTCGGTCCAAAACGCGATGAGATCCTCAGTATGATCTGGGACATGGAAGAGGAGATTATGGGCCGGACGGAAAGCGCAGCATGATCATTCTCCTCATTTATATCGCGATCTTCGTTGGTGCGTTCTTTGCGGTCCGCATGATTGCCAGCCGTCTGACCCGGGCCCACGACTTCACTTCGCTCAAGACCGTGACGTTTGGCGACGAGAGCGCGGTCACCGCCGACCGCGCCGCGTCGATCATATCGGTTGTTGCGATCTTCCTGATCTGGGGCGCGTTCACAGGATCGCAGTACTCCCCCATCCATGCGCCTGGCCCCTTTGTCGGGGACACCAGCTTCACCTACACCGCCGAAGCGCCCGATGGCACGCGTGATGATGCAACTGTCCACGTAATCGTCTTTCCAGTCGGTGAGGACGTCAGCACACCTGAAATCACCCCTGGAGACGGGTTCGCCAAGGATGATGCGCTGACGGTCGGAGCGTGGCGGTCGAAACTGATCCGGGTCGACAACAATGATGAAATCACCAAGGGCGATGGCGCCAAGGTCGTGGCGATTGATGGCAAGCCCATTGCCCCCGGAGAAACGGTCGATGTCGCTTCCGGCGTCGTCACGTTGTCGGGAAAAGGCACGCCAAACTACAAACCGGCGCAAGGCTGGCAGATGGAACCGATCTGGCTGCCATCTCCCGAAGCCGTTGTCGGTCGTCTGTCGGAGATCGCGTCTGAGGGCTACCAGAACTCCACACTGCTCGAGCATCTCGGCTGGTCGTTGTTCCGCGTGATCGCCGGGTTCTTTTTTGGTGCGTTGGTCGGCATCCCGCTGGGATACGCAATGGGCCTGTCATCGTGGTTCCGCGGCTGGTTCGACCCGATTGTCGAGTTCATGCGCCCGGTGCCGCCACTTGCCCTGATCCCGCTGGTGATCATCTGGGCCGGGATTGGCGAGGTCGGGAAGATCATTCTTCTGTTCCTGGCGGCACTCTGGATCATGACGATTGCCGCTCGGTCCGGAGTTTCCGGTGTGCGAATCTCGAAAATCCACGCGGCCTATTCCCTTGGGGCATCTAAATGGCAGATCATGCGCCATGTAATCGTGCCAAACTCGCTTCCAGAAATCTTCACCGGAGCACGGGTCGCGATGGGGGTCTGTTGGGGCACGGTCGTCGCTGCCGAACTGGTCGCCGCTGAAAAAGGCGCGGGCATGATGATCATGGTCGCGTCGAAGTTTCAGCTCACCGATATCGTGATCATGGGCATCATTCTGATCGGCGTCATTGGTTATGGGATCGACATCCTGATGCGCATGGCCGAGCGCTGGTTGATCCCGTGGAAAGGTCGGGGATGATCGGCCCCGCCATTCAACTCATGTAGCCGCCTTCGGCACGATATGCGCGCTCTGCTGGGCTATCGTCCCGGCCAAGAGCAGCGTTGCGGCTTGGAAACCGCCCAAATCGCCGGATCACTTCGCGGTGCTTGATCGCATGGGGAAGGTTGTTGCCGCCGTGTTCCGGCATGCGCAGAAGTATGAGGCGCACGCACCTTTCCTGATCCTGCAGGTTCTCGGCATGCATCAGCGGTAGATAAAAGAACTGCCGCTCCGGTTCTGGAACCATCACATCATACCCGCGATCGACCGCGAGTTTGGCAACTGCTCTGGCGGTAGCATCGCTGGCGAAAGCACTCGCGGTACCGCGAAACATGTTTCGGGGAAACTGATCCAGCAGGATCAGGAAAGCGAGTGCAGACTTTGCAGATGTCACCCAACCGGAGACATTTTGAGATGATGCTGCGAGCCATGATTGTTCAAACCTAGTTCTGATGACAGCGTCGAGATCATCGTCTTGTACGTACCATCTTTCGGCGCCGACATCGTTCAGCCAGAACTCCAGGATGTCGTCTACAGGAACGGTCATGATTGAACTGCTCAGATGATGTTTGCCTAATGAACTAGGCGCCCCCCGCCCCCCAAAAACGCCCAGCGGCGCCCCGAACTTCTCCGAGGCGCCGCCGAACATGTCAAGTCTCGCTCCAGGTGGGAGCGCTTTCCTCAGGCGAGATCAAACCGGTCTAGATTCATCACCTTGGTCCAGGCCGCAACAAAGTCCGTCACAAACTTGCCCTTGGCGTCATCTGTTGCATAGACCTCCGCGAGCGCCCGAAGCTGGGAATTCGAGCCGAACACCAGATCGACAACGGTTGCGGTCCACTTGACGGCTCCCGATGCGCGGTCCTTGCCCTCGAATACATGGGCGGCGGAACTGCGCGCCCAGGCCGTGCTCATGTCGAGAAGGTTCACAAAGAAGTCAGTGCTCAGCGTGCCGACGTCGTTTGTGAACACACCATGTGAGCCACCACCTGTGTTTGCACCCAGAACTCGAAGCCCGCCCAAAAGCGCGGTCATCTCCGGAGCTGTCAGGTTCAGAAGTTGCGCACGGTCGATGAGCAACTCGGCCGGCTCGCGCGGATCGGCAGGATTGATGTGGTTGCGGAAGCCATCGGATTTCGGCTCGAGCACTGTGAAGGAGTCCGCGTCCGTCTGCTCATCGGTGGCATCTGTGCGCCCCGGCGAGAACGGCACTTCGACCGTGTGGCCCGCAGCCTTCGCCGCCGCTTCAACGGCAGCGCCGCCCGCAAGCACGATGAGGTCTGCCATCGAGACGGACTTGGCACCCGCGTTGAATTCGGACTGAATGCCTTCCAGGGCCGTCAGCACTGACGCAAGCTCCGACGGATCGTTGACCGCCCAGTCCTTCTGTGGCGCCAGACGTACCCGTGCGCCGTTGGCTCCGCCACGCATGTCCGAGCCACGATACGTCGACGCTGACGCCCAAGCCGCCTTCACCAGTTGCGAGACGCTAAGACCGGCATCCATGATCTTGGCCTTCAGGCCAGCGATATCCGATGCATCGATCTGAGGGCCAGTTGCTGGCGGGACCGGATCCTGCCAGATCAGTTCTTCTGACGGGACTTCTTTGCCCAGATACCGGGGCTTGGGGCCCATGTCACGGTGGGTCAGTTTGAACCACGCACGGGCGAAGGCATCAGCAAACTGATCCGGATTTTCGTGATACCGCCGCGAGATCTTCTCATAGGCCGGGTCCATGCGCATCGCCATGTCGGCTGTGGTCATCATGACTGTGACCTTGTCGCCGGATCCATCGACTTGAGGCGCATGATGCTCGTCCGCCAGATCTTTCGGGTGCCACTGCCATGCACCCGCGGGGCTTTTCACAAGCTCCCACTCATAGCCGAAGAGCAGATCAAAGTAGCCGTTGTCCCATTGGGTAGGGTTGTTTGTCCACGGACCCTCGATGCCTGAGGTGATGGTATCCTTGCCCTTACCCGAAGCGTAAGACGAGAGCCAGCCGAGGCCCATGGTTTCGGTCGCTGCGCCTTCCGGCTCAGCTCCCACATGATCTTCCGACCCCGCGCCATGCGACTTACCAAAGGTATGACCACCAGCGACCAGCGCGACGGTTTCCTCATCGTTCATTGCCATACGGGCGAATGTCACGCGGATGTCCTGTGCCGAGCCAAGCGGATCCGGCACAGCATCAGGACCCTGCGGATTCACGTAGATCAGTCCCATCATCACGGCGCCGAGCGGATCTGCGAGCTTGGCGGCATCCGCATCTGAACTCTTGACGTCGCGGGTTCCGCCATAGCGGCTATTTTCGTTGTCCGAGGTGACGAGCCATTCAATCTCCGGCCCCCAATAGACATCCTCTTCCGGCTCCCAGATATCGGCACGACCGCCGCCAAAACCGAAAGTCTTGCCGCCCATGGACTCGATGGCGCAGTTGCCCGCCAGGATCATTAGGTCCGCCCACGAGATCGCTTTGCCGTACTTCTGCTTGATCGGCCAAAGAAGCCGCCGCGCCTTGTCGAGATTGCCGTTGTCCGGCCAGGAGTTCAGTGGAGCAAATCGCTGGGATCCCGTCCCGGCTCCACCGCGGCCGTCGTAGATCCGGTATGTGCCCGCGCTGTGCCACGCCATCCGGATAAAGAACGGGCCGTAATGCCCATAATCCGCTGGCCACCAGTCCTGACTGTCGGTCATCAGGGCGTAGAGATCCGCCTTCAGCGCATCGAGATCCAAGCCCTTGAACGCCTCGGCATAATCGAAGTCCGGGTCCATCGGATCGGAAAGGTCGGAGTTCTGGTGGAGGATCTTCAGGTTGAGCTGGTTCGGCCACCACCGCTGGTTCGCGAGGCTCCCTTCAGCGAGAGGTCCGAAGGTGCCGCCCGTAATCGGGCACTTTGCATCACCGTCCATTTTCTTTGCGCTCCTTGTCGATGGGTGTCGGGTTTGTCTTTCCCCGGGTGCGCAAGTTGCCCCCGGAGGTTGTTTAGAACGATTTGAAAGTAACGCTACAAGTCAATCAGGGGAAGTCGCATTTTCCAATGGCGGCGATAAGTTTGACTTATGAGACATGGATCGGATTACATGTCCTCCAAAGCGGTAACTTCCCGACGGAACGGCAAGGTTTCCGGAGAAGAAGGCTCATCCAGCTCGCGCGCATAACGATGCCCCGCATAGGTCGCCCAGGCGATAGGACCCGGCGCCTCGGCGTCCCCAATTGCACGGATCGATTGAATACCGTGGTCGGCCCAATCCGATCTGCGTGCCTTCAGATCCTGCCAGACTGCATCGTTCTGGATCTGAGCCGTGACCAGAACAACCGCATCGGCGGGGCGATCATCCCTGTCACCGGAGTAGCTGCAAGTGGTCCGAACTTCTTTGGGCAACACGGCCTCTACCACCCGGTTCAGAACGATCTCGATCCCCATCGCGGCCAAGCGTTGGTGGATTGTTGCCTGCTCGAGCGTGTTCACCGTCCACTCCGACACGAGAGCCGCAGGTGTGATCAACGTGACTTCAGCGCCCTGCCCGGCGAGCAACTCCGCCAGCACACCGCCCATGTAGAAGTGATCATCATCATAGATCACGAC
>CAYYZH010000055.1:0-2891 GCA_964475765.1 uncultured Limibaculum sp.
TGCTGCACATCTTTCTCTCGAACGCGCCCGGCGACGTGGTCTACGGCACCTCTGGGCGAGCAGTCCCGGGATATGACCTGCGCCTCGTCGACGAGACCGGAGCAGAAGTTGCGGACGAGGAGGTCGGCGAGTTGCTCGTCAACGGAGACAGCGCCGCGGACGGCTACTGGAACCAACGGACCAAGAGCCGTGCAACCTTCGAGGGCGCATGGACCCGCACCGGCGATAAGTACACCCGCAGCGCGGACGGTCGCTATACCTATTGCGGACGCACAGACGACATGTTCAAGGTCTCGGGCCAATGGGTCTCCCCATTCGAAGTCGAGCAGGCACTGGCCAGCCACGCATCGGTGCTCGAAGCCGCGGTCATCCCCGCCATGGATGAGGCCGGGCTGGAAAAACCAAAGGCCTTCGTCGTCCCGATGGCAGGGGCCGACATCGACCCTGAGGCGCTCAAGGAGCACGTCAAGGCCAAGGTCGGGAACTGGAAATACCCGCGCTGGATCGAGGTGGCCGAGGACCTGCCGAAGACGGCGACAGGCAAGATCCAGCGGTTCAAGCTACGCAGCTAGTGCATCGATCAGAGCATCGAGATAGCGCCGGGGCAACAGAAGCAGTGCGCCCAACCGGTCGAAGGCAATATCGATTTCGTCCGAGGTCGCCTCGTTGGACGTGCCGATGGCCGTTCCTGCCTCCATCGCAAGACCATCGATCGACCATTTCAGCCCTTCGGACCGACGACCTGTGACAGACCTTAGCGGGTAGATCGAGACCACGGCACCGGGATCAACCCGAACGCAAAGGCCAGAAGCCGGCACCAGCGTCATGACTTCCTGTTCACCGATCAGAACCACGGCCTTTTCGGGCCGCATCAGCATCCCGTGAAAGACCGCCAACATGTGATCCAGACGCGCCCCGGTAAATCCGATGCCGATATAGAGGCGCGCGTCGGTCGCGTAGAGGCACTTCTCGAAATCTGTCGTTTCTTGTTCGTTCAGTGCGAGACAGGTCGCATCGTCAAGGCTCGCGCGAATCCCGGGATCGATGGAATCCATATCCCCGACCACCGCATCCGCCGTAACACCCCAAGCGTGCAGGCGATTCACCGCTCCATCGGCCGCTACAACCACGGGTGCCCGCACCCGAGCCTCGTCCAAGTCGGACCTTTGCAACACGCCGCCGCCGACCAGAGTAACTGGCCGTTTGAAAACGATTTGTTTGCCATTATGAGGTCCCATTTATCGTGCATGACGTGTGGTTGAACCCGGGTCAACCATGCGCTTGAGCCTGGGTAAATCGACCGGACCGGTCATCTTGACCGGGTTTGGCAAATCAGCGACGGTGCGCCCCTCGTGCATCTCGCGAACGCGTTATAGTTGTGCCGGGCGGAGGAACATATGGCCGAGACGGGCAAGAAGATCGAAGTTCGCCTGGGTGCGTTCGCCTGTTCGATCGAAGGATATGACAACCCGGTCGAGCAGATGCGCGAAGTGCTGGCCATGGTTCAGCAGATGGTCGCGGAAACACCGCAACTGGCTGAACAGGCTGGATCCTTCAACGCTGAGGAAGTCGAAAGCGCGTTGATCGCGCAAGGCACCGAGGCCGATGTCAAGCCGGGTCTGGTGGTTATGCGCGCCGCCGAGACGGATGACGATGCACCGAGCAAAGCCGCCACTGCACAGCCCGCTGAAGAAGTTACCGAGCCTGCCGCATTTGCCGATATGGAAAGCCCGGCTGAGGACTTGGACATCGTTGCGATGGCGGTGGACGCTGCCGACGACCTGACCGACGCACCAGTCGCGGACGTCATGGAAGACGATGTTGTCGGCGAGGCAAATGACGCGGCCTGGGACACGGACGATCTTGTCGAGGCTCGTGCTGACACCAACGCCGACGATGATCTTGAGGTGGAAACCGAACTTGCCGACCTCGTGGACTTTGGCGGCACAGACTTTGAGCCGACCGAGACCTCGGCAGAAGCCGTAGAAATCGAGGCTGTCGAGCTCGACACTCCAGATGTCGAGGCTCCCGACGCAGATCCTGCCGAACCCCTGACTGCGGAGATTTCGGAAGAGCCGGAGAGCGAGCCCGAGGAAACCATCGAGGCTGCGGAAGACATTGCAACAGATCCTGTCATCGCTCTGAGATCTGCCGAAGAGGACGAATACGCCGCAGCGTCAGATGACCCGGCGATCGAACCTCTAGAAGATATCGCTAGCGAGGCCGAGGACATTAACGAGGCGATCCCGGATGCGCCCGCCGAGGAAGCTGAGGTCATTCATCTTCACGCGCCCGAAGGCCCGGCCTTTGCGCCCGAAGAGCCCGTGCTCACCCCGGATCAGGCGATCCGTCAGGCGGTGATGGAAGAGAATGCGCTTGCCGCAGACGACGTCTCGGATACCCAAACCGAAGCAGATATTGTCGAAGCAGCGCAAGAAGACAACGCAGAGGCCGAGACCAGCACCGATACGAACGCCCCTTGGGAGCGCGACGCGCTGAAGGCCGCGCTCGCCGCAGGTGCCGGGGATACCGCCGACGCGCCCGAAGAGCAGGCTGCTCCAGAAGAGGCTGCCCCGCAGGCTGATACAGATGCTCCCTGGGAGCGTGATGCCCTGAAAGCCGCTCTGGCGGCAGGTGTCGGCGCCACAGGTGCCGCCGTCGCGAGCCAGTTTTCGGGCGACGACGAACCCCAAGCGCCCGATACGGACACGACCGATTTCGCAGAACCGGAGGTCGACGCTCCTGAAGTTGCAGAACTCGATGTCTCCGACGCCGACGTGGTTGCTCCCGCCGCTTCATCTGCCGATGAGAATGTCGATTTCCGCGATGCAATCATGGCCCAGATCCGCGGCACGACAGGGACTGACGAAACCGATACTGCCGATACCGAA
>CAYYZH010000055.1:2991-21361 GCA_964475765.1 uncultured Limibaculum sp.
GAGGTTGTCGAAGAGGTCGACGCCTCTCCGTTCCGGCCCAAGCCTTCTTCACCTGCCCCGGCTGCTGGCCCGTCAGAAAATCCGGCGCCCGCACCGATACAGCCAGACCCGGAGCCGGTCGTCATGCCCGAAGTGGCAGCCGCAGCGGCTGCGGAACCTGCGCCTGCGTTCAACATCTTCGCAGCGCCGGCGGCGAATGCCGCTCAAGCCGTCTCAGGGATTGCACAGGCTGCAGCCAATACGGGACAGGCCGTGCAGGTCGATATCCTGCCGCCAGACTTTGAGGAAACTCCCGACGAGGCGGAGTGTCATGAACCGCAGAACCCCTCGCCGTTCGAGAAGGATGCAGGTTTCGACGAAGGCGCGGAGCAATCCAGCGCCAGTCGCCCGACCTTCTCGATGCCAGTGGATGACGGGCGCGATGCACCGTCGGCCGACTGGCGGCTGGATCTCATGCGCCGGATCCGCGACGAAGGCCCCGAGGCTGAGGCTGGCGAAACGATCCAGGCCGATGATGCTGAGATCACGAACGAGGTTCGGCCTGTCACACCGGTCGAGATCGCGCCCGCCGACGATACGCCGGTAAACATCTTTGCCGCCCCCCGCGCTGCGGATCCAAGCCCAAAGCCCCGGCCAAACCCGGAGGTCGAGACGCCCCGGACGATCGAGAATGCGCCCGCCAGCGCCGCGCCTCAGGCGAGTGATGACAGCCCGGGACGGTCGCGTTTCGACGCATTGCTTTCACGCATTCAGGAAGGGCCCAAGGTCAATGCGCCGGCGGAGGAGCCACGCGCCGATCTCAGCCCGCTCGACTCAGACGGATCCGCAATCAGCGCGGTTGAGTTGGCCAATCTCTCCAAGGCAAGTTCTGTCGCGGATCTTCTGGCAGCGTCCGCCGCTTGGCTGACCCTCGTGAAAGGTTCGGGAAGATTCAGCAGGCGCGAAGTCATGCAGGTCTTCGACGATCTGCCCGGGGATCACCCCAAGACGCTGGAGGCCCGGATCAAGGGCTACGGCAAGCTGGTCCGCAGCGGCACGCTGATGTTGGTCGATGACGGGGTCTTCGCCATGGCGCAGTCGGCGCGTGACGACTATCAGATGCTGCTAGATCAGCGCTGATCGTCAGCGTCGGCGACGCGATTGGGATCTTCGCGGCCGACACCGCGAAACACCCAGCGGAACGGCAGCGCCCAGAGAATGCCGAGTACGGCATAGATCGCCAGCTCGACAATAATCGAAGGGCGCTCCATCTCGCTGACGATGGTCGTGGCCACTACGATATAGACTGGCAACCAGACCAGCAGCAGAACTGCAGAGAGAAACTTTTTCAGGCGATGGCTCATGGGGGGCAACCTAGCTTGCCGCCCTGCAAAGGCCAGTCCAAAGACTGCATGGCTACGTAACAAATGTTACGGACAGCACGCGCAGAACCTCGTACGTTTCAAACATTGGATGGATCGAGGAGGGTCAAGATGAAAAAAGTTGTGAAATCAGATGCGAATGCACCCACCGAGTTGAAAGATGATGATCTGGGTGAGGTGACCGGAGGCGGCAATCCACTGAGTTCAGTCAAACCGCGGATCTCGCCGGACAAGGTTGATGGTGTCCGGAAGACCGGTTTCCGCGCCGACTGGTACGAATTTACCAAGTAAGACCATCAGCACATCTTCTAAGTGCACCTCTGAGGCCGCACCGCTGTTGGATGCGGCCCAGGGACGGATTGCGCGTCTGGTCCTCGCGATCTCGTCCTTTGGTGTCGAGGCATTCGCCGACAGTTGCCAAAGCGTTCTGACGCATCTGCCGCGCGATGTGCGGATCGACATCCTGGTCTCGCCAAGAGCGAAGGCGCGGGTCGCGGAGTGGGTGGAAGCCGCGGGGCGTACCACCGACACGCATCTCGTCCAGGCACCCGAAGATCTCGATTTCTCACTCTGGATGCAGGATGTCTTTGCCGTCACTGCAGGGACGCCCCATCTCTTGCTTCCAGCTACGTTCAGCCGCTACGACGACCTCGCCGCAGTGAAACATCTGGCCAAAGAACTTGCCCTTCCCGTGACAGAGAAGGATTTGGCGTTTGAAGGCGGCAACATGCTGGTCTGCGGCGATCTCCTACTGATCGGCGCCAACCGGCTTGGACCGGCGCCGCTTCCATCAAAAGACCTCGCGAAGCAGTTGGATGGGGATCGACGGGCCGTGGTTCTCGGGTGCAGCGACCCTCTGCCTTCACAGCAGAAGGCCCCGTTCGATCTCGACGGCGAGCAATGGACCAGCATCCAGCACCACCTGGAACGCGAGGGGCGGGTTCAGCCGCTGTTTCACATTGATCTGTTCATCGCACCGGCTGGCACGACACCCGGCGGGCGTCCAAGGTTTCTGGTGGGATGTCCAAGGCTTGGGGCCAAGCTGCTCGATCACCCCATACTGGACCACGCACTCGCACCTGCGTTTGATGAGATCGCCGGACAACTGAAGGCGGCAGGCGCAGAGGTCATACGCAATCCGCTGCCGTTGATCTGGATGGACGAGCCGGAAAAGCGGCATCGGACCTGGTTTCATCTTCCCGCGAATAATGTGCTAGTCGAGGATTGCGGTCGCGGTCGCTCGAGGGTGTTCTTGCCCTGCTTCGCGCAGGATCACTGGCAGGAACTGGAACGGATCGACGCTGCGAATGCCGCGATCTGGGAAGATCTCGGGTTCGAGGTCATCTCAATCCCCGATCTTCTGCCACTTGCAGAGAATCGTGGTGCCCTGCACTGCATGTGCAAGGTCATCGCGCGAAACCCCGCACCGACTGCCTAGTCGGCGAAAGGGTCCGTCACGAGGATGGTGTCATCGCGCTCAGGGCTCGTCGAAAGCAGCGCGACAGGGCACTGGATCAGCTCTTCTACACGCTTGATGTATTTGATCGCCTCCGCAGGCAGGTCCACCCATCGCCGCGCACCTTTGGTCGTCTGGGACCAGCCCGACATCTCCTCGTAGATCGGTTGTACCCGGGCCTGCTGCGCCGCAGCGGTGGGCAAGTGATCGATCTCCTCGCCGTCCAACAAATACCCGGTGCAGATCTTCAACGTCTCGAACCCGTCGAGCACATCGAGTTTGGTCAACGCAATGCCGGTAACGCCGGACACCGTACAGGTCTGGCGAACCAGCGCGGCATCAAACCAGCCGCAGCGACGCTTGCGCCCAGTTGTCGTTCCAAACTCGTGGCCCTGTTCGCCCAGTCGCTGGCCATCCGCATCGTCCAACTCGGTCGGAAAGGGGCCTTCGCCAACGCGGGTTGTGTAGGCCTTAGCCAAACCCAGCACGAATTCGATCGAGGTTGGACCAAGACCTGCGCCGGGAGACGCCATCCCGGCCACCACATTCGACGACGTGACAAAGGGATAGGTGCCGAAGTCGATGTCCAACAGAGCCCCTTGCGCGCCTTCGAAAAGAATGCGCTGGCCACTGCGGCGCCGTTCGTCCAATACCTTCCAAGCTGGCGCGGCATAGGGCAGAATCTGGGGAGCAATCTCCATCAGGTCCGCCTTCAGCGTCGCGCGGTCGGTCGGTTCGGCCTCGAGCCCCCGATAGAGCGCATCATGATGCGCGTACAGTCGGTCGAGACGGCTCTCCAGCGTCGCTTCATCCGCCAGATCGGCCACACGGATGGCCCGGCGACCGACTTTGTCTTCGTAGGCTGGTCCTATCCCACGACCGGTGGTGCCGATCTTGGCCTTTCCGGCACGTTCCTCACGGATCCGGTCGAGATCGCGGTGTAAGGGCAGGATCAGCGGGGCGTTCTCGGCAATCATCAGGGTGTCGGGAGAGATCTCAACACCTTGGGCGCGCACGGTTTCAATCTCGTTGATGAGGTGCCATGGATCCAGCACGACACCATTGCCGATCACAGAGAGTTTGCCCGGACGCACCACGCCAGAAGGCAGGGCGTGCAGTTTGTAGACCTCGCCCCCGATCACCAGCGTATGACCGGCATTGTGACCACCCTGAAAGCGCACGATGACGTCGGCGCGCTCGCTCAGCCAGTCAACAATTTTGCCCTTGCCCTCGTCGCCCCACTGGGCGCCGACCACGACTACGTTGGCCATATCCTACCTCTCGCCGGTCAAACCGCGCCGTTATAGGCGCCGCACCCGCAGGACTGAAGCAGTTTTATGCCCTTAGAGCTTATTGTGGGATCCATCGCAAAGCGGCACGTTCCCTGTCGCTTTGCAGCCGCAGAAAAACAGCTTCCCATCTTCCTCGGCGGTGTGCTTGAGCGGCGTGATCGAGGTGCCCTTGTGCGATCCATCGCAGAATGGCTGGTTCTGAGACCTGCCGCAGGCACACCAGAAATAGCTCTTTCCGGCCTCGACCTCAACGGGAAACGGCCCTTTCTTTGCAACAATGGGTTGATCCGACATCTGTTTTCCTCCAGCTTTAGGGTCCGGATGTAAGCCGTTCGTTCCAACGTGTGCAACGGTGTTGTGAGGGCAACGAATTGTTCGTACCGGGCACGTTGGTAGTTGGGCGGGACACAGGGTTATGGTTGTTAGTGGGGCAAAAATGCTGTGGGAACAGCAGAATCAGTTGTCTGCGTTCTTTGACAGCACGCCCGAAGCCATGATCCTGGCTGAGCCAGAAGGGGCGATCCAGGATGTAAACCCTGCGTTTTCGCGCACCTTTGGCTATCGCCGCACAGAGGGACAGAGTCTCAGCCTTCGCCAGCTCTTTGCCGATGTGAAGGAGTTCACACGCGCGCTGGACCTTCTTTCCGCCCGCGAGAAGGACGATGCCGGTATTGTGACCTTCGCCAGAATGCTTCGAAAGGACGGGACGATCTTCGCCGGACGGCTGACACTGAGCCAGCTCTGGTCCACGTCGCCGCATCCCCAAGGACTCGCCGCGACGATCCATGACCTTTCGGAAGGCGATCACCCTGAGCCCGATGCCGCCGCGACCATCGACTATCTAAGTGCCCAGCGGGCATTCATGGAGGTGCTCTACTTCAAGACCCCAGCGATCATGCACTCGATAGATCCGCGCGGCGAACTCCGGCATGTCAGCGAAGCCTGGTTGCGCCGGTTCGGCTATAGCGCCGAAGAGGTCATTGGCAAAAAGTCCACGGACTTCATGACGGAGCCCAGCAGGATTTACGCAAAAGACGTGATCGAAGCCCTATGGCGCGACGGGTCCTGCAATCGGGTGCCCTACACTTTCGTCACCAAGACCGGAGAACATGTCGAGATTGAACTCTCCGCGACGCTGGACCTGTCGTCCGGGGAGACCAGAACGCTTGCCATTCTCGAAGATGTGACAGATCGCAACCGTGCGCTGCGCGGGATGGAAGAACGTAACCAGCAGCTCAAGGAGTTCGCGCACGCCGCCGCCCACGATCTGCAGGCACCGCTGCGGCACATCTCGATCTTCTCCAAGATGATTGAAGACGATCTGTCCGAGGGAGACATCTCCGAAGCCAAAGAGAACTCCCGCCGCGTCCAGACCAGCGTCAAACGTCTATCGGGCATGGTGAGCGGACTTCTGGAATTTTCGCTCACCAACGAGATCCGGCTCGAGTTGGCAAAAACCGATCTGACCGAGATTGCGAAGACCGCGGCGGGCAAACTGCAGGCAGAGGTTGAAGCGACCTCTGCAAATGTGGTGATCGACGCACTTCCGACGCTTACGGTCGATGCCAAGCTGATTGAGCGTGTCTTCTCCGGCCTTCTGGAAAACGCTCTGAAGTTCGTCCCCGAGGGCCAACCGCCCGTCATTCGCGTCTCCGCCGATCTCATCCTGGGCGAGAGCGTCATCTCTGTCGCTGACAACGGTATTGGTGTTCCCCGGGAGTTTCGCGAACGTGTTTTCCAACCGCTCAAACGCCTGCATGGACCGGAAAGCAGGTTTCCTGGTTATGGAATCGGGCTCGCGCTCTGCCGCCAGATCATCGATGCACATCACGGGCGGATGTGGATTGACGACCCAGAGAGTGGTACGGGAAGTGTATTCAAGTTCAGCCTGCCGCCGAGAGAGTAGCTATCGTAAGGAGACCTTATGCTTGTCCCGATGCAGCGGATTCTGATCGTCGATGATCAGCAGGCCGATCTGATGATCATCAAGCGAAGTTTCGACAGTGTTGTCCCGCACATGGAAGTCGAGACATGCAGTTCCAGTAGTGATGCCGTTGAGCGGATCACCAGTGGCGATACCGATATCGTGCTACTGGACATCAACATGCCCGGACTGACGGGGCTGGAGGTATTGTCGCAAAGCCGGTCACGGCGGCCCAACAGCTTTCCGACCGTGATCGTGCTGACCACGTCGGAGAACCCGGAAGACCTAAAGCAAGCCTATGAAAACGGGGCCTCCGCCTATGTCGTCAAGCCAGACAGCAAGGAAGGGTTCGAGATGCTGGCCCGCTCGATCGTCAACTTCTGGGGGACAATGGCTGCCCGCCCGAACTGAGGTCACCGGAGTGCACCGGTGACCTGAGCAGGTTTCCTCAGAAGGACAGCGCCTTGGCCTGGCGTACCTGTGGCAATGCCTCGATCTCGGCCAGCGACTCCGGACCGATCGGGGCATCCGTGCCCCAAAGCGCAATCGCTTCCCCGCCTTTCTCGCTCCTCCCCAGCGCAAACGTCGCGATGTTGACCCCGAGATCTCCGAACCGCGTTCCGACCGCACCGATGAAACCGGGCGCATCGTCGTTGACCGTGTAGATCATGTGCGGCGCCGGCTCGGCCTCCATGTTGATCCCCTTGATCTGGATAAAGCGAGGTCGGTCACCGGAAAAGACGGTCGCCGCAACCGAGCGTTCCTGCTGCTCGGTCGTGACGATAAGACGGATATACGAGCCATACGCACCTTGCGGATCCTTGCGGGTTTCGGTGATCTGCACACCGCGTTCGCGCGCGACAATCGGCGCGGAGACCATGTTCACCCCGCCCTCACCCATCAGCGGTTTCAACAGCGATGCGGTCACGGTGGCGGTCAGTGGCTTGAGATTCAGATCGCCGACGCGGCCGACATACTCGATCTCGACCTCCTGAATAGCGCTTTCCGTAAGCTGCCCGGCAAAGCCACCCAGCGTCTCGGCAACCCGGACCCAAGGCTTCAGGAGCGGGGCCTCCTCAGCGGTAATCGACGGCGCATTGATCGCATTCGCAATCGCGCCGTTCTGCAAGTAAGCGCTCATTTGCTCGGCGACTTGCAGCGCGACATTCTCCTGCGCTTCGGTCGTGGCCGCACCCAGATGCGGGGTCACAACGACGTTCGGCAGACCAAAGAGTGGGTTCTCGCGGGCAGGCTCGGTCGCGAAGACATCGAAGGCAGCGCCCGCGAGACGCCCGTCCTTCAGGGCCGCGGCAACGGCGGCTTCATCCACCAGGCCGCCGCGGGCGCAGTTGATCAGCCGCGCACCGGGCTTCATCATGGCAATACGGTCGGCGTTCAGCAGATCCGCGGTCTTTTCCGTCTTGGGCAGGTGCAAAGTGACGAAGTCGGCGCGGGTCAGCAGATCCTCGACCTCTTCGATCTTTTCCACCCCAAGCTCCTGCGCGCGCGTTGCCGACAGGAAGGGATCGTAGGCGATCACCTTCATCGACAACCCAATCGCCCGCCGGGCGACCACCGAACCGATATTACCGCAGCCGACCACGCCCAGCACCTTACCGGTGATCTCGGTCCCCATGAACGCCGACTTCTCCCATTTGCCTGCATGGGTCGAGGCATTAGCCTCCGGTATTTGTCGCGCCACGGCAAACATCATCGCGATGGCATGTTCAGCGGTCGTGATCGAATTGCCAAAGGGCGTGTTCATCACCACGATCCCGCGGGCGGACGCTGCCGCAATGTCGATATTGTCGACGCCGATCCCGGCGCGGCCAATGACCTTGAGATTGTCAGCCTTGGCAATCAGATCAGCGGTCGCCTTGGTCGCCGAACGGATGGCCAGCCCGTCATAGCCGCCGATGATCTCGGCCAGACGGTCCGGGTCCTTGCCAAGATCGGGCTGAAAATCTGCCTCGATCCCGGCATCGGTGAAAATACGCACGGCTTCTTCGGAGAGTTTGTCGGAAATCAGAACCTTGGGCATGTGTGTTGTCCTTGTCGGGGCCGGCCTGCCGAACTTGACGGCAGCGCCGGGCGCAAATGTCTGGCTCCTCGCATCAGGGAGGAGGGTCGGGATGGGAGGATTCAGGCGGCGGCGCGCTGTGCACAGAGGGTCGCAAAGGCCCAGTCGAGCCAGGGGCCCAGCGCCTCGATGTCAGATGCATCGATGGTGGCACCGCACCAGATCCTCAGACCCGGAGGCGCATCACGATATCCGTTGATGTCAAACGCAACGCCCTCGCTCTCCAGCAATCCGACCAGCGATTTGGTGAACGCGCGCTGCTCCGCTTCCGGGAGGGCCGCGATGTCAGGCGAGACAATGCTGAGGCAGACCGAGGTGTTCGAGCGCACCGCCGGATCAGTGACGAGGTTCTCTATCCAGTCCGTCCGGTCGACCCATGCCTGTAGCGCTGCAAAATTCGCGTCGGCGCGGGCATGCAAGCCATCGAGGCCACCGACCTCATCAGCCCAGTCCAGCGCGTCCTCGTAATCCGCCACGCACAGCATGGAGGGCGTGTTGATCGTCGCACCCGCGAACACGGCAGAAATCAACTCCCCGCCTTTGGTCAGGCGGAAGAGCTTGGGCAACGGCCGGCTTGGCGCATAGCTCTCGAGCCGTTCCACCGCGCGGGGCGACAGGACAATCATTCCGTGCCCAGCCTCGCCACCAAGAACCTTCTGCCAACTGAAGGTCACGGCATCGAGCTTTGACCAGTCGAGGGCCTGCGCAAACGCAGCCGAAGTCGCGTCGCAGATGGTCAGCCCCTCGCGATCCGCCGCGATCCAATCGGCATTCGGCACCCGTGCGCCGGAGGTCGTGCCGTTCCAGGTGAAGACCAGATCAGCGTCGCTGCGCACTGCGGCCAGATCGGGAAGCGCGCCATAGGACGCTTCAACGACCTGACAATCGTCCAGCGCCAGTTGTTTGACCGCGTCGGTCGCCCAGCCCTTGCCGAAGCTCTCCCAGACCAAAACGTCCACAGGGCGCGCACCCAGCAGCGACCACATCGCCATCTCGACTGCGCCAGTGTCTGACCCCGGTACAATGCCGACGAGGTATCCTTCGGGGACGCCCAGCATTTTGGCCGTACGGTCAATCACGGATTTCAGTTGTGCCTTTGGCCCGCCCGCGCGGTGCGATCGGCCAAGCCAGGCTTTACGCGCGACGGTGTCGGCGGACCAGCCGGGGTGCTTTGCACAGGGACCAGATGAGAACTCGGGGCGCCGCGGCCTTACGCCGGGCTGTTCAGGGAACGTCATAAGACGCGCTCCATCGTCAAGGGCGAGATTGCTGAGCCCGCCCCGTTCGCCCTTTGCCGGGGTCGCGCCCGCCGATCGGATACGCAAAAGCGCAGGCCCGCGTCAACTCAAATTGACATCAAATGCAATGCGTTGCCCGTCAGCAATCGTGGCCCCGTGCATCACCGGTTTTGATTCGCTCCCGTGCACCCTTTCGAGACCGAAAGTTTCGCCGAATGGGCGCCGGTTCGGCAAAGAAATCGATGGAAGCCGGATCTGCGCAACTTCCGACCCGGGTTTGCATCAGAACCGTGCGCCCCTCAAACTGAGACGCGTTTGATGGCGGAGGACCAGATGCAGGTATTTGCCCACCCCGATTTCGACGATCACGAGCAAGTCGTATTTGCCCGCGACGCGCAGGCCGGACTTACCGCGATCATCTCTGTGCACAACACAAACCTTGGCCCGGGTCTCGGCGGCTGCCGGATCTGGAAATACGACACCGAGGATCAGGCCGTGACCGATGTGCTGCGGTTATCGCGGGGCATGACCTACAAGGCCGCCCTCGCGGGGCTGGCCTTGGGGGGTGGCAAGTCGGTGATCCTTGCAGATGCGCGTGCGGAAAAGACGCCGGAGATGATGCGCGCCATGGGCCGCGCGGTCGAACGTCTGAGCGGGCGCTACATCGTGGCCGAAGATGTCGGTGCCACAGTCGACGACATGGACATGATCGCGACGGAGACGAGCCATGTCTCCGGTGTGTCTTCCGGCGCGGGCGATCCGTCACCCTGGACGGCCGAAGGTGTATTCCTTTCGATGCAGGCGGCGGCCCGGTACCGCTGGGGCAAGGATGTTGCGGGCAGGCGCGTGTCAGTGCAGGGGCTGGGCAATGTCGGCTCGCATCTCTGCCGGATGCTGGCAGACGCCGGAGCACAACTGGTGGTCTCCGACATCAATGCGGACGCGGTGTCACGTATCGTGGATGAAACCGGTGCCGAGACGGTTGACCCTGCGCGAGCACACACCGCTGAGGTCGAGATCTTCGCACCCTGTGCTTTAGGAGCTGGCCTGAACGCGAGCACCATCCCCGAGATCCGTGCCGAGATCGTCTGCGGCGCCGCGAACAATCAACTTGCTACGGAGGAGGACGGGCCCCGCTTGGCAGCACGAGGGGTACTCTATGCACCCGACTATCTGATCAATGCTGGCGGGTTGATCTCTGTTGCACGGCGCCCGCTCGGGCTCTCGGAGGCGGAGGCACGCGCCAAACTGGAGGACATCCCGAAGACGCTGATCGAAATCCTGGAGCGCGCTGAACAGCGCGAGATCTCGCCTGCACGGGCGGCTGATGACATCGCCGAGAGCCGGTTCAAGCCCTAGGCCAGCCCTGCGATCAGGCCCAAGATACCGGTCAGCGCCAATAGCGGCCAGCCGATGTGCCGCCCTCTGCTGGCCACCATGTCGATCAGACCTACCGCGGCGAACACCATGCCGGTGATCAGAAAAGGTGCGCGAGCCGTTGGCCCGTCCGGCGTGAGAAGAAGCCACAACAGCAATGCGATCAGCACGAATGCGATCGACATCATATGCCAGCCAAACCGCAGGACGAATCGTGCGAGGGGAACCTCGAGCAGACGATCGCGCCGACGGCGCAACAACGGAGCGATCAGCATGCGTTCACCGGCAATGGAATGCACCAACGCTGTGATGACAAGGCAGGCAACGCAGCCCCAGCCACTCCAAACAGCGACACCCGACATCGCTCAGGCCGCGGCCGCAGCGACCTCAGCGCAGATCGTGTCGATCACCTCCTCGAGGAGCGTGTCGTCCTCGGCCTCGCCCATAACCCTGATCAGGGGTTCGGTGCCAGAGGCGCGGATGACCAGCCGTCCGGTCCCGCCGAGGCGTGCCTCGCCATTGGCGATAGACTGTTTGACGGCGTCATGATCCAGCGGCTTGGCAGTTGGGGCAAACCGGACATTCTTGAGCATTTGCGGCACGGGGTCGAACAGACGGCACACTTCGGAAGCCGGGCGGTCTTCGGCCACCAGAGCGTTTAGCACCTGAAGGCCTGCCAACAACCCGTCGCCGGTTGTGACGTGATCGGCCAAAATGATGTGGCCCGATTGCTCACCGCCAAGATTGCAGCCCAGCTCGCGCATCGCTTCCACCACATAGCGGTCGCCGACCTTGGTGCGATGCATTGCGATGCCCTGCCCGGTCAGCATGCGCTCGAGCCCAAGATTGGACATGACCGTGGTCACCAACGTGTTGGCAGCAAGCCCGTCCCGACGCGCCCAGCGCGTGGCAATCAGGCCCATGATCTGGTCGCCATCGACCACATCGCCCTTCTCGTCGATGACATGGACCCGGTCCGCGTCCCCGTCGAGCGCAATCCCGAGATCCGCGCCTTCTTCGATCACAGCGCGGCGACAGGCATCCGGGTCGGTCGAGCCGCACCCAAGATTGATGTTTTCCCCGTTCGGCGAGACGCCGATCTTCACGACATCCGCGCCCAGCTCCCACAGCACTTCGGGCGCTGTCCGGTACGCCGCGCCATTCGCGCAATCGACCACGATCTTCAGGCCGCTGAGCCCACGGCGTTGCGGAAAGCTGGATTTGGCAAACTCGATATAGCGCCCTGCTGCGTCGTCAAGCTGGCGTGCCCGACCGATCCGGTTGGCGGCCACCAGATCCGCGTCCGTCTCCATCAGCGTCTCGATCGCGGATTCCGCCTTGTCCGAAAGCTTGTAGCCGTCCGGACCAAAGAGCTTGATCCCATTGTCCTCGTAGGGGTTGTGACTGGCCGAGATCATCACGCCGAGGTCGGCCCGCACTGACCGGGTCAGCATACCCACCGCAGGGGTCGGCACCGGCCCCAGCCGGGTTACGTTCATGCCCACCGACATGAACCCCGCACTTAGCGCGTTCTCCAGCATGTAACCGGACCCGCGCGTGTCTTTGCCGATCACGACCGTATGGCGCCGCTCCTCGCGCGTGAAATAGCGGCCAGCCGCGAACCCCAGCCGCATCGCGACATCGGCCGTCATGGGATGGGTATTGGCAGGGCCCCGAATGCCATCGGTGCCGAACAGATTGCGACTCATTGGGCGCCTCCCCGGATCGCCTGCCAGACGTTGATCGCCTCGGCTGTTTCCTTGACATCGTGTACCCGCAGGATCTGGACACCCTGATCCAGCCCGGCGAGCCCCGCGGCAATTGAGCCGGCGACCCGCTCACGCGCAAGCTCGACGCCGGACAACGTACCGATAAATCGTTTACGCGAAACCCCCAGCAACAATGGACAGCCAAGCCCGTGAAACAGCGTCAGGCTGTTCAGCAGAGCTAGGTTGTGGACCAGAGTCTTGCCGAAGCCGATACCGGGGTCGACAATTATCCGCTCGCGGCTGACCCCTTGCTCCACCGCAGCATCGATCCGGCTCTGGAGGTAATCAAAGACATCCAGCACCACGTTCTCGTAGGCCGGGTTCTGCTGCATGGTCCGCGGATCACCTTGAGCATGCATCAGGCAGATCGCGTCTGCACCGGCGGCAACTCCAGGGCTATCCGAATCGTGGCTGAGGGCGGAGACATCGTTGAAGAGCCGTGCCCCGGCCGCGAGGGCCTGCTTCGCGACCCCCGCATTGCGGGTGTCTATCGAGATCGGCGCCCGGCATCCCGCCGCGACAAGCCCTTCGATCACCGGCAGGACCCGGTCCGCTTCTGCTTGCGGTTCAACAGGGTCGGCACCGGGACGCGTGGATTCGCCGCCAATATCGATCAAGCCGGCCCCCTCCTCGACCATCTCAAGACCACGCTCGATGGCACGTGCGCCGTTGTCGAACTGCCCACCATCCGAAAAGCTGTCAGGCGTCACATTCAACACGCCCATAACATGCGGGCGATCCATCGGCAGCCCAAGCAAAGGCGTACGCTTCTTGGTGAGCTGCGAGAGCGTTGGCCCACCGGTCTCCTCAAGCGTTGGCACAACCGCGGCCGGCACAATTTCGCGGGTGCCGTGCCTGTCCATGATCTCGATCTCGGTGAATCCCATATGTCCCTCGGCAAGGGAGAACGAGCCCGGCCGGGAGGACGAACAGGGGATCGGCTTGAAATACCGCGCAGATGCCACCGAACTCATGATTCCCGGATAACGCAGGGTCGATTCGGGTGCAACGGGCGATTAAATGCGCTATTTTGATGTGAAATTATCTGTGATTTATTATTTTATGTGATTTATTGATTTTCACATGATTGACTGCCATTTCATTTGGGAACGCAGCTTTCTCTGGAGAAAGACGATGCCCAAGAACTTCAACCCCGCCGTACTGACCGCTAACGATCTGATTGAGGGCCATTCAGTGTTCCTGAGCTCGCGTGGCTGGTCGATTGAGATCGACGAAGCGCTGGTCGCCAGGACACCGGAGGAAGCCGAAGGGCTGAACGCCATTGGCGCGCGATTCGTCCGGGACAATGTCGTCGTCAGCCCGTATCTGGTCGATGTGTCCACCGATAAAGGCGTCAACGTGCCCCTGCTCCGCCGCGAACAGATCCGGGCGAGCGGGATGCCAACAATCTCGGTTGGACCGGCTGCCGATCTTCGCATCGCCGCATAAGCCCCTTTCGCGGGTCCATCGCCGGAAGGAGCAACCGATGTATCGTTATGACGAGTTTGACCACACGTTCGTCGCAGAGCGCACCGCCGAATTTCGCGATCAGGTCGAACGCCGGCTAAGCGGCGCCCTGACCGAGGAGGAATTCAAGCCTCTGCGTCTGATGAACGGGCTTTATCTGCAGCTTCACGCCTACATGCTGCGCGTTGCGATCCCCTACGGCACGCTATCGGCGCAACAGATGCACAAGCTGGCTGACATCGCCGAGACCTATGACAAGGGCTATGGCCACTTCACGACCCGCCAGAACATCCAGTACAACTGGCCCAAGCTGAAAGATGTGCCGGACATTCTGGACGAGCTGGCCAAAGTCGAGATGCATGCCATCCAGACCTCCGGCAACTGCATCCGGAACACGACGTCTGATCCATATTCGGGCGTCGCCCCGGAGGAGATCGAGGACCCGCGTATCACGGCGGAGTTGATCCGCCAATGGTCGAGCCTGCACCCGGAGTTCACCTTCCTCGGGCGCAAGTTCAAGATTGCGGTGACCGGGTCCGAGCATGACCGTACGGCGCTCAAGCTCCACGACATCGGCATACAGATCGTGAGCAATGATGCTGGCGAGACCGGCTACCGTGTGCTGGTCGGCGGCGGTATGGGCCGCACCCCGATGATCGCCAAGGAGCTGCGGGCCTTCCTGCCTAGGGCGGATCTGCTGCCCTATCTCGAAGCGTGTCTGCGGATCTACAACCTGCATGGGCGGCGCGATAACAAGTACAAGGCCCGCATCAAGATCCTGGTGCATGAGATCGGCATCGATGCCTATCGCGATCAGGTCGAGGCCGAATTCGCCGACATGGACCGCGCCGCGATTGCCGCGCCATCCGAGGAACTTGCCCGGATCGCGAGCTATTTCGCGCCCCCTGACCTGCCGGCGCACAACGACCAGCGCGCCTTCGAGACAGCACATAAAACCGATCCGGCTTTTGCGGCCTGGGCCAGACAGAACACCTACCCGCATCGGATCGAGGGCTATGTTGCCGCGACAATCTCGCTGAAACCCATCGGCGGCGCACCCGGCGATGCCACCGCGGAGCAGATGCGCGCAATGGCGGACCTTGCCAAAGCATACTCACAAGACGAGATGCGAGTGACGCATGAGCAGAACATCGTCCTGCCGCATGTGGCACTTGGCGACCTCTACAAGGTTTATCGTGGGCTGGCAGGCGTGGGTCTCGATGCGGCCAACAAGGGGCTGGTGACGGACATCATCGCCTGCCCTGGGCTGGATTACTGTGCGCTGGCGACGGCGCGCTCTATCCCCGTGGCGCAGGCCATTGCGCACCGCTTTTCGGATCCCGCCCGGCAACGCGAGATCGGACCGTTGCCGATCAAGATCTCCGGCTGCATCAATGCCTGCGGACACCATCATGTCGGTGCAATCGGCATTCTTGGGCTCGATAAGGCGGGCGTGGAGAGCTACCAGATCACACTTGGCGGGGATGCCACCGAGACCGCCACGCTGGGCGACCGTACCGGTCCCGGATTTGGGTATGACGAGGTGCCCGATATCGTCGAGAAGATTGTCGACACCTATCTTGGTGCGCGCGACGGTGACCGCGAGACGTTCCTGCAGACCTACCGCCGGGTCGGCATGGAACCGTTCAAGGAGGCCCTCTATGCTGCTTGATGCGTCAGGCGAGTTGGAAGACCACTGGCCGCTGATCCCCGACGAGGTCGACCTGCCTGAAATGGGCTACGCCGTGGTGCCGCGTGTTCGTCTGGAAGAGGCAATCGGGCACCCCGATCTCTATCTCGGTGTGCTGCTTCCAAATGACACCGATCCCGACACGCTGATCCCCCATTTCGACCGGCTCGGCCTGATCGCTGTTGATTTCCCCAGCTTCGCCGACGGGCGCGGCTTTTCCATTGCGAAACGCCTTCGCGCACTGGGGTTCAACGGGCGTCTTCGCGCCCAGGGGCCTGTCATCTCGGATCAGTTCGCTTACCTGCTCGCCTGCGGGTTTGACGAGGTACTGCTGCCCGAGGACGTAGCGATCCGCCAGCCGGTCGAGCACTGGACCGGGCAACTCGGCCGGATCAGTCTGGGGTATCAACGCGGACGACCGGGAAAGATCTCCATCCACGATCAACGCGGCGCTGACTGAGCCCGCCACCAGCGCACCCTTCCAGAGGTCAGTCGAGCGTCCACACAGTCATCGCCCCCTCGACGCCCCGGATCTGCTGCCCATCGCGGCGAACCAGATCCGTGAGGGCGGGATTGTCGGCACTGCCTAGTCGGACAACTGCTTCCCGAGCTTCATCCGACACGACAAGGCGGGTCGAAAGCTGACGGGTCAGCGCCTCAAGCCGGCTCGCAACATTCACCGTGTTGCCGATCACCGCAAATTCCAGCCGGTTGGCCCCGATATCGCCAAGGACAACGGGACCATAGTGGACCCCGATCCCGGCCTCCAGCCGAGGCTCGCCAGCTTTTTCGCGCGCCGCGTTAAATTCATCCAGTGACGCCATCATCGCCCGGGCCGCCGTCAGCGCATCGAGCGCATCATGCTCGCCCTCGAAAGGCGTGCCGAAGGTCGCCATCAACCCGTCGCCCAGATACTTGTCCAGCGTCCCGGAGTGACGGAAGACCTCGGCCTCCATGCGGCCATGGAAGTCACGCAGCGTTGCAATCACCTCTTCGGGCGGGCGATGCGCGGCGAACTGCGTGAACCCGATGATATCGACGAACAGAACCGCGACCTGCTGGGTGCGCACCCGGGCGAGCGGCTCGTCCTGATGCGACAGCTCCTCGACCACGTTTGGTGAAAAGTAGCGCGCCAGGTTGGTCCGTTCGCGTTCGGCCGATGCCTGCGCCAGCAGGAGCACATTGAACCGCCGGACAGAGACCCCGAGGATCACGGCGCACAACATGAAGACAACGATTTCCTCGAGTCGCTGATCCCAGACGATCCGGGTTGGATCGAAAAACTCCTCTACAGGAGGATAAGCCGAGAAGAGGGCCTGCGCCTCGGCGCTTAACTCTGGCATATCCTCCGAAAAAAACCAGACAAGCCCGATGGACAGCCCCCAGAGCAGCGATGTCCAGGTGCCAACGGCAAAGATCGTCCGCCACGAATAGGCCAGCGTCGCCATCGCAAGGAGCAGGAAGAAATACTTGTGGACCTCGAACTGAAACTGAAAGGCCAGAGGATAGACACGGTCGATGAGCGGATTGGGAACCGCTGCAACGATGGTCATGAGCGCGAGATCGCAGAACAACAGGATCAGTTCCACACGTGACGTTCCGACCCGTGCAAACCGGGACTGCAGGAGCCCGATGCCGATAAACCCGAGCACCAGCACCAGGTAATAGATCACCGCCGGCCACGGCACGATGATGGCCAGCACCACCGAGATCACCGACATGGCGATGATGCGGGCGCGCACCGCGAGTTTCATCCCGTGACGCTTGTGCCGCTCCAGCGCGGCCAGGGCATGCGCGTTGTCAACGACGGGTGGCTCGCCACGCTCCACCAAGCTGGAAAACCACGTCCAACGCAAACGCCGCCGGGGCATCGCAACCTCTGTCATCTTCATCTCCCGGCTGTTTCCCTGCACGTTGACACACTCAGCGCAGCCATCAAGAGCGCGTCGTGCCACGGCACGCTTGCCCTCCTCTGCCGGATCGCTATAACCGCGAAAATTCTCACCATCCCGCCAGCGATCCGGGGGCCAGTCATGCCCGGGTTTGGCGTGCCGGAGCGAACGATATGCCCAAGCGTACCGATATCAAGTCGATCATGATCATCGGAGCCGGGCCTATCGTCATCGGTCAGGCCTGCGAGTTTGACTATTCCGGCGCTCAGGCCTGCAAGGCGCTGCGCGAGGAAGGCTATCGGGTCGTTCTGGTGAACTCGAACCCGGCCACGATCATGACTGATCCCGGCCTAGCGGACGCGACCTACATCGAGCCAATCACGCCCGAAATTGTCGCCAAGATCATCGAGAAGGAACGCCCCGATGCGCTCCTGCCTACGATGGGCGGACAGACCGGGCTGAACACCGCTTTGGCAGTCGCAGATCTTGGCGTTCTCGACAAATACGGCGTCGAGCTGATCGGCGCCCGGCGCGAGGCCATTGAGATGGCCGAGGATCGCAAACTCTTTCGCGAGGCGATGGACAGGATCGGGCTCGAGAACCCTAAGGCCACCATCGCCGAATCGCTCGATGACTGCATGGACGCGCTCGATCATGTCGGCCTACCCGCGATCATCCGGCCTGCCTTCACGTTGGGCGGCACCGGCGGCGGTGTTGCCTATAACCGTGAAGAATACGAGACGATCTGCCGGTCGGGTCTCGATGCCTCGCCGGTCAACCAGATCCTGATCGACGAGTCCCTTCTCGGCTGGAAGGAGTTCGAG
>CAYYZH010000056.1:0-21356 GCA_964475765.1 uncultured Limibaculum sp.
CTTGTCGCGCCATTTGTTCACGATGGGGTAGCGCCGGTCGAGCCAGAAGGCGCGGTGGGTGAGTTTGACGCCGGGCGCGGACTGGAAGCGTTTGTACTCTGAGATGTAGAGGAGGTGCTGGACCTGCATCACGGTCTCGCGGTCGTGGCCGGAGGCGATAATCTCCTCGGTCGAGAGTTGGTCCTCGACAAGCTGGCGCAGGATGCCGTCGAGCACATCATAGGGCGGCAGCGTGTCCTGATCGGTCTGGTCCGGCCTGAGTTCCGCCGAGGGCGGTTTCTGGATGATGTTGGGCGGGATGGCCTCCCCCGCCGGGCCCTTCATCCAGTCATGGTGCTCGGAATTTCGCCAGCGGCAGCACTCGAAGACACGGGTCTTGTAGAGGTCCTTGATCGGATTGTAGGCGCCGTTCATGTCGCCATAGATCGTCGAATACCCCACCGCGATTTCGGATTTGTTGCCCGTCGTCAGCAATAGCGCGCCGAACTTGTTCGACATCGCCATCAGATAAAGACCACGCAGGCGGGACTGGATGTTCTCCTCGGTCACGTCCGGATCGAGACCTTCAAACAGAGGCGCAAGACTGTCTTCGATCGCCTGCACCCCGTCGGCAATGGGCAGGGTCTCGCAGGTCACGCCGATCCGGTCCGCCAGATCCTGAGCGTCCTTGAGCGAGTGATCAGAGGAGTATTTCGAGGGCAGCCTGACGCAGCGCACATTCTCGGGACCCAGCGCATCGGCAGCAACGGTCGCGACAATGGCCGAATCGATCCCGCCGGATAGACCCAGCAACACCTTCGAGAACCCGGATTTGCGGACGTAATCGCGGGTCGCATCGACCATCGCCCGGTAATCCAGCGCCCATGGTTCGGGCACGGGCGCAAGCTCCGACGGGTCGATCCGCCAGCCCTCTTCTGTGCGGTGGATATCCAGCGTGCGGATATGATCGTCGAAGAACGGCAGTTGCGCTGCCAGTTGACCGCCCGGGTTAAGGGCAAACGAGCCACCGTCGAAGATCTGGTCATCCTGCCCACCGATGAGATTCAGGTATATCACTGGTAGGCCGGTTTCCACCACGCGGGACACCATGTGACCCATCCGGATGTCGTGCTTACCGCGCTGGTAGGGTGAGCCATTGGGCGAGATCAGGATCTCGGCGCCGGCTTCCTCCAGCGTCTCGGCGACGTCCGAAAACCACAGGTCCTCGCAGATCGGAAAGCCGACGCGGCAACCCGCAATCTCGATTGGCCCCGGCGCGGGTCCCTCGAGATAAAGGCGTCTTTCGTCGAAAACCCCGTAATTCGGCCTGTGATGCTTGCGAAACGTCGCGCGGATCTCGCCATCCTGGCACAGCATCACGGCGTTGTACGCCCCTGCGTGGTCCTGCCCGGGCTCGGTCGTTGAACCGGGTATCGGCGCCCCAATGGCCAGCGCTGTGCCGCCCTTTTTCGTCGCCGCGGCAAGAATATCGATCGCCGCCTGACAATCGCGCAGAAACGCCGGGCGCACCGAGAGATCGAGAAGCTGATAGCCCGAAAGGAACATCTCGGGCAGCACAACCAGATCCGCGCCCGCCTGCTCGCCCGCGTGCAGCGCTTTCTGCGCCAGCGCGAGATTGCCCGCGATGTCGCCCGCGGTCGGGTTCCACTGGACCAAACTAACCCTGAGACGGTTGTCGTGCGGCATGCTGAGGCGCTCCCAAAACTGAGCCTCGCTTGTAGTGCCGTGGGCCTTGGCCGCGCAACCGGATTGACGCAATGCCGCATTGCGTGTGGCGACTGGCGACAACGTCGTTGTAAGCCTGATCCAAGCGCCCTAAAGTGCCCGCAAACAAAGTAAACAACGGCCCGAAGCAGGCCACATCGAGGGAATGACTAGGATGCGGACTTTCACAGCCCTTTCGCTGATCTTTCTTCTGACCAATTGCGGGGCGGGAGATCTGGTCGGGACTGGCGGCGATGACGCCGAGGCGCCCGAGCAGGCGAGCGACCTTGCGGCGCCGGCTCAGTCCGAGGCCAGTACGGCGGTGCTGTCCACCGATGGCGCGACCCTGACCTTCCCATCGGGCGCGACCTATACTGGCGGTCTGGCAGGCGGCAAGCAGAATGGCCAAGGCACCTATACCGCCCCCGACGGCTACTCCTATACCGGGTCCTGGGTGAACGGGGAGATCGAAGGCGAGGGCACCGCGCGCTACGCGGACGGCTCTGTTTACGAAGGTAGTTTTCTTGGCGGCAAGCCTCACGGTCAGGGCAAGATCACTTATGCCGATGGCAGCTCGTACGAGGGCGGTTGGAGCGAAGGCCGGATCGAAGGCCAGGGCGTCGCGATCTATGCCGATGGTCTGCGCTATGAAGGCGGGTTCAAGAATTCGCTGCATGATGGTCAGGGAACAGCCACCCGCGAGAACGGCTTTCGCTATGAAGGCGGCTGGCTTGCCGGACAGCAGCATGGCGAGGGCAAGGCGAACTACGCCGACGGCTCGATATACGAAGGCGGTTTCGTCGAAGGCCAGCGCAGCGGTCAGGGCAAGCTGATGATGACCGACGGCTTTAGCTATGAGGGCGATTGGTCCGGCGGACAGATCACCGGTCAGGGCAAAGCGGTCTACGCCAATGGCGATGTCTATGTCGGCAGTTTCGCCAATGGCAAACGCGACGGTCAGGGCGAGGCCACCTATGGCGATGGTGGCACCTACAAGGGTGCGTTCGCTGACGGTCAGCGCAACGGCCGGGGCACCTACACGAGCCCGACAGGCTTTGTCTATGATGGCACCTGGCAGGCCGGACAGATCAGCGGCGACGGGGTCGCAACCTATCCCGACGGGACCCGCTTGGAAGGGGCCTTTCGCAACGGCGAGTTTCTGGGCTAGATTGCCGTGAATGACTGCATGCAGGCGCACAGGGCGTCCGGAACACGAGGAAGCAATATGATCTTGCGCTTTGCATTGGGTGTGGCTGGGGGCCTCGCATTCGCGGGCGCGGCAGCCGCGCAGAGTTCGGAAGGTGATACGGCGACCAAGGAGTACGATTCCGGGGCTGTCTATCAAGGCCAGTTCAAAGACGGCAAACAGCATGGTCAAGGGACCTACACCGCGCCGGATGGCTATGAATATACCGGCGAGTGGGTCGAAGGTGTCATCCAGGGCAAAGGCAAGGCCAAGTTTCCGAACGGCTCCGTTTATGAAGGCGACTTCAAAGAGGGCGTCCCGGACGGCCAGGGTAAGATCATTTACGCCAATGGCGGCTCCTATGAAGGAACCTGGGCCAACGGCGTGATCGAGGGCAAAGGTACCGCGACCTATCCGAACGGCATGACCTACGAGGGCGAATTCAAGAACTCCGCCCATCATGGCACCGGTGTGATGGTTCGAGAGAACGGCTATCGATATGAAGGCCAGTGGGTCGAGGGCACCCAGCAGGGCAAGGGCAAGGTCACCTATCCCGACGGCGCGGTCTATGAAGGCGATTTTGTCAAAGGACTGCGCGAAGGCGCGGGGACAATCACCCTGCCTGACGGCTTCACCTATACCGGCGATTGGAAAGCGGGTCAGATCACTGGCGGCGGCGAAGCGGTCTATGCCAATGGCGACAAGTATTCCGGCGAGTTTTTGGACGGAAACCGGCATGGCAAGGGCGTCGCGAACTATGCCTCCGGCGATACTTACGAGGGCGCGTTCGAGGCTGGCAGCCGACACGGAAAGGGCAAGTTCACCGGCACCGACGGATACGTCTATGAGGGCGACTGGACCGAGGGCCGGATTGAGGGGAAGGGCCAAGCCACGTACCCCAACGGATCCGTCTACGAGGGGACCTTCGTCAACGGTACTCCCGAAGGCAAAGGCAAGATCACCTATGCCGATGGCGGGTTCTACGAGGGCGACTGGAAGGGCGGAGTGATCACCGGCGTCGGGACTGCAAAATATGCAAACGGATCGACCTATGAAGGGTCATTTCTGGACGCCAAGCACGATGGCCAGGGTAAGATGACCTACGCTGACGGCCATGTCTACGAAGGCGGCTGGCAAGCAGGCCAGCAGTCCGGTGACGGCAAGATCAGCTATCCCGATGGCGCCGTTTACGAGGGCACGTTTGCCGATGGCAAGCGCCAGGGCAAGGGGACGCTGACGTTGAAGGATGGCTTCGTCTATGTCGGTGACTGGAAAGACGGCGAGATCCACGGAGAAGGCGAGGCCCGCTATGCCAATGGCGACGTCTACCAGGGTGCCTTCGAGAACGGCCGCCAACACGGATACGGTACAATGACCTACGCCTCGGGCGCTGAGTTCAAGGGATACTGGGTTGACGGACGCCGGGATGCCAAAGCCGAAGATGGCGCCGAAGGTAACACCTCAAACAACTGAAGCCGGATCAAAGTAACGAACCCACGGTGCCGGGGCGGATCTGCGACTCAGCGACAAGTGCTCCGGTACACACAGCGATTTACTGTGTTCGGGAAGGCACCTTTCCAGGAAACAGCGCAATTGTCGATCTATGGCATCTCCTGACGCATGACATCTAGAATCAAGACATCGCCAACTTCGGGGCCGAGATAAGTACGAGCGGCCTTCACCAGGTTGCGACGTAGTTCCTGGATTATCCGGTCATCGGTGAACGTCTCCATGAATGCCCCTGTGTGGGACATTTGCATCAACTCTCGCAGGAAGGCGTCGCGCAGCCGGGGTTCGATCGCATGAACATCGTCCGTTCGCTCGACCGGAACATCGACCGCAAGTTCGAACATCATCAGCGCCTCTGTCTTCCCGCCATCGACAATGGGAACGATCGTCTGGCGCCCGACTTTCACATAGGATCTGCCAACGGGAACCTCACCATCGGTGCTGTCACCGTCGGCGACTGTGTGACCATCGCCGCCGCTGTCTCCGTCCCCGGCGTAATCCGCCTTCGCCCCGTTCTCTCCGGCATGGTCATCCTTATCCTCGCTTGACGCCGAGGCTCCGCTTTCTTCTGCCTCTTCGGATGGCTCCGGAGCAGGTTTCAGGAACATGCCCGCCGCCCCTCCGCCGACAATGCCCAGAACAACCAACAGAATGGGTAAGATCTTTTTCATCGATCATGAATCCTAGAACGGTGAAATCAAGTCGACGACCTGCTGTCCATACCGTGGCTGCTGGACGTTGGTCAGATGGCCTCTGCCGCCGTACGCGATACGTGCATCCGCAATCTTGTCATAGGTGATGAGGTTCTGCCGCGAGATATCCTCCGGTCTGACAATCCCCGCGATCTGAAGGTCGCGCAATTCAAAGTTAACGCGGACTTCCTGACTGCCGCGGATCACCAGATGACCATTGGGCAGGACATTCACCACGGTTGCGGCGAGGCGCAAAGTAATCTCCTCCTCGCGGCTGATCTGGCCGTTGCCGGTTGAGGACTGACTACCCTCGGCATCGACACCAGGGTTCAGTGTATTTCCTCCGGGAAGCAATGTATCGGCGAGCCGGGTCAGCCCAAAGGCAGCATTGACGTTCACCGAGTCCGATCCACTACGCGAACGCGATGTGGTGTTGGTGATCTCAGCCTCGTCACTGATCTCGATGAGAACAGTGAGAATATCGCCCACGGCGCGGGCGCGGCGATCACCGAACAATGATTTCGGACCAGATTGCCATAGGGAGGCTGTGCGCGTGACGTTTGACTCGGGCGGCGCTGGCGGGCGCAACGCCACACGCTCTGGCACAGGAGGCTCAATCACAGGCTTCTGTGCGCCTGGCGCTGTCATCTCGGGCGGGCGTCCGATCGAGTCGAGCTGACCGTTGCACGCACCGAGCAACATAGTCACTGCAGCACAGATAAAAGTGTGTTGTCTCACCGTCGCACCTCGACTTGATTACGCCCGATCACCTCGGCGCGCACGGTGAGACGCGAATCCAGGTTCATCACCTCGATCACATCGCCAAGGGTTCCCGAAGACAAAGCCCTGCCCTCGGTCCGCAATCCAATACCAGCTTGGCGGAAATGCATGATTACAGACTTGTTGCGCCGGACTTGTGTTGGTGGTCCCAACTGGTGCGACCGTACCGCGCGCCCCCGCACAATGGCCCGCCGAACCTCAAGTCCGGTCATCCCCACCAACCGATCCTGATCGGCATTGTTGTCCGGATCGGACAACACCAGGTCTCCTGGGGCAATGATCGCGCCAACTCTGAGAGATTGCTTCGCAATGATTTCGCCAGCGTGGCCCACAGCGGCGAATGAGCCGGTCAGCACGCAAATTGTGAGCAGGAAACGGATCATCTGATTCTCGATGTTGTTGAAAGCATCTCATCGGCTGCACTGAGGACCTTGGAGTTCAACTCGTATCCCCGCTGTGCTTCGATCAACTCAGTAATCTCGTTGACCACATCAACGGAACTTTGCTCAAGGAACCCCTGGCGAAAGGACCCGCGGCCATCAACATTGGCCTCACCGACATTGGGCGGACCCGAAGCTTCGGTTTCGAGAAAGAGGTTGTCACCAATCGCTTCCAGACCCTTGTCGTTGATGAAGGTTGCCAATTGGAAGTCGCCCAGCTGCTGGGCGCCAACCTGACCATCAAAGATTGCGAAGACGCCGCCTTCGCTGTTGATCTCGATCTGACGGGCATCAACAGGAACCGTGACACCAGGCAGAACCCGGAACCCTTCAGACGTCACGATCTCGCCTTCACCGGTGAGCTTTAGCGAGCCGTCCCGGGTGTATGCAGTCTCGCCGGTGGGCAATTCGATCTCGAGATACCCATCGCCTTCGATGGCGAGATCCAGCTCCCCGCCAGTGGCCACCGATACGCCCTGACGCACCTCCATCGACACCGCAGATGGGCGCACACCCAACCCCAGTTGCACCCCGGCCGGCAAGATCTCACCGGTTGCCGCCGTTACTGCGCCAGGCGTTCGCAACTGCTGATAGTGCAAGTCAGCAAACTCGGCTCGCCGGGCATTATAGCCGGTGGTGGACATGTTCGAGATGTTGTGCGCCGTGACATCAACACGCATCTGCTGTGCTGACATTCCCGTAGCTGCAATCTTAAGTGCTTGCATGCTGAACCCTTCACTCCAACGCTACTGAAAACTCTGGTGATAGTATTCGTTTGGTCTTGTCAGACCTGTTGCCCTAAGGTTTGCAAAGCCTCACGGATCCGTTCATCCTCGTCTTCTATGACTGACTGAGCCATCTCGTAGGCCCGCGTGACTTCGATCATACGAGCGATTTCGTTGACGGCGTCGACATTGGATTGTTCGAGTGCACCTTGGCGCATCCGGGGGTTGGCGACTGGCGTGAAATTGTCATCCTGCACCGTGAACGCGGTGTCGCCAAATCGGCTGACCTGTTCGTCAGGGGCAGTCACCAATGCGATCTGCGTGAGAGGTTGACCATCTGCTGAAACCGTACCGTCGGCCGAGATCACGACTTGGCTCGCATCTGCAGGAATTGCGATCGTGGCCTGGCCGGTGTCGAGCACACGATCGCCCAACGGAGTGACCAACAGGCCCTCGGGGGAAAGTTGGAACGAGCCCGCACGGGTCATAAGGAGCCCATCAGCCGACTGGGTGAGAAAGTAACCCTCGCCCTCGATTGCAAGATCGAATTCTCCGCCAGTCATGGTCTGGCTCCCTGGCAAGTCAGACGCAAAGCGTGCGCCCAGATCCGCCATCGAAACGCTTTCGCCGTTCTCAGCCGCGACAACGAACTCGGTAAATGCCACGCCTTCCCGCCGGAATCCGGTCGTATCCAGATTGGCGATGTTGTTCGCAACCATGTCCATCTCGGCGGCCAAGCCGACCTGTCGATTAAGGGCGAGATAGTAAAGTGAGTTATCCATCGCTCAGCATCTCCAGGATTGCGGATTCTTCGGCATCAAGGCGTTCAAGATAGTCGGCAATTTTCTCAGGCGACTGGAGATCAACATCCTCAAGCTCGGGTTGGAACATTGCGTTCAACGCGTCGAGCCGCGCAGGATTCTCATCCGCCAGAAACGAGGCTGCCTGCGCGGGGAGCGTCTCTCGACCCGCTTCAAGCGCCAGCATGGCAAGCTCCTCCGCGCCCTCTACGTCCGGTGCGTTGTCGAATGACTTTTCGCGCGCAGCCAGTGCCGTCGACAAATCGCCGGCAGATAAAGCTGCGGACACTTGCTGGTCCAATATCTCAGTTGTCGGATCCACTTCCCCGTCATGCACTGCTCCGGCGGCCGCAAGATGCACCTGGGCCTGCTCAAGCATCCCGGTCTGCATCAGTGCACGCCCTAGCAACGCCTCTTTCGTTCGGCCATCAGGCAATTGCCCCGCAATCTCGATAGCCTGGCGCGGATCGTCAGCCTGTAGGAAAGCGTTTGCGATTGTCTCTGTCAGCTCCGCATCGGCATAATCGGAAGCTTCTAGAACATCGGCTGCAAGCTTGGGCACTCCCAACGCAGCCATAGACTTGGCCAGCTCACGCCGAAATCCCGGAAGGGTCAGAGCGGGTTTGAACCTCTCCGGATCATCCATGTAGAGAACTGCAAGGGGACTTGAGAACTCGTCATCGGATGGCCGGGTCACAATATCCGACATGAGCGCGTACTGTTGGTCTTCGGGATAAAGACCAACTTCAACGCCATGAGCCAAGAGACCGATGACGGCGCGCCGGGTTCCTACACGATCCTGAAGCCGGGTCTCAAGTTCAAAGGCTTCTTGGCCGATCTTGGATCCCGCTTTCGATCTTGAGAGTGCCGCGAGATCAGCCCTGAGTGCGGACGTGTCGGCACCCACGTAATGTTCGTTGCGAAGCGTCCGCCGCGCCAGGATCATCAGGGCATCATCGGCATCTGCAGAGTTGGATCGCCAAGCATCAGTCAGGAGCTCTGTTGCGCGCTGCGGCTCGTCGTACCAATCTGCAAGCTTTGCTGAGAGAATCTGCGACCTGCCACTTCGCTGATCTAGCGATCGCGCAGCGCGAACCGCCATGGCTTCCATGCGCCTCGCCGCGTCCCAGTCACCTTCATCCGCAGCCGCATCACCAATCCATGCGGCGACAAGTTCACGCAGTCGGATCGGCAGGCGCTCCAAAGCACGACCCGAAATCGCTTCAGTTCGAACCGCTTCGCTTCCGTTGCCTGCCCGAGCATGCGCCAGCGCCCGCCAGACGGCCTGATCACCAACGCAATCGGGCTTCATGATTGATGCGCCCTCAGCCAGTTCGTCACCGTCCAGCAGTTGCGCAAGTTCAAGATACAGCTGCGCCATCGCAGGTTCGACAGGGAAATCTGACAAGACCGCTCGGACCTCGGCTGTAAACTCGGCGGCGAGATAGAGTTTCGCCAAATCAGCCGCCGTCTCCTCTACGGGACGATCGAACTCTCCGACCAACTGTCGGCGTAGTACTCCGAGCGTCTCGCCAAAAGGGACCTCGTGCACGAGATCTGCGAATGCGAAGGCTTCATTGGGAAAACACTGCGGTTCTGACACTTTAGGCGTGTCGTAAGCACGAGAAGTCGGAACATCCTCAACGAACTGAAGATTCGATGCAGAACCTCCTTCTCTGGCTTGAGCCACAGGTGGTTGATCCTCTGAAATGGTCTGCTCACTATCGGTTTTAGGTTCGCCATCCTCGTACTGGCTTGCGCCTGCAATCTGACTGTCAGGCTGCGAGAGCGTCTTGGGAATGCGTCCTGCTTCATTCCTGGGAACTACCTGATCAACGCGTTCGTTGCGTTGTTCAAGGTCTTTTGGATCATCGAAACGCGCCTCAGTGGCGGCTTCATCGGACTCCGGGGACATTGCCGTCACATCGGCTGGATCTGAAGTCGCCTCCGGTTCAGTTGGAGCGGCAACGGATGTTGCCTGTGCATCAGCGCTGAGTGACGCGTCTTCAAACTCAACAAAGCCCGCCGCAGCCGCACGCCTTAACTGCGCCAGGAGATGCTCCCTTGCAGCCGCGACATCGACGCCACTCGATCCGGGAAGGGCGGTATCACTTGACTTCTCGGGAGGGAACGGCGCGCGGTCGGGCGCTGATGCTCGAGCGCCAGGTATATCGACCGCCGTTGACGCAACATCATCTCTGACAAGGTCTATAGTCATCGCGCTTTGGCCATCTCCGGCCAGTGCAACAACACAGTCGCAGTCAAGTGTTAGATTGACGGACAGGCCTTCTGGAGATGTTGTGATGGCGAGGTCCGAGAGGTACCCGCCAAGCTGCTGCACCACGTCGGCTGCTGGCAGGATCTGACGAGTCTCAGCAGGCAACCTAATTTCAACAAGGTTCTGGTAGCGCTGCACGACCCATCCGCGCTCCGGCCAAATCCCAAGTTCGAGACGTCCTGGTCTGACCGGGTCAGCGACGAGATTTGGAACTATCGGCGTTGTTTGAGCTAGCCCGATCATTGGGCACCAGACGGCAATTGCCGACAGAACAAAGATGCGCAGAGCTCGCAGCTTGCTCAAGCTCATGCCGCTTCTTTCGTATTCTTCAATGCCTCGTCCATGTCGTTGAAACTTGGACGAATACCCGAAGGCAGGTTCTGTCGTGCCACCTCAATGCAGATTTGGGGCGAGTGCTTGTGCAGGTTTGCCACAAGCGTATCCCTGATCAATTCGTAAAACTTGTGGTCCTCTTCCGCCATTACTTTGATTTTGTTGGCAAACGGCCCTGCAAACCCGTAAGCCAGAAAGACTCCGAGAAAGGTACCGACAAGGGCTCCGCCAATCAGTCGACCAAGCACCTCGGGCGGTTGGTCAATCGAGCCCATGGTCTTGATGACACCCAGCACAGCAGCGACGATCCCCAAGGCGGGCAAGCCATCAGCCATTGTTTGCACTGCATGGCTGGAGTGCATCTCGTGATGCAACCGTCCCTCGAGTTGTTTGACCAGAACATCCTCAAGTTGGTGCGGGTCGTCATAGTTCATCATGCCCATGCGGATCGTATCGCAGATCATGTTGACGGCTGTCTTGTCGCCAAGGATCTTGGGATAAGCTTGGAATATCGGGGAACCGTCGGGTTCTTCGATGTGCGTCTCAATCGCGATCGGATCCTTGCGCGCGATCTTAATGAGCGTGAACATCAGACAGAGCAGGTCCTGAAAGTCCTGCTTTTTCCACTTGGGGCCCTTGAAGACACCGCCGAGGTCCTTGAGCGTGTGTTTGATTGTCGGGCCATCGTTGGCGATGATAAACGCACCAATTGCTGCGCCGCCAATCATCATCATCTCGAACGGCAACGCCTTGATGATGATTCCGAACTTCCCGCCAGCCAAGAGATAGCCGCCAAAGACCATGACCATAACAACAACGATACCAATGATGCTGCCCATGGTTCTCCCACGCTCCTGGTCTGATTCTCAGCCCGCTGGGATCTTCAATACACGCCAAACCATTGACGAAGATTGAAGGGCAGCATGCAAAGTTCGCTAAATGTACCGCAGGCGTGCCAAATGTTCAGAACACGCATAGCAATACCCTGAAGGATCTTGCCGGAAGCTGGGTTCTACTCAGACTGCGTCCGTGTCTCGGGAGGCTGCATGTTCCGCCCAGCGATCAGAAGGCTCACGGCGTAGGCCTTGTCTGCGCCCATATTTGCCATGATCAATGCTGCCGCCTCTGGGCTCATTTCTGCAATGAACCCCGCGGCAAACGACGGAGCCATCTCATTGAAGATCTGGCCGGCCTGCTTTGGTTTCATTTGCTGGTACATTGCTGCCAACCGCCGTACGTCCTTGCCCGCAGCGTCGTCCACCAATGCCGCAGTACTTGCGAGCTGTTCGCGTGCTGTCCGGATCTCATCCAGCCGCTCTTTGATTCGTGTTTCCATGGTTCGAAGCATTTGCTCGCGCGATTCGGCCTTTCGCTCGCGCGCCTCAAGTTTTTTGCGCTGCTCCTGAAGCTCAGCCACAAGGCGCATCGGTCCGCCCTCCACCTCGGGTTCTGGCTTGGTCCCGGTCGTTACGCCAGATGGTTGCGGGGATGCGATTGGATTGCCGAACCCATCGTCACCTCCCTCAGGCAACGCGGCAACGACATCGCCTGCCCGCACAAGAGCCGATAACACAAAACAAGTGGCCAACACGAAGAGCGCACCGGCCCTGAAGGCACCGGACCGCTTGTTCTTCTGAGGATCGGGAGTCATTTTCATATCGCAACTCGTTCTACTCTAAGCAATTTTTCCGAACCCTGATCGCCCGCCTCCAACAACTCATCTTCAGGATCGGCATCCCCAGCCTCGATGGCCTCGTCCTGCGCATCCTCAAGAAGCGCTGCTATGTCCTCGTCATCAGCCGGAGGGTCAGCAGTCTCATCCGAATCTGTATTCAGATCGAGATCGGTCAACGCGCTTTCCGAAATATCGCCAAGTAACTCCAAGTCTTCGTTCTGAAGCGTGACCATTCCTGCGGCGGCTGCCTCATCACCATCCTCGGATGGCAGATTATCGATCAGCGCGTCGTCACTATCCGCTGGCCCTTCGCTCTCGCGTTCAGGCCGAGAATCTGACGCTGCAAAGCGTTTTTTGACTGCCGCCGAGCGCGCCTCCGCCTCGGCAAGAACCTGTTTCAATCGGTCCGCAGTCCGTTTCGCTTGGGCGATCTCGCGGGTCAGCCGATCAGTCGCAGCCTTCGCCGAACCTCGGATTTCCTTGACTGATGATCGGGTTTCATCAAGCGCCGCGTTCATTTGCCGTATCTGCAAGCCAAGCCCCTCTTCCGTACCCGAGAGTGACCGCAAGCGTCTGCTGAGAACGAAGCAATAGATCGCCGTCGTCAGGCAGGCAAAGATCAGGACACCATCCGCTATCAAAGACATCGCCACCCTCAGTTCAAAATGAATTCTTGGATCAGCAGGTCGCGGACCGCACCTTGCGGTGTGACCAGCTGGACCCGGCGCAGCATCTGTGCACGCAGGCGCATCATGGCCCGCGGGACTTCAAACTCTCGCTCGTCCACCGCGCGCAGAAATGTGTTGAGCACATCGATAACCCGAGGGGTGAGCATGGTGACCTGTTCTTCGGATTCAGGATTCACCTCGATACTGACACTGACCTTCAGATGTTTGGACTTTGCGGTCGGACCGAGCGATACAATGATGGGATCAAGCGGCACGAACGCAACGGGCCCGCCGCCAGAGTGATAGGCGGCTTCGTCCTTTTCGCCCTTCTCGCCCTTGTCAGCATACTCTTCGGATTCGGCTTCTTCCGGTTTGTCGCCAAAAGGCAGCGGTATCATCCCGGAATAGACACCGAAGAATGCTCCGCCGCCCAAAGCCACGGCGCCGATCAGACCAAAGAGCAGGCCCTTGGACTTCTTCTTGGGTTGTTCATCTTCGGCAGCCTCGATGTCGTCCGCCATTGCTGGGTCTCCGTCCACGATCGTTCCGGCCCGACATCATTAACCCGATTTCCCTAAACCGATTCTTAAGCCTGTTTGCCGAATGTTCTCCCCAAGCAGAAAGCTTACTCACCTTGACTAACGAGGTTCGGCCAAGAATGAGCCAAATTATCGATACCTGGCAGGGATTGGACCTGCGACGTCGTGCTGTTCTCTTAGGCGCGGTCGCGTTGACCATCCTTGCTGTGCTTTCCCTCGCGCAGGTCGCGACGCGCCCGGGTATGGCGCTTCTTTACTCTGGCCTCGACCCCGCTGCAGCGGGCGAAGTTGTCGGCGCGCTCGAGCAAATGAACGTACAGGCCGAAGTGCGCGGTGACGCCATCTATGTCGCCGAGAACGAGCGCGACCGGGTGCGTCTGGCGCTGGCGCGCGACGGTTTGCCCCGCCAGGGACAGGCCGGCTACGAGTTGCTAGATGAGCTTTCGGGGTTCAGCGCCACCTCCGACATGTTCAACGCCGCCTATTGGCGGGCCAAAGAGGGTGAGTTGGCGCGGACGATTCTCTCTGCGCCCGGGGTGCGGGCCGCCCGCGTTCACATCGCAGTGCCCAATCGCCGACCATTTGCCAGTGGCGATGCTCTGACAACAGCCTCGGTGACGGTTACGATGGCAGGCGGCACCCTGACCGCGGCGCAGGCGACATCGATTCGATATCTGACGGCTTTGGCTGTCGCCAATCTGAGTCCCGATCAGGTGGCAGTGATCGACAGCCGTGCGGGCATGGTATTGGCTCCGGGCACCGACAGCCCCCTTGCCAGCGCCGCCTCGCAGGCAGCCGAGCGTGAGGCAAAGATCAAGTCCGAGATCGAGGAATTGTTGGCTGCCCGCGTAGGCCGAGACCGGGCACGGGTCTCGGTTACAGTGGAGACCGATCGGGAAGCCGAGACGGTTACCGAACGCACGCTACAACCCGACACGCGTGTAACTTTGCACTCTGACACCGAGGAAATAAACGATACCTCGCAAGGCGGGGCAGGCAACGTCACGGTTGCGAGCAACCTGCCCGATGGCGACGCAGCGGGCGGAGACGGGCAGCAATCGGCGCGGACCGAAACCCGCGAACGGGTAAATTACGATTACTCCGAGGTGCGCCGGGAGACCGTACGACAGGCCGGCGCGATCCGCCGCGTCAGCGTCGCGGTCCTTGTCGATGGGATCAATGTCGCCAATGCCGATGGGACTTCGACCTGGCAGCCCAGACCGGAAGAAGAGCTGAACGCCCTGCGCGATCTGGTTGTCGCGGCAATTGGATATGATGAAACGCGCGGCGACATCGTGACAGTGGAAAGCATGGCGTTCCAACCCGACGCCACTCCCGGCGCCCTGGTGGAAGTCAGCTCAATCATGCGCTTCATCGAACGCAACGCGATGACGCTGATCCAGCTTGCAGTGCTGGCCGTCGTGGTCATCGTGCTCGCGCTAACGGTGATCAAACCGATGCTTGCGGGCCGATCCAACTCATCGAGTGGAGGGGATCAACTGGACGGACTTCTTGCCAGTCCCGGCGGATTGAGCGGTTCGGCGCTGCCGGAACTTCCAGGTGGACTGGCGCCATTGGGTGAACCGGGAGGTGGACTGAGCCCAATGATGGGAGCGCCGCTGGAAATGGCAGATTCCGGAGGGGACGGTGCGATGGGCGGGATGGACGACGACGAAAGTCCCGTCGACGTGCTACGCGGGATCGCGGCAGAGCGACCGGACCAGACTGTCGCAATGCTCAAGCAATGGTTGGAGAACAACACCGCTGAAGAAGCCGAGCTTGTCCAATGAGCAGCAGTGTGCACCTCCTTGCTTTTGATCCCGAGTTCGGGCCTCAGCGGATCATCGCGTTTGACGATGCATCCATGGAGTCTGTCGGGCCAGAGACGCTCGACTTATGTTCAGTTAGCGAGCCGGAAGAGGTGGCTTTCGAAGATGCCGCCCCGACCGAAGCGGAAATCACACAGGACATCATCGAAGCCATTACCGCGCTATCCCGAACCGTGGGTGACGTCTATGCGGAAACAGCAGCGACGCTCGCACAGGATCTGGGGCAGGCGATGCGGGAGCTCACGCCTACCCTTTTGGATACAGGCTTCGCAGCTGAGGTCGCAGCTGCGGTCGGGTCCATCCTACAGCGCACGATCGCGGTTGAAGCGCAGCTCCATGTCTCGCCAGACCATCTTGATCGCATCACATCCGCCACTGCGGGCCTGAAGCTCGAGCATCCGCTCACCCTGGTCAGTGACTCCAGTTTGCCCCCAGGTAGCGCCGAGTTGAGATGGCCCGAAGGCGGCGCGGTTTTTGATCGTGACGCACTTTCGAGTGCGGCACAGCAGATCCTTGAGGACAAGCTGTCCATCCCCGCCGAGAACAGGAGCACCAATGAGTGACGAAACAACCGAGGCGGCCGAGATGTCGCAGGAGCCGCCCATCCTGGACAGTCGTGACCCGTCCGCCGAAGGGCAACACCGTCGTGCGATTTTCTCTGTACCTGTCAATGTCGTGGTCAGTGTCGGGCAAGCCCGTCCGGTCATTGGCGAGTTGCTTGCGATGCGCCGGGACATGGTTCTGCCGCTCTCGAGCAGGGTCGACGACCCTGTACAGATCATGGTTGGAGAGCGGGTGGTTGCCCGCGGGGAACTCGAGGAAATCGGTGATGACACCGGACGGCTGGGTGTCCGGCTGACCGAAGTTGTCGACGTATCCGACCTTTTCTAAGGGTCCGCTCAATTGAGCATGCCAAGCCGAGTGTTTGCGACCGCAGTGATTGCCATCACTGTGGTGATGGCCACTGCGATTCCTGCAGCGGCCCAGTCCGTCTCAATCGACCTCGGCAGCGGCGACAGTCTTTCTGGACAGGTGATCCAGCTCTTTTTGCTAATGACAGTGCTCAGCATGGCACCGGGCATTGCGATCATGATCACCTGTTTTCCGTTTATGGTCACGGTTCTCTCGCTGCTTCGTCAGGGCATTGGTCTTCAGGCCGCCCCGCCCAATATGATGATTGTCAGCCTTGCTCTGTTTCTGACTTTTTTCGTGATGGAGCCGGTGTTCACCGAAGCCTGGACCGTGGCGCTTCAACCGCTGATGGACGGCGACATCACGACCGAACAGGCCTTTGAACGCGGGCTTGCTCCGTTTCAGACTTTTATGCAGGGCCGGGTTCGACCGGACATCATTAGCAGTCTTGCCGAAGCGATCCCGGGACGCAGCGCCCAGATTACGCCCGACGGAGAAACGCCACTCGCTCTTCTGGTCCCGTCCTTCATGCTCAGTGAAATCGAACGGGCCTTCGAGATCGGTTTCATGATCTTTTTACCGTTCCTTGTCATTGATTTGGTGGTGGCGTCGGTCCTGATGTCGATGGGCATGATGATGGTCCCGCCGGTGGTCGTCTCCCTTCCGCTGAAGCTGGCGTTTTTTGTTGTCGCTGATGGCTGGAGCCTGCTGGCCTCCGCCCTTATCCAAGGATATGCAACATGACCGAGCTTGCCGAACTGAAAAGTCGTCACGTTGCTGAGGTCCAGGCTGCACCCAAGCCGCCGGAACTAAGTCCATCAAAAAAGGCGGCGATTATAATCGGTGCGCTTGGTATTGATGCCGCGGGCCCTATCCTCGAACAGATGGACGAGACGGCGCTACGTAATTTTGCCGCCGCGATGTCCAAACTGCATCGCATTGGGCCGCAAGTCGTCGCCGAAACCATCATTGAGTTCGTGACCGAATTGAACCAGTTCGATCAGACCATAAATGGTGGTCTTGAGAACGCGCGCGCCATCCTCGAGCAGTACGTAAACGAAGCAACCCTTGCGCGGATCATGGACGACGCTGATCTGCCCTCGGTTCACAATGTCTGGCGCAAGTTGAGCAAAGTCGATGATCAGGCCTTGACTGAATTTCTTGGCCGCGAGCACCCGCAAACAGCATCGGTTGTTCTGTCAAAGCTGGCCCCTGAACAAGCCGCTCGCGTCCTGTCAGGACTGGACGAGGACAAAGCCAAGGAAATTGTCTACGGCTTGATGAAAACATCCGGGTTAGATGCAGCCGTAATCGAGGCCATTGGCGGTTCGGTCAGTCGGGACTTCCTGGCGAAACAGTCAGAACAAGCACAGGCCCTTAAGCCCGCTGACCGCGTTGGCGCGATCATGAACTACAGCGGCGGCGAGGTGCGTAAAAGCGTCCTGGACTTTCTCGAAGAGACCAAGCCAGATTTCGCTGCCGATGTGAAGCGCAAGATGTTCACCTTCGAGGACATTCCGGATCGCATCGAAAAACGCGATCTCGCAGCGGTCGTCCGTGCAGCCGATCAGGACACGCTTTTGACAGCCCTGGCGGGAGCGGCAGAGAACGCTCCAGAAACCCGCGAGTACCTCTTGAGCGGTATCTCCTCACGCGTCGCAGAGCAGATTCGCGAAGAGCTCGATGAACTCGGCAAGGTCAAGATCCGGGAAGCCGAAGAAGCTCAGACCGAGATTCTGAAGACAATCCGGGCCCTCGAAGCAGCGGGCGAACTGGTCATGAAATCCGATGCCGACGACTAGGTTGGATTGGTCAGCTTCTACTCTGGGCTGAGCTCCACCAGCGCGTCCGGTTCCCATGTCAGTCGAACCCGATCCTCCCATGACAGAGCCTGCTCGTCGCCTCGCGCCTGATTGGTGCGCTCGACCCGCACCAGCATCCCGCCATCAAGCCGCACATGGTAAATCGATGTGTTGCCGAGATAGGCGATGTCTTCGATAGTTCCCGACAGCCTGTTCGGATCATTGGAGAGCGGGCCGGTCTCGGTCGCGCCTTCGGGGCTAATCACGATCTTCTCCGGACGCAGCGCAAGATCGATCGGCCCGGCTCCACCGCTGGACGGCGCAGCCATGCGGGCCAGTCCCCCATCGTTCAGAACAACCAAGGTTTGCTCTGGATCAGCCACTATCCCGGCAAGAACATTCACATCGCCGATAAACTCGGCAACGTAGCGTGAATTTGGTCTCTCGTAGACATCGCGCGGCGGACCCATCTGGGCAATTCGCCCCTCCCGCATGACCGCCAGGCGGGTCGAGACAGTCATCGCCTCTTCCTGATCGTGGGTGACGATGACAAAGGTCAGGCCCAGCTCTTCCTGGATGTTCACCAGTTCGAACTGTGTCGCTTCACGCAGTTTGCGGTCGAGCGCGCCAAGCGGTTCGTCGAGCAACAACAGCCTTGGTTTCTTTGCCAAGGCGCGCGCCAGAGCGACACGCTGTCTTTGTCCACCCGAAAGCTGGGCAGGCTTGCGCCGGGCAAACCCCTCGAGATGGGTCAGCGCCAGCATTTCCTCGACACGGCTCTTGGCCTGAGCTTTCGGCATGCCCTCCATTTGCAGACCAAAAGCGATGTTCTTCTCGACCGACATATGAGGGAACAAAGCATAAGACTGGAACATCATGTTGACCGGGCGCTCGTAGGGCGGCACATGCACCAGATCTTCACCATCCAGCAGAATCTGCCCGCTGTCCGGTGTCTCGAAGCCCGCCAGCATGCGCAGGACAGTTGTCTTGCCGCAGCCGGATGGCCCGAGCAGCGCGAAAAACTCGGCGCCAAAAACATCGAGCGACAGGTTGTCCACCGCTCGCACGTTGCCAAACGACTTGGAAACATCGACCAGCCGCAAATGCGGCTGGGCGTTAGGGTCATTCCAGGGGTCTGACCCGATCACCGGATCAGCCATCGGACGCGCCGTCGCTCAGGACCCAGTCTTGATCTTGGTCCAAAGCCGGGTGACCGTACGTTGAACCCGCGGACCATAGGGCGAGGTCACGTAGAGATTCGCGGTCGCTTCCTCGGTCGGATAGATCGCAGGGTCGGTGATGACATCCTCGTTCAGATGCGCCTGCGAAGCCTTGTTGCCATTGGCGAAGTAGACATAGTTCGACGCCTTGGCCATGACCTCACCGTTCATCATATAGTCGATGAAAACATGGGCGTTCTCGGGATGTGGCGCGTCCTTGGGGATCGCCATCATGTCGAACCACATCAACGCGCCCTCAGACGGGATCGAGTACGCAACCGTAATCCCATTGTTGGCCTCCGCCGCACGGTCGCGGGCCTGCAGCACATCACCCGACCAACCGACCGCGAGGCAGGCATCGCCCTGGGCCAGCGCGTTGATATAGGCCGAGGAGTTGAAGTTGGTGATGTGCGGACGGATACTGTCGATCAGCGCGCCGGCTTCTTCGATCAGCGCAGGGTCGTGGCTGTCTGCCGGATGTCCAAGGTAATTCAATGCAGCCGGGATCATCTCGTCCGCGGCGTCAAGCATGTGCACGCCGCAATCGGAGAACTTGGCGATTTTCTCCGGATCGAAAATCACCGACCAGCTGTCGATAGTCTCCGAACCCAGACGCTCCTTTGCTGCGGCCGTGTTGTAGCCAATCCCCGTCGTGCCCCACATGTAGTTCACGGCGTGCTCGCCGCCCGGATCGAACTTGGCCGTCCGCTCCGAGATCGCATCCCACATATTGCCGATGTTCGAGAGCTTGGATTTGTCGAGCGGCATGAAGACGCCTGCCTGGATCTGGCGCTGGAGAAACGTGCCGGAGGGGACGACGACATCATAACCGGAGCTGCCGGCCAGGAGCTTTGTCTCGAGGATATCGTTGGAGTCGAAGACATCGTAGACGACCTTGATGCCAGTCTCGGCTTCGAATTCCTTGAGGATCTCCTCATCGATGTAGTCTGACCAGTTGTAGACATGGACAACCTTGTCCTCTGCCATGGCGATGCCCGCCGTCACGGCCAGCGCCGCCGCAGTTCCCAGCATGCGTTTGATCATCTTGTGCTCCCAGTCATCGGAATTTCACGCTCCCGGGCGCGTTGTCCCGCCCGATTCGAAATGGATCGTAGCGCCCACCGGGCAAAGCGCAAACTTCGATTGCGACACCCACACGACCGTGATTAGCCTTTGGACGGAATCGAATGGGAGGCGCGGCGCCAAGGATGACGAGATCAGACGCAAATTGGGGGCGAAGAGCGATGATCGCCGTCCCCTATATATGGCTCTTGTTGTTCTTTCTCGCGCCGTTTCTCATCGTCCTGAAGATCTCCATCTCGGATCCGGCTGTCGCTCAGCCGCCCTATACGCCGGTCTGGGACAGCGTTGACGCAATCCTTGCTCATCTCAGCAATCCGAGCCTCGAGAACTACAGTTTTCTCTTCTCCGACTGGCTCTATGTCGGCTCCTACCTCACCAGTCTCAAAATTGCAGGCATCTCGACGCTGCTGGCGCTGATTGTCGCCTACCCCATGGCTTATGGCATTGCGCGCGCCTCCTCCGCCTGGCGGCCAGCTCTGTTGACGCTGGTCATCCTGCCGTTCTGGACGTCGTTCCTGATCCGGGTCTACGCGTGGATCGGGATCCTGAAGACTGAAGGTTTGCTCAACGGTGTGCTGCTTTGGCTCGGTGTGATCTCCGAGCCGATGATCATCCACTTCACGCCAACGGCGGTCTATATCGGCATCGTCTACAGCTACCTGCCGTTCATGATCCTGCCGCTCTATGCAAGTTTGGAGAAGCTGGATGGAAGTTTGCTTGAGGCGTCGGCGGATCTCGGCGCTCACCCATTCTCGACATTCTGGCGCGTCACACTGCCTCTCTCGCTGCCAGGCGTCGCCGCCGGGTGTTTTCTGGTGTTCATCCCCGCCGTCGGAGAGTTCGTCATCCCCGAATTGCTCGGAGGCTCGTCAACCCAGATGATCGGGCGGACGCTTTGGTCAGAGTTCTTCCAGAACCGTGACTGGCCCATCGCGTCCGCTGTGGCGGTGCTCCTACTCCTGATCCTCGTCGTGCCGATCGTGATCTTCCAGCAGATGGCCAAACGCGAAGGCGCGGGATGATGCGGGTCAACCTGGTTCAATTGGCGATGTGGATGGGGTTCGCGTTCCTTTATCTGCCAATCGTGATCCTGATCATCTACAGCTTCAACGCCTCCAAGCTGGTCACCGTCTGGGGCGGCTTCACGACAAAATGGTATGTCGCGCTTTGGTCGCAAGACG
>CAYYZH010000057.1:0-15372 GCA_964475765.1 uncultured Limibaculum sp.
TCTTGCTCGATTTTTTCAGCACGGGTGCTGGACAAGCGGGAGCGCTCGGCCATAGTCTCGTGTGCTGCGGTGCAGCAATCGCACGAGAGGCCCGTGAGAGGCCATGAATTCTGGGGATACGGATATGAATATCCGCACGGTTGGCGTCATCGGCGCTGGACAAATGGGCATCGGCATTGCCCAGGTTTTCGCGCAGGGCGGCTTTGACGTTCGGCTGAATGATGTGGACGCCGATCGGATCGATGCGGGCGTTGCCTCGATCAAGGATGCGCTGGGCAAGCTGGTCGCGCGGGAGAAGATCACACCCGAAGAGTGCACCGCCGCCGAGGCGCGGCTGACCGGAACACCTGAAATCGCGGCCCTTGGTTCCACCGATCTGATTGTCGAATCCGCTGTTGAGAACGAGCAGGTGAAGGTCCAGATTTTCGCTGATCTCGCCCCACATCTTGCGGATCACACCATTCTCACCACCAACACCTCGTCGATATCGATCACGCGGTTGGCGTCGACCACCGACCGCCCGGAGCGGTTCATGGGCCTGCACTTCATGAACCCGGTGCCGGTGATGAACCTGGTCGAGCTGATCCGCGGTATCGCCACAGATGACGCCACCTTCAACCAGATGAAGGACGTCGCGACCAAGCTCGGCAAGACCATCGCGGTGGCCGAAGATTTCCCGGCCTTCATTGTCAACCGCATCCTGCTCCCGATGATCAACGAGGCCGTCTATACCCTCTATGAAGGCGTTGGTTCGGTCGAGAGCATCGACACGGCGATGAAGCTCGGAACCAAGCATCCGATGGGGCCGCTGGAGCTTGCGGATTTTATCGGCCTCGACACCTGTCTTGCGATCATGAACGTGCTGCATGACGGGCTGGCCGATACCAAATACCGGCCCTGTCCGCTCTTGGTGAAGTATGTCGAGGCGGGCTGGCTTGGCCGCAAATCTGGCCGCGGGTTCTATGACTATCGCGGAGAGGTCCCGGTCCCGACACGTTAACATGTCTTGACGGACCCAACCCACGAAACCGTTAGATGACGGCTGCAAACTGCGAGCTAAGTGTTGGGCTGGCAGGGCCTTTAGGCTATCAGCGTTGTGAATGCTGATTTGATGGAGCGTGTCATGCGTAAACTGATCGCGGCGTTGATTTTAACCTTTGGGTTCCTCACCCCTGCATTTGCAGGGAATTTCCTGGTCGACAAGGACCATGCACAGATCACCTTCAGTGCCGATCATCTCGGCTTCTCGACGGTCCACGGACAGTTCCGTGATTTCGACGCGGACATCGAGTTCGATCCCGGAAACATCGAAGCCACGCGCGTAACCCTCAGCATCAAAGCCGCATCGGTGGATACGGCCTCGGAGGCGCGAGACAAGAGCTTGCGGTCGAAGAATTTCCTGAACACTTCAGTCTATCCAACGATCACCTTCAAGACGACCAAGGTGGTTCCGACCGGGACGGACACGGCAGATATCACGGGCGACCTGACCATCATTGGTGTGACGCAGCCGGTCACAATGAGCGCGAAGCTGAACAAGTTCGGCGCCTCACCCTTCGATCCAAGCAAAACCATCGCGGGGTTTACAGTGTCGGGTCAGATCGATCGGCGCGCATTTGGCATGAGCTTCGCCGCGCCCGCCGTGGGCGCAGTGATCCCCATTCGTATTGATCTTGAAATGAGCCCGGCACCATAGGTTCCATGTTGAGAAAAGCGGCCATGATGAAGGTTTTTGGGGTGTTTGCCGCCCTGATGGTGCTTGCGGCTGCGCCTGCTTCTGCTGCGAACTGGAATGTCGATCAGTCGGCCTCGAAGATCGAGTTTCAGTATATGCGGGCTGGCACACCTACCGATGGGATGTTCGCCAGGTTTTCCGGGTCCGGCCGGTTCGATGCGGCCGATCCCGGCGCGGCCCGTCTTTCTCTCAGGATAGACACGACCAGCATCGACCTATTCGACACGATGGCCAGTGCATTTGCGACATCGGCCGAGTGGTTCGACTCGAAGAACCATCCCAATGTGACCTACGACTTAACCGGGCTGAAAGCAGTCGATGAGACACTTTACGAAGCCGAGGGCAGGCTCACGATTCGCGGTGAGACCCGGCCCATCACGGCCCGTATCAATCTTGACGTCACTTCGGAGGGCGCCACGGCCTCGGGAAAGCTGAACATCGTGCGCGGCGACTATCTGCTGGGCGTCGGACCATCGGCTGCTTTTGTCGAAATCGGTCCCGAGGTGGTGGTGAGCTTTGATCTCTTCGCCCGACCCTTGCGGTAGATGCAACGTGGGCGCGGTCAACACACGGACAAGCTGGGGCTGGGTGGCTCGCCTCCTGCACTGGCTGACCGCCGGCGTGATCCTCTTTATGCTTGGCCTTGGCTTTTACATGGTCGAGGTGCTGTCCGCACAGGATTCAGAAACGCTGATGGAGCGTTTCTCGCTGACGCAGACGCACAAGAGTTGGGGCTTCGTGGCGTTTGTTTTGGTTTTGCTTCGGCTGATTTGGCGAACGTTGAGCCCCCCTCCGGCTTTGCCTGAGGGCCTCTCGTCTGGCGAAGGCATGATCGCACGCGGCGGACATATCGCGCTTTATGTCTGTATGATCGCTATGCCGGTATCTGGCTGGCTGATGGCTTCGGCTTCACCGCTGCAGGACGTCTACGGCATAAAGAACATGGTTTTTCAGCAGTTCAGTCTGCCCGATCCGTTTCAACCGGGATCGGAGGAGTTAGATACCCTCTTTAAGCGTATCCACTTCTATGTCGGGATCTCGTTGGTGCTGTTGGTGGCGGGACATGTGCTTGCCGCGCTCAAGCATCAATTCGTCAACAAGAATGGGCTGATAAGACGTATGCTGCTGGGCTGAACATCAGCCCAGACAGGTTCTCAAGTCACAGTCCGCTGTCTGACTGCCAAGACGGGTATGTTCTCCCGCCTCACGAACCCAGCCTTGGATCCGGACTTTAAGCGATCAGTGCGCCGCCTGGTAGGCCACAGCATGACGCCCGGCACTGGTGGGCCCAAGCCCTCCACATGTCAGTTCGGCCAGTCCAAGGGTCATCAGTTTTTCCGCGTGCTCTCCGGGGATCTTTCTTACGCATGCACACTTACAAAGGCTGCTCAGCGAGGCACGCTCCTCGTCGGAAAGCCTCTCCAGAAGCTCTCTCTCTCTGCTCCACATAACCCTGCTCCTACTCAACAACGATACACTCTCCACCCGTCGGGAAGTATACGTCAGCTTGGCCATATTTCCGGCTCTTTTGTGCTCAGTAACTTCACAATACGCTGATTTTACGAGTAAATCGGGTAACAAACTGTGATAATTCTCTCAGTGGTTGCAGTTTTAACGCATGACGTAACGTCACTTGTGTGATGATAGAGACAAATGCTGCTCTGCGATTAAGGCCTCGATGGAGTCGGCCAAGTCAACATCTTCGATATTCATGGCGCCCCGTGCGATCCGCAAATCATGGGCACGGCGCAACACTTGTGCATGGGTGAACCCGGTGGGTGGTTCGAACTTGTAGCAGGCCAGCTCAATCCGATGACCGCAGGGCTCACGGAAGTAAAGCGACCACATGAAGCCGCGATCGACTTTTCCCGTGTTGGAGATGCCGCGTTCGTTCAGCCGCGCTTCTGCCTGATTATACGTGGCAAGGCTGACCTGAAACGCGAGGTGATGCGTAGAGCCGACTTGGTCATGGACAGCGCCAGTGGGCGACCAGTTCTCTGAGCAGAACACGGTGATCAGGCGACCGTCGCCCGGGTCGAAATAAAGGTGGTTGATCTCGGGCGCGTCGAGATTTGGCTGCTCAAAGATGAACGGCATGCCGAGCACGCCCTCCCAGAAGTCTATGGAGGTCTGCCTGTCCGCACCGTTCAGGGTAATGTGGTGCACGCCCTGCGTTTGAATCCTTGTCATATGGCACCTCATTTGCGGCCCTGTAGGGTGCGTCTATGACGGACCCTTTTGCGAACCTATTCTGCTGCGTGCTTTGCGCCCTCAAGCCAGTTCCAGACGCGCAGCGGGGTTGCGGGCATATCGATCCGGTGAACGCCGTGATCCCACACCGCATCCAGTACCGCGTTCGCGGTTGCGGCGAGCGCGCCGACCGTTCCGGCCTCGCCGCATCCCTTCATCCCGATATAGTTGGCCGTTGAATAGACTGGTTCGGAATGGAACGGGACCATGGGCACATCGTCCGCGCGGGGCATCGCATAATCCATGAAGCTTGCGGACAAGAGCTGACCATCTTCGTCATAGACCACATGCTCGGTGATGGCCTGACCGATGCCCTGTGCCACTCCGCCATGGACCTGGCCCTCAGCGAGCATCGGATTCATCAGCCGTCCAAAGTCATCCACCACAGTATATTTGACAACGCGAGTCTGGCCGGTGGCCTGGTCAATTTCGACCTCAGCGATGTGGCATCCATTCGGATAGGACCGGCCCGGCAATTCCCGCTCGGACCGCTGTGACAGGAGATCCACGAGCCCTTTCTCTCGTGCTCGCACCGAAAGGGTCATCAGATCGACCGTCCGGTCTGTCCCGGTAACCGCGAACCGACCGTCTTCCCAAACCAGATCGGCACCTGAGACTTCCAGTTCCTCTTCTGCAAGCGGGCGCATCTTGGCGACCAAGTCTTCGGTTGCGCCATTGATCGCGGTCGACTGCGTCGTGACTGAGCGCGACCCGCCAGTACCACCACCAAACGGAATAAGGTGACTGTCACCTTGCAGGATCCGAATTTTGTCGAACGGGATTCCGGCGTGTTCGTGCAGGATCTGACTATAGACCGTCTCGTGGCCCTGGCCGTTGGACTGGGTGCCGACCAACAGATCGACCATACCGTCCTCGGCAAAGCGGATCTCAGCGCTTTCGTTCGGCGCACCGAGGATCGACTCGATGTAGAAACAGAGCCCACGCCCGCGGATCATTCCATTGGAAGCGCTCGCCGCCTTGCGCACTTCAAAGCTGTCCCACTCGGCCTCTTCCATGCCCCGGGCCAGCACTTTGTTGAAGTCGCCGACGTCATAGTTCTCGCCAGTTGCGGTCGCATAGGGAAACTGGTCTGGTTTGATGAAATTGATCCGGCGCAGCTCGGCGCCATCGACGCCCAATTCGCGCGCGGCCGTGTCCATGAACCGTTCGATTGCGTACTGCGCTTCGGGCCGTCCGGCGCCGCGATAGGCATCGGTCGGAATTGTGTTCGTGTAGACGCCCTTGGAGCCCATCCAGACCGTCTGGATGTCGTAGACCCCGGTCAGCACCCGGGAATACAGCTGGCTCTGCATGATCACGCCGAAGGGCGAATTGTAACCGCCAAGGTTCGACAATGCCTCGGTCTTGAACGCTGTGATCCGGTTGTCCGCATCAAACCCCATCGTCAGTGTCGTGATATTATCCCTCCCGGCGCAATCCGACAGGATCGCCTCACCGCGCTCCGAGATCCATTTCACTGGGCGGCTGAGTTTCATCGCCGCATATCCGGCACAGAAGTACTCAGGGTAATTGAAGTTCTTCATCCCGAACGCGCCGCCGACATCGTGAATCATGATCCGGCAGGTCTCAGATGTGAGGCCGAGGCGGCGGGCAAACTCCTCGCCCATCCGGTGCACGCCCTGCGCAGCAACGTGGAAGGTCATCATTTGTCCGTCCCACTCGGCCGCGCAGCCTCGCGTTTCCATCGACGCGACATGGACCCGGTTATTGATCGCTTCCATGGTCACGGTCCGATGTGCTGAGACCAACGCCGACTCGGTTGCGTCCCGATCGCCGATGCCCCAGTCAAAACAGATGTTGCCCGGCGCATCTTCGTGAAGCTGAACTGCGCCGCCTGCCATGGCGTCCTGCATTTCGGTGACCACAGGCAGGTCAGCGTAGTCGATATCCACGAGTTCCGCTGCGTCCTTGGCGGCGGCGACGGTCTCGGCGATGATACAGACCACCGGCTCGCCGACATAGCGCACGCGTCCCACGGACAGGAGCGGGCGGCGCGGCGTCACCGATTCTGTCCCATCCACATTCGGCAGGGTCAGCATGTCGAGATTGCTGTCAATCGCGGCGTCCAGATCTTCGCCGGTGATGACCATCAGAACACCGGGCACGTCGCGTGCGTCCGCCACATCGACGGTGATGTCCGCATGAGCGACAGCAGAGCGCACGAAGTAGGCTCGGGCCTCACCCTCGAATTTGAGGTCTTCGATATACGTACCCTCACCGCGCAAGAAGCGTTGATCCTCAATCCGGCGGACGGGCTGGCTGATACCAAATTTTGTCATGACGTACCTCGTGGGCGAGCATTGATCTTGGGATGGCTGTCGATAGCGAAGAATTGGACGGGGATCGCCCTGGCAGCGTTGTTACTACAGATATGGTGACAGCTGGGCGACGGTCAAATGCCGTTTGCTGATCCGCGCCATGCCTCGTCGAGATAACGGGTGCCGTCGACTTCGGAGACTGTGAGGCGGGTTGGTCTGTCGCCACCACTTTCGAGCGTCGTTCGCGTGACGGAATGCGGGGGCGTGCCGTTGGACAGAGCCTCTCTGAGTACCCTTCCGTCGATCGCATGGGTGATTGGAATACCCAGAACCGCAAGAATAGTTGGCAAGAGGTCAACATTTCCAGCAGGGGTGTCGGACCGGAGACCTTCGTGGAAAGCGCGCCCGGCCATCACCAGAACATTGTTCAGCTCGAACCGGCTTAGTCCGCCATGGCATCCTCCTCCGTCCGGGTAGGGGGCGTTGTCTGCCGAGCGTCCGGCGATACTGAATGGATTCGACGCATCGCTATGGTCAAGGGCGAGGTAGATGTCAGGTGATCGGGCGTGATCTGCCATCAAGTCTGCGATGCGAAGCGTGCCTGGAAGCCGTTCGCGGGTGAAGATGGGCCCGCACCAGTCCTGCTCCGATAACCAAGCGATCATGTCCGCAATCTTACCGGCGTCCCGGCCCCGAACCCAGACGCCTCCAGCGGAGTGGACGACAACGGTGTAGTCGGGATCGCTGTTCGAGGAGTTGGCGGCGTCAAATCCCGCCGCGCGCATCTGTGCGGCGATGTCCAACTTGCCACCGCTCAGACTGATCTGCCCGTGATCGGACATGGCGATGATCTGCATCTCGCCGGCATCCAGCGCAGAGCGATGATGAGCGACAATCCGGCCAAGGGCTGCGTCCATCGCCCGGAGAGCATTCAGAGATTCGGGACTGCCTATCCCGTGATAGTGAAAGCTCTCATCCGGTTCCGAAAGCCAGAGCAGCATCACATCGGGCCGGATCTCAGGCTCGACCCAATCCAGATATGCCCGAGCGGCGTAAGTGTTCCAGTCGATCCCGGGGACGTTATACTCCGGCGGCGGGCCGATCCGGTCGGTGATCTTCTCGAAGACACCCTGCGGCGTCGCCGTTTCCGTTCGTCGCATCGCAAGGCGGAACGCGCCGGTCTGTTCCGCCGCGATGTTGATGAGCCGACCGCCCCCAGAGGTGCCCGCGCTGAGGGTGGCCATCTGTTTGCCATTGGCGGCGAGGATCTCACCCAAGTTCGGCACTTCGATGAGTGGGCCCTCCAGCAAGGCCAGAGCCTCCTCCAGTGCGGTGTCATCGCCTGTGTTCAGGACGCCGAGCCCTGTACCCTGCAGGGGAAACTGGTTGGCAACAATTCCGTGGCGATGCGGATAACACCCCGTCGTCACGGCGGATTGGTTGACCCGGGTTTCGGTCGGAAAGGTGGAATGAAAGTCGGTCGCGAAAACCCCACGGTCGGCGAGTGCCGTCAGGTTCGGCATCAGTTCCGGCGTGACGAATTCAGGCCGGAGCGCATCGAAGACGGTGATCAGAAACCGTGTGTTCACCGCGCCAAACCCTCAAAGGTCACAGGCGAGGTAGCGCACGGTCTTTCCGCGTTCGGGCAGGTGCTCCTCGCCCACGGGCCGGAACCCCAGTGCTTCGTGGAAAGCGTCGGATTGTGGGTTGGGCGGATCGGAATTGACCTCGCAGACGATCCGGGTATGGCCATCGGCCCGTGCAGCGTCGAACAGCCCGGCATAAAGCGCCTGCGCAATGCCCTTGCGTCGGTGGTCCGAACTGACCGCAATCCGATCGACATAGACGAACCGATCGAACCGAGTGCGGTGCCAAAGGAAGTTTGGGCTGTCATAGTCTGCGTCCTGGTCCATCGCGAGCAGGAACGCGGCCTCGGGATCAACCGAGAACGCGTATGCAGTCCGATCGACCAACGCAGCGAGTGACGGAGCGTCTAGGGGCGATAACTCTACTTCGAAGGTGGTGTTGAGCTTCAGCACCCATTCGAGATCCTCGGGCTTCATCGAACGCGGCGCCATTACGTCACCTCCGGTCGGGGGAATAACTCGCTCATCGGTACTGTGCGTCCGTCATCGCGGACGATCCGGACATGATGACGTCGCAACTGTCTCGGCTCGCTGACCCCGCAGGAATGGGCAATCGTCTCAACCTCGTGGATCAGCGATGTCGCGAAGTGGGCGACGTTCTTGTATTTCTCGCGCGGGACCAATCCTTTTTGCAGGCGCGGGTCATGGGTGGTGATCCCGGTCGGGCAGGTGTTCTTGTTGCATTTCAACGCCTGAATGCATCCCAGCGAGAACATGAAGCCGCGCGCCGACACCACGAAATCAGCGCCGCTCGCCAGCGCCCATGCGACATCGCCGGGGTTCACCAGCTTGCCCGAGGCAATCAGGGGGATGCGATCGCGCAGCCCGTTGGCGTGCAGGAGATCGGAGACCATCGGCAGCGCTTCCCGGATCGTGAGCCCGACCAGATCCATCAGCGGCATGGGCGCGGCGCCCGTGCCGCCGTCCCCGCCGTCAACAGTGATGAAATCGGGCGCGTAATCTTCACCGCGGGATTTGATCTCGTTGATCAGATCCATCAGCCATTCGGTCCCGCTGATCACCGCTTTGAAGCCGACAGGTTTACCTGTGACCTCGCGTATCCGCGCGATCATATCCAGCAGATCCTGAACCGAGCCCACTTCGACATGGCGGTTCGGCGAGATCGACGCCTGTCCCTCCGGAATACCCCGGATCTCGGCGATCTTGGGTGTAACCTTCGAGGCAGGCAGGATCCCGCCCTTGCCGGGTTTCGCGCCCTGGCTCAGCTTGATTTCAAACATCCGGACCTGAGGGTGTGCCGCCACCTCTCGCAGTTTTTGGTCCGAGAGATTGCCCGCGCTGTCTCGAACGCCGTACTTCGCGGTGCCGATCTGAAAAACGATGTCGCAGCCGCCTTCGAGGTGCCAGTCGCTGAGACCTCCCTCGCCGGTGTTGTACCAGATGCCGGCCTCGGCTGCTCCGCGGCTGAGCGCTTTCACCGCCGGACGGGAAAGGGCGCCGAAGCTCATGCCCGAGATATTAAAGAACGAGGGTGCGTGATAGGGCTGAAGGCAATGTGGCCCAATGCACATCGGCTCGGTTTGGGCGTGGTCCTGATCCAGCGGCGGGAACGGGGCATTAACGAAAATCGGGGTGCCCGGTACGCTGAGATTGCGGGTAGATCCGAACGCTACCGTGTTGCCCTTGCCCGATCCGGCCCGTCCGATCCAGTTGCGTTGAGCCCGGTTGAACGGCATCTCCTCGCGGTCCATGGCAAAGAAGTACTGCCGGAAGAACTCACCGAGTTCCGAGAAGAGGTGCCGGAATCGGCCCAGCACCGGGTAGTTTCGTCTCACCGCGTCCTTGGTCTGTAACCGGTCGATTCCAAACAGCACGAAGACGACCAGGACACCGACGCCGATTGCAACGACGAAGAGCGCGGCCAGAAACTCCAGGCTTGTGCTCACAAAATCCCAAAAGATCACGATCGTCTCTCCGTTCTGGCGCGCCGCGGATGGCTAAATCTCAAGCTGCATTACAGTGTGATGATCATCACAGCAAACTTGCGAGAATCGCGGCACAATCTGGCCATCAACCGACAAGCCCGCAAGGGATGAGGTCGCAGGGTTCGGGAGCGAGGATTGAACATGACGCGTTTGACTTTCTTGGCCGCCGCAATCTTCGGATTAGCCGTTACGCCCGCGCAGGCGGACGATGCAAAGCTCTACCATGCAGCGCTCACCCAAGCCGCCCCGACAGCAAGGCTCGACGTCGTGGCCGAAACCCGGATGACCAGCGGCAATGTCATGGAGGTGACCGCCTCATTCACCGAAGATGCGCGCAGGCCCAAGCAAATCGTCATGGAGCTGCGCGACGGTGACAGGGTCGCGTTTGCAATGCCGGGCCGTCCCGAACTGCTTTACCATTTTGTGCGCCGTGGCGATCGGTTGGCGACCTCGGTTGAGAAGATCGAGTTCGTTGAAGTCGCCCAGATCGAATAACGCTGGCGAAACAGCATTTTGACAGGATTTAAGTGAGGGGCTTTTCAACCCGACGCATTCAACAAGGTATACTGTAGACCCTTCGGGCGCCTTCGGGCGCCCGTTCTTGTTCGGATCGGTCAGTGCGCCCGTCAGTGCACAGTGGCGGTGGCATCCTGTGTTGCCCCGTTTGCTCGGTCACCTAGGATCAAACCCTCAGCATCCGCACCGATCGCGAGCGTCTCGCCATCCTTCACCGTTCCCGCCAGCAAAAGTTCGGCCAGCGGGTCCTGGATCGCCTTCTGGATCACCCGTTTCAAAGGCCGCGCGCCATAGACGGGATCATAGCCCTTGTCGGCCAGCCAGGTCATCGCAACCTCGCTGAGCTCCAACTCGATCTTACGCTGCTCCAGCCGCTTGGCCAGTCGGGCAAGCTGGATCTTAACGATCCCGTCCATGTCGCCGCGGCTGAGCCGATCGAAGAGGATGATCTCATCCAGCCGGTTCAGGAACTCGGGCCGGAAATGGTCGCGCACCGCACCCATAATCTGCGGTTCTGCATCCTTGGCCTTGCCGTCCGCTGGCAGGGCGGTGAGGAACTCGGCGCCGAGGTTCGAAGTCAGAATGATCAGCGTGTTGCGGAAATCCACCGTCCGCCCCTGACCATCGGTCAGTCGCCCTTCGTCCAGCACTTGAAGCAGGACGTTGAAGACATCCGTGTGAGCTTTCTCGACATCAACGAACAGCACGACCTGAAAGGGCCGGCGCCGCACGGCTTCGGTCAGAACGCCGCCTTCATCATACCCGACATAGCCCGGAGGCGCGCCAATCATCCGCGCAACCGAGTGCTTCTCCATGAACTCGGACATGTCGATCCGAACCATCGCCTGGTCGTCATCGAACAGAAATGCAGCCAGTGCCTTGGTTAGCTCGGTTTTGCCGACGCCGGTCGGGCCAAGGAAGAGGAACGAGCCCATGGGCCGGTTTGGATCCGAAAGCCCGGCACGCGCGCGGCGCACGGCGTTGGAGACCGCAGTCACGGCATCTTCCTGGCCGATTACGCGCTCGCCGATGACCTCCTCCATGCGGAGCAGTTTCTCACGCTCGCCCTCGAGCATCTTGTCCACGGGGATCCCCGTCCAACGCTCAACAACCGAGGCAACATGCTCAGGCAGCACGGCTTCCTCGACCAGCACGTCCTCCGCCTCCACGGCTTCGGCTGCTTCCAGCGCGCTTTCCAGTTCCGGGATGCGCCCGTAAGATAGCTCTCCGGCACGGGCCAGATCGCCCTGGCGTTTGGCGATCTCAAGCTGGTTGCGAGCATCATCAAGCTGTTCCTTGAGTTCGCGCGCCGCGCCAAGCTTGTCCTTCTCGGCCTGCCAGACTGCGGTCAGATCTGCCGATTGCTGCACAAGATCGGCCAGTTCCTCCTCGAGCTTGGCGAGCCGGTCCTTGGACGCGGCGTCGGTTTCCTTTTTCAGTGCCTCAGCCTCGATCTGCTTTTGCAGAACCTCGCGATCGAGCGCGTCCAGTTCTTCTGGCTTGGAATCGACCTCCATACGCAGACGGCTTGCCGCTTCGTCCATCAAGTCGATCGCCTTGTCCGGTAGGAACCGGTCGGCAATGTAGCGGTTCGAGAGCGTTGCTGCGGAAACCAGGGACGCGTCCGAAATTCGCACTCCGTGGTGGACCTCGTACTTCTCCTTGATACCGCGCAGAATCGAGATCGTGTCCTCGACCGTGGGCTCCGCGATAAACACCGGTTGGAATCGCCGGGCCAGCGCCGCGTCTTTTTCCACATGCTGGCGGTACTCGTCCAAAGTGGTCGCACCGATGCAGTGCAGTTCCCCACGCGCCAGCGCAGGCTTCAACAGGTTAGAGGCATCCATTGACCCCTCGCCCTTGCCCGCACCAACAAGAGTATGCATCTCGTCGATAAAGAGGACCACGCCGCCGGCCGCGGCCGTGACCTCGTTCAGGACCGACTTCAGCCGTTCCTCGAACTCACCGCGGTATTTTGCGCCCGCGATCAGCGCACCCATGTCGAGCGCCATCAGTCGCTTGTCAGCCAGGCTTTCCGGCACATCGCCGTTGACGATGCGCATGGCCAGCCCTTCGGCAATGGCCGTCTTGCCAACGCCCGGCTCGCCGATGACGACCGGGTTGTTCTTGGTCCGCCGGCTCAGGATCTGAATGCAGCGGCGAATTTCCTCGTCGCGTCCGATGATCGGATCGATCTTGCCCTCACGCGCGGCCTCGGTCAGATCAAGCGCAAACCGGTTGAGGGCATCATACCCTTCCTCGGCGCTCGCGCTGTCTGCCGTTCGCCCCTTGCGCACGTCTTCAATCGCGGCGTTGAGCGTTTGCGGCGTGACCCCCGCACTCTCCAAAATCTTCGAGGCCTCGGTGCCCTTGGCCATGGCCAGCGCCATCAGAAGTCGCTCAGCGGGAACAAAGCTGTCGCCGGCTTTCTTCGCAATACGCGCCGCTTCCTCCATCAGACGGGCTACAGCAGGATCAAGATAGATCTCGCCTCCGCCGCCCGAAACTTGAGGCGTCTTTGCTAAAGCGGCATCCGTCGCGGTCAGTGCCGCCACCGGATCTCCACCTGCGGCCTGGATCAGGTTCGCGGCAAGCCGCTGGTCATCTTCCAACATCGCTTTGAGGATATGCTCGGGCACGAGCCGTTGATGGTTTGCGCTAAGCGCTACACTCTGTGCAGCCTGAACCAACGCACGGGCGCGGTCCGTGAACTTTTCCAAGTTCATGTGTCAACTCCTTGTCAGCACAATCGCGTCGCGTCCTGTCGGCCCGCCTTTGCGATCGCCCGGGTGTCGGGGCATCCGGCCCCTTGGCTTGGCCATATGTGGTGTTTGCGCAACGCCTCTGCAAGCGTGGAGCATGCGTTGCGCCGGTTAACCCGATCCTAGTCCGTGCGCGTGCACGGTCGCACGATGTTTGTAACCATCGGACCCCTTAAGTCTCGAGGCGTGGTGGGACTCTTCCCCCTGCTGCTCGTGATGATACCGTTTCCGGGTTGGGCGAATGAGTTTGACCGGGTCTCAGCGCCATGTCGGATCGAACGCCTTGCGCAAGCCCGCGCGGCCTGCCTCGCCAACATCTCAGATGTCCAGCAAATGGCCATCGATCGACGTCTCGCAGCGGCAACCTCTGATTTGCAAGCCGCGACCGGTCCTGAAATCCGGGCGTTTGAGGCAAGTCTCGCGCAATCCCAGGCAGCGTGGCAGGAAGCAATGCTGTCGACCTGCGAGGCGGCAGCACAAACTGTCGTAGAGTTCGAAGCCTGCCGGCTGAACGAATTGATCAAGCGGAACCGTATCGTGAAAACTACTCTCGACGCCAGCCTTGCTGAGCTTGGCGCGGGTCCGGCTTACCGAGTTCCCATCCCCGACAGTGTCGAAGTTCTGGTCCCGTTGGTTCCTCCGATTGTTGCAGGTCCGGCGGCTGACCTCAGGGTGCCGTTGGTTCTGCCTTTACAACCATAAAACGGTTGGCGAACAGGGCTTGGCTCTCAAGATGTTGTGGCTATACTCCAGTTCCAGCCCAATATCAGTCATGAGGTTCTGCGATGTCCGCCAGCGCTGCCCCTTCCCACGCCCTTAGAACTTCTGCCCACCCCTCCGATGATCGTCTGATCGTCGCGCTCGATACCGGCGATGCCGTAAGCGCTGAAGCGTTGGTGGACCGGCTGGGAGAAGCGGTCGGCTTCTACAAAATTGGCTTGGGCATGCTGACCACAGGCGGATTGGCATTGGCCATGGAACTCAAGGATCGTGGCAAGCGGGTGTTCCTCGACATGAAACTGTTCGACATCGGCGCAACTGTCGAAGCTGCCGTGCGTGGACTGGCCCGGTTCGATCTCGACTTTCTTACGGTGCATGGCGATCCTCATGTCGTCGAAGCAGCAGTTCGGGGGCGCGGTAGCTCTGACATGAAGATCCTCGGGGTTTCGGTCCTGACATCGCTGGACCGGGACGACCTCGACGACATGATGATCCGGGACGGGGAGGTACAGGAAATCACGGTCGAACGGGCACGCCGCTCCCTTGCGGCGGGTGCGGACGGTGTAATTGCGTCGCCGAAGGAGGCCGCCCTGATCCGCGCGCTGCCAGAAGCCCAAGGCCGGTTGATTGTCACGCCGGGCGTCCGACCGGCCGGGGCGGCACTGGGCGACCAAAAACGTGTGGCAACCCCAGCCTCGGCAATTGCCGATGGCGCGGATCATATTGTCGTCGGGCGACCGATCTGGGCCGCGGATGATCCGCGTGTCTCGGCTGCCGGGATCCTCGCGGATTTGCCCACCCCGTAGCGGGGCTATCCCTTGTCATTGTTGCGACTTATATTCTGACACGGGGGTTGTTCGACAGGAGTGGTGTCAATGCAGGCCGCACTCTGCCGTGATTGTCTGACCTGGTTTGATCAGGGTGCGGGGCTACGATGTCCGCGCTGTGCAAGCCCTCGCCTTCTGACACATCCGGAACTTGAGCGTCTGACCATCGCTCATCTCGATTGCGACGCCTTCTATGCCTCGGTCGAAAAGCGTGACAATGCCGAGTTGAAGGATAAACCGGTGATCGTTGGTGGCGGCAGACGCGGGGTTGTCTCGACCTGTTGCTACATCGCCCGGGTTGCCGGTGTTCGCTCTGCGATGCCGATGTTCAAGGCGCTCAAACTCTGTCCCGAAGCGGTTGTCGTCAAACCCCGCATGGAGGTCTACGACGCAATTGGCCGAGATATCCGGGCGCGGATGCGCATGCTTACACCTTTGGTCGAGCCTTTATCGCTGGATGAAGCGTTTCTCGACCTCTCCGGCACGGAGCGGCTGCTCGGAGCGGTGCCGGCGCAGACCATGGCTCAGCTTGCATCGGAGATCGAGCGTGAACTTGGCCTGACCGTTTCTATTGGGCTCAGCCACAACAAGTTTCTCGCCAAGGTCGCGTCCGACCTCGACAAGCCTTGCGGGTTTTCGGTGATCGGAAGGGCCGAGACATTGTCGTTTCTGGCCCCGCGTCCGGTGCGCT
>CAYYZH010000057.1:15472-21330 GCA_964475765.1 uncultured Limibaculum sp.
TCGGTGATCGGAAGGGCCGAGACATTGTCGTTTCTGGCCCCGCGTCCGGTGCGCTCGATATGGGGCGTCGGTACGGCGCTTGCGACCAAACTGGAGGCCGACGGAGTTCACACTAACGCGGATCTGCGCGAGCATGACGTGAACGAACTAGTGAAACGCTATGGCAGGATCGGGCGGCGCTTGCACGAGCTGGCGCACGGGATAGACAAGCGCCGCGTCAACCCAGACCAGCCGGTGAAGAGTATCTCGTCGGAGACAACCTTTGATGAGGATCTCACGGACCGGGATCGTCTGGTTGGCCACCTCTGGCGCCTGGCGGTTAAAACTTCGGATCGTGCGAAGTCCAAGAGCATCGGTGGGCTGGGCGTGACCCTCAAGCTGAAGACGGCTGATTTTCGCACGGTCACACGTCAGACGCGGCTGCCGGAGCCGTCAAACACTGCCGAGATGATCTTTCATGCTGCCGAGCCCATGCTCTTGCGTGAACTCGCGGCCGGTCCGTTCCGCCTTATTGGGGTCGGCCTCGGGACATTGACGGGTCTGGACGATCAGACCCCAGCTCCAGCCCTCTTCGACGATGCCCATGCCGCAAACGAACGGGTCGAGGCGGCGACTGACAAGATTCGCGGCAGATTCGGCAAGGATGCGATCCAGCGGGGCCGCGCATTGCGGTGAGTTCGGTTAGTATTTCAGACCGCACAAGAGCTGACGTCGCGACGTTCGTGGTTTTCGGGGCACAGGGCGGGCAGCGACCTCAGAAAATTCAGCTTTGTTGCATTGCACAGTTGAAAATGTTGCGGCGCACACATAGAGTCATTCCTAGCGATACTTTGTATTGCGCGCCCAGTCTGGGCGTTTCCTCCCTTAGACTTGGGCCGCGGCAACGCGGCCCCTTTTTTTAGCAGGCCCTATTCGGCCGCCAGCGCTTGTGTTTGCGGAGTTATTGTGACCAAGCGGCTAATAACCGACTGTAATCTATCGGAAATCTCGTTGAACTCCGGTTTGCGCTCCAGGCTCTTTTGGTCCAGGTAGAGACCCCGGTCGATCTCGATTTGCACCGCGTTCAGCCCCCGAGCGGGTCTTCCATAGCGTTGCGTGATGTAGCCGCCGGCGAATGGTGCGTTGCGGGCAACGACGAATCCCTCGGCTTCGAACGCTTCCTGAGTCGCGCTGACGATCTGCCGCGGTGCTGCAGCGCCGAAACGATCGCCCAACACGATCTGCGGCACCTGCCGATTGACCCTTGGGGCTGCTCGCAACGCCTCGGAAGGCATGGAATGACAGTCAAACAGGATCGCATATCCGAACATGCGGCGCGCTCTGAGCAGCAGCGACTCCAGACGGGCATGATACGGCTCGTGAACATCCCGAACACGGGCCTTCGCATCTGTCAGAGAGATCTTGCCGTCATAGATTGCCTTGCCCTCGGCTACGATCCTTGGAACTACACCGAGACCGGCCGCGATTCGCTGGTTCAGCCCGGGTGACCGGGCTCCGGACACCAGACTGGGGTCGAGTTCAGTGGGCCCGCGGTTCAAGTCCAACCATGCCCGCGGCAGTGTCGCCGCCAGAAGAGGCGCACCGAAGTCCGGAGCCGGGGCATAGAGCTGGTCCACAAGCACGTCTTCGGACGCCCGCAGCGCCAGATGATCGAGCCGCGTCTGTTCGAGCAACCGCTCGGGATAGTCCCGGCCGCTATGCGGCGAATTGAACACGGCCGCAGTTGTCAGCGGTTCGGGCTCTGAAAGGGTGTAGGGTTGCGACGGGCTCATCCCATCAGTTTAGAGTGAATTCGGAGCGGGGTATACGCACTTTATCTCGCGCGCCGCTTCACGCCGAAAGGGCTTGCACGGCGGAACCGCCGGCCTTATAGCCTCTGCACCCTTGGTTCGGGCGCGTAGCTCAGTGGGAGAGCACTGTGTTGACATCGCAGGGGTCGCTGGTTCAATCCCAGCCGCGCCCACCATCAACCTCCTGACAGCTATCACTTTGGTGGATGCCTAGTCGGCGGTCCAACCGCCGTCCACGAGGTGTGATATTCCGGTCACCAACGCGCCTGCGTCTGAGGCGAGATAGACCACTGCACCCATGATGTCCTCGACCTCGCCAACGCGGCCGAGCTTGATCTTTTCCTCGACCCACTGCGACAGTTCGGGCCGGGCAAATGTCGGGGCCGTTAGCGGTGTGCGGATGAACGTCGGGCAGATCGTGTTGACCCTAATCCCATGTGGGCCGAACTCGATTGCCATTGCCTTGGTGAACCCTTCAACAGCATGTTTAGACGCGCAGTAGACCGCACGTTCCTGCCCGCCGACAACGCCCATCTGACTCGAGATGTTGATCAGCGATCCGGGTCTGCCCGCTTCGATCAGTGCCTTCGCGCAAGCCTGCGTCAGGAAGTACGCGCCGCGCAGGTTCAACCCGACCACGGCGTCGAAGTCATCGGGCAGTGTGTCGACGGTTGGCGTGTGCCGGGCGATCCCCGCCGAATTCACCAAGACATCGAACGGACCGTGCGCTGTAATGGCCTCGGCGGACGCGTCGATATCGGAGACATCGAGCACCAGCGCCTCGGCGGACAGCCCGCGTTCATGAAGCCCCGCAACCGCCGCATCCAGCTCTGCCTGACGCCGTGCGGCCAAAACTGTGTGGGCACCGGCCTCGGCGCATGCAACCGCACAGGCGAGCCCGATCCCCGATGACGCACCGGTGACGAGGGCTTTCTTCCCCTCAAGCCGGAATGAAGGCGATCTTGGCAAGTCCATTTTATCTCTCTCCAGATTGCCGGTTCGGACACGCCCGCGCCGTCTCAACCATTGCGCGTATCCCGGGGGTCATTGGGGAATGATCCGTTTGCGCCGTTTTTGAGTTGGGGACATGCAGTATTAAGTGCCGCTCCGGATGGGAATCTGAGGACTCTTCTGCGGGTCTGACCGCGCCAGTCAAGACGGCAACCCGGCGCGTCAGGGGGCATTCGCGCTAACGTGATGTAATACAAAGATATTTCGCCTTGAGCGAACGAAAAATTGAGGTAAACTACAAATGTGGGGCGTGATTCCGAGGAGATGGTCGGTGAGTAATGGTGGTGACGGTGAGGGCCCGATCGATTTGGATGAGGGCGAACTTTCCAGTGCGCGCGGTGGGGCGCAATCGGATATTTTCGGTCAGTTCAATGTCTTAGGCACAGGCCTCCATATTGTTCTGGACGGCAAGCAGGTGACCCATCCCGGCTCCGACGAGTGATGAACGCCGCGTTCTTCGGACCGGATCCGTAGAAACGCCGCTGGGCTGGATTACCCTTTCAGAAGAGAACGACGCCTTGGTTGGCGTCGATTGGAGCAGTGGTGGCGACGCGCCATCGACTCGTCTTTTGGCTGAGGCTGCGCGTCAGATCGGGGCGTACTTCGCCAAAGATCTGACTGGTTTCGACCTTCCCCTAGCACCTCGCGGAGACGGCTTCCAGCAGGCTGTCTGCGAGGAAATGCGCCGGATTCCCTTTGGTGAGACGCTCACCTATGGCGCGATTGCCAAACGGCTGGACGTACCACCTCAGGCGGTCGGGCAGGGCTGCGGGAACAACTCGATCCCGATCATTATTCCCTGCCACCGGGTTGTCGGTGCGGATGGTCTTGGAGGGTTCTCGGCGCGCGGCGGGGTCGAAACAAAGGTCGCTTTGCTGCGTCATGAAGGGGCCTATTCCCTCTTGATCTGACCCGTCTAGAGGCGGTCTCTCAGCCCGTACCACGCCATCGCCAGCCGCATCAGGGGCATGCGGAACCAGTCGCCGCCGGGGAAGGCCGGGACCGGCATTGCCGCCAGAACGTCCCACTGTTCGGCTTGTCCCGCAATGGCCTCTGCTGCGATCTTGCCGCCCATCGTTGCCATGTGAATGCCAGAGCCCGACCAGCCGCCAATGGCCAGCATGCCTTGCCCGAGGTCTTGAAAGAGGGGCATCCGCGAGGCCGTGATTGCCAACGTCCCGCCCCAGACATGGGTGACTTCAAGGTCGGCCAGATCGGGATAGATCTCAAGCATCCGGGTCCGCACGACCCGGCGCAGATCGCGTGGGAAAACGCGGCCCGTGCTTTCGCCGCCGCCCCAGAGCATCCGCCCATCGGGGCTGAGCCGAAAATAGTTCAGCACAAACCGCGTATCACACACACAGATATTGTCGCGATTGACTTCGGCGGCACGGGCGTTGCCCATCGGCTCGGTCGCCAGAATGAAGTTGTTCAGGGGCAGCATCCGACGCGCCGAACGGGGCACCAGCCCATCCAAATAACCGTTGCAAGCCAATAGGATATGCGGTGAGGAGACCGCTCCGCCAGCGGTCTCGACACGGCCGGGATGAACGCCTGTAACCACTGACCTCTCGTGGATCACAGCGCCGGCTGCGACAGCGGCCCGACCGAGACCAAGGGCATAGTTCAGCGGGTGCAGATGCCCGCCCATCCGGTCATGATATCCGCCGTGATACCGGTCGGTTCCGATAATCTCGGCCATCTCCGCCTTGCCCACGGGGGAGACCGCGGAGTGGTCGTAGACCTTGTGCAGATGCGCGGCATAAGCCTCGAGATCCACAGCATCCGAAGGCCGCCACGCCGCTTCGAGATAGCCATCGGCGAGGTCACAGGCGATGCCATGCCGGGCGATCAGCTCACGCACCAACCCATTGGCTTCAATGGAGATTTCCCAGACCTTGCGGGCGTCGGCCGGGCCAACGCGGGCCTCGTATTCTCGGATATCCTGCCGCGGTCCGATACCCAACTGACCACCGTTTCGACCCGACGCACCCCAGCCAATCCGATGCGCTTCGAGAAGCCGGACAGCATAGCCCCGCTCGGCCAGATGCAGCGCCGCGGAGAGGCCGGCATACCCCCCGCCAACCACGCAGACATCGGCCTGAACCTCGCCTTCCAGCGGCGGATGATCGGGCCAGGGCGCGGAGGTTTCGGCATACCAACTCGGCGCATGCTGGCCCGGCTGATCGTTGGCGGTGAGATACCCCATGTCGACTTTTACCCCGGTATGGCAGGCGTATGGCAAGCGTATGGCACCTGTACAGCACCCGTATGGCAGGCGTACCGCAAGCGTATGGCCAAATCCCAGCGCCAAATCCGACCAGCGCGCGGTGAGGATTGGTTAACCCCAGACCGGCAGAGTTTCCACTGCGCCGAGGAACTTTGCCAATGCCTCGGCCATGTTCAGGATTGCGCCACCGATGACGGGCGGGAACGGAGTGCTCGCCCAATGCCGATGACCGGTTGCCGGATCACCAGCGGGCCGTGCTGGCAGTCCCGAAGCCGTATGGACTACACCAAGGGAGAAGGGAACCAAGTGAGACCGGACTAAGCCGAGAGAGAAGATCAGCCCCATAATTAGCAACGCATCGAGTGGCAGGGACAAATCTACTTTCGGGGGGACTTTGCGGCCCTTCAAACCGGGCCGCCTCGTCCATGCGTTTAGTCAATCTTCGACTTACCAGTCTTCAACATATGCAAAGCCGCGATATGGGTTGCACCAGAGAGCGGGACACCGACCAAGGGTATGATCGCAATCGGCATCAAAAGCACATTCGCCATCGAGGTCGGATCAATCGCGTTGAGAACAATCCCCGTACCGACTGCGATGATGAAATCCGCCAATCCGATCAGATGAAACCCGGTAATTGTTTTCGCAGCTCGTGGTAGTAGAAAAACACCGATGGCCAGAACACCCGCAAGCATGTCGCCCCATCCCGCGAGATGAACGAAGGTGTCGGGCAATAGGCCTTGCGATCCATAATAGAGAAACGTCAACGCAGCCGGAATGCGCCAAACATGGAATGACGCAAGACCGTATGGCCCAAGACGTTGGGC
>CAYYZH010000058.1:0-3983 GCA_964475765.1 uncultured Limibaculum sp.
ACCGGTCGTCTGCCCGTTCTCAGCTATATGGTAGACCGTCTCGACCGGCGGTGGCGGAGGGGGTGGCGGAGCGGCAGCAGCCGGAGCCGCGGGGGCCTGCGGCTGCGCCGGGGCCTGACCCCATGGTCCGGGCATTCCGGACATCTGGTTGGCCATCGCCATGCCCATTCCCATGCCAAGGCCCGCGCCCATGCCGCCCCCGCCCGAGGGGTTTTCGGCAGCGGCCCGCATCGACTCGGCGGCCTGAAACTGCGCGTATTTCGAGAGATCGCCGATCACACCCATGGATGTGCGCTTGTCCATGGCCTGTTCGACCGCTTCAGGCAGCGATACGTTCTCGACCAACAGTGTCGGGATCTCGATCCCGAATGCCGCCATTTCCGGCGCAATCCGGTTCTTGAGATAGTCCGCCATCTGGTCGGTGTTCGCCGCCAGATCCAGCACCGGAATGCCCGATGAGGCCAGCGCGTTCGAGAACCGTGAGACCACGACATTGCGCAGTTGGAACTGCACCTCGTCGACTGTGAACTCGCCATCGGTGCCAACGATCTCCTGCAGGAAGAGACCGGGGTCGGACACGCGAATGGTGTAGGTTCCGAAAGCCCGCATCCTGACTGGTCCGAACTCCGGATCGCGCATCATGATCGGGTTCTTGGTGCCCCATTTCAGGTCCTGGAAGCGCCGGGTCGAGACGAAATAGATCTCGGATTTGAACGGGCTGGAGAACCCGTGATCCCAATGCTGCAGCGTCGTCATGATCGGCATGTTGTTCGTCTCGAGCTGGTAAAGCCCGGGCTGGAACACGTCGGCCAGTTGCCCTTCATGGACAAATACGGCGGCCTGGCCCTCGCGGACGGTCAGCTTGGCGCCGTATTTGATGGCGTTGTCGCGGCGCTGAAAGCGCGACACCATCGTGTCCCGCGTGTCATCGGTCCAATCGATGACATCAATCAACTCGCCCTTGAGCATATCCCAGATCATGTTCGTCTCCGTTCTGGCATCGGCTGAGCCTGTCTCACGCCGGTCAGGTTCCCTCTACGCCCGTGGCCCAATGCCTTGGCTGCCCCCACTTTCGGTATTTTGGCGGGATCGTAAAGGATGTCGTAGCGGTTTATGCCGCGATATTCACCTATTTGACATATAAGGGCGTCCAGCGGTGATTTTTACCATCTGGACAGAATTTTTGTCCGATGGCGCATTGGCGGGAGTTATGGTGTTATCCGTCAGGCCGCAATTCCGCGATGATCTCGCGCACCACCGGCATCGCCTCACGCGCGTCCATGCCTGGCCTTAGTCGCCGGTCATAGAGAATGCGCAGCAAGAACTCGTCGTGATCGGTAAGAAGAGCGAATTCCTCGTCATCATTGAAGATCGAGGGACGGACCTTAGGATCGTCATTGCGCAGGCCCAGCGACTGGACGATCTCCTCCTCGAGGCAGGATTGGCGCGACAGGCCGGTAACTTCATCGCCGATGAAAACAAAGGCCACCGAAAGTTTGTTCGGAGTCTGGCGCGGGGCCCCAAGCCAGGCTCCGCAAATCCAGGTCGGGCTGCGCCGCCAGGCATCGAAGGTGTCGCGCAGATTGGTGTTGATCTCACCCAATGAGGCCGACGCTTCGTCGCGCTCTCCCGGTGTCGTGAGCGAGATGACGAAGTTTGGATCCTCTCTGTCGGCCACGATCTCGAGCCCGGTCAGGGTCTCGACGCGGTCCATCAAGGCGCGGATGTCCTTTTTATCTTTTGGCGTGATGCCGCGGCCCAGTGTCCAGTAGCGGATGGGGCCTTCCCATCGGCTGATCTGGTCCGGCGTGGCCTCCCGGTTCGGGCCAGAGGCGATGCCGGGATTGGCCTCGGTAAAGAGCGCGATGCGATAGAAGTTGTGCACCAGATCGTTGTTTGAGAACCGCGCGTCGGCCGGGGTCCGATCTGCGCGCAGGCGTCCCTCATCCTGCAGGGCGGCGGCCCAGGTGTCATAGACAAAGCGGTCCGGTTTCTCTGCACACCCGACGAGAAGTGCCAGCGCCATAAGCGCTGCCCGCCATCCGGATCGGGCGAACTGGCCGCCGGTCATCTCACCCCATTGGTGCGCAGATCTTCGGCAATGCGCGAGACCGTTGGCATCGCTTCTTCGGCGCGCATGCCGATCCTGAGGCGCGGATCATAAAGAATCCGCACGAGGTGTTCGTCATGCTCGGTCAGCAGTGCGAATTCCTCGTCGTCGTTGAAAATCGATGGTCGCACGGTTTCATCATCGGCAAAAAGGCCAAGCCCCTGAAAGATCTCCTCGTGCAGGCAGGCCTGCCGGTAGAACCCCTTCACGGCGGCACGAACATAGACGATGGCTGTCGTGATCTCGCTCTGCGCCGTGCCGCGGGTATAGGCGTGGACCGAGCAGTCCCAAGCATACCGCGCGAGGGCGTCGAGATCCTGCAACACCTCAGGGTCATCGGCAACAGGGGGCGGCGACACCTCCTCACCGGGCGCAAGCACGAAAATCAGGAAATTCGGGCGAGCCGTATCGTTGATGACTTGCAACCCTGTTAGTCGAGAGGCGCGGCGCATCAGCCCGTCCACCAGTTGCGTGTCGTGCCGCGCGAGATCGCTGCCATAAAGCGCGTAACGGATCGGCTGGTTCCAGCGGGTCAGCCGTTTGGCCGAACGGTTGCGGTCATCAGGCACCTCAAAGAAAGCGATACGCCGGAAATTCTCCGCAAGCGTGGCCGCATCATAGGGCACGTCCGCGGGCCGGACGTCGCCACGCATCTTGCCAATCGAGAGCATCAAGGATTGGTAATCCGCAAATGCCCGCTCATCAGGATCGCTGGCGCATGCCGAAAGGACGGCTGCGGCGGCAAGGACCATCAGGGCGTGCAAGCGTCTCAGGATCATGCGGGCGATTCGACCAGTCGTTCTCAACGGATAAAGGATACATGCTCGGAGTTAACGCGTCAGCAATTCTGCGCGAGGGCCGCCCGTGAAAACGCAAACCGCCCGGGAAACGGTGTCCTCCGGGCGGTTGGTTTTGTTCCTATCGGCGTGCGATTAGGCCGAGCGGTAGAGCTTGGTCATTGAGAACTCGACATGGCCCAAAGCCTCGGCGGCTGTGTGACGCCCATTGCCGGTACGGATGATCATGTCGATCAGGGCATCGCCGGCCTGATCGATGGTCATCTCGCGGGTCAGAACGCCGGTCACGTCCACGTCGATATGCTCAGACATGGTGCGCAGCGTGCGCGGATTGCCCGATATCTTGATGACGGGAACGATCGGGTTGCCGACCACGTTGCCCTGTCCCGTCGGGAAGGTGTGGATGACATAGCCGCCCGCCGCCATCAGGGTTACGCATTCTGCTGCTGCCGAGGACGTGTCCATGAAGTAGAGGCCGGGACCTTTTTCCGGCGTCTCCGCCGGACCCATCGCATCGATATAGGTCGCGGAGCGCCCGATCTTCTCGAGGTTGCCCATGGCCTTTTCCTCGATGGTCGTCAGCCCGCCAAGGATGTTGCCCTTGGTTGGCTGGCTGTCGGAGAGGTCATCGGTCTGGTGGGCGAAGATCACCTCGTCCTGGTAGGCTTGGAAGATCTTCATGAACTTCTCGCCCGCTTCCGGGGTCGCGGCGCGTTTCTCGCAGATGTGCTCGGCCCCGGTAATTTCTGACGTTTCACCGAAACACCCATAGAGCCCCTGCGGGATCAGCTTGTCGTACATGTTGCCGACGGTCGGGCAGGACGAGAGACCTGTCGTGGTGTCGCTCTCACCGCATTTGGTCGAGACCCAAAGCTCATTGAGCGGGCAGGGCTCTTTCTGCAGCTCGGTCGCCCAGTGGACGAACTCCTTGGCCTTCCAGGATGCTTTGCGGATCGTCTCGAAATCGCCGTTCTGCTCGATCGAGAACTCCTCGACCGGCTTGCCGGTCTTGCGGATGCCGTCGGCAATGACCTTGGTCCATTCCGGTTCGATCCCGATAACAATGCAGGCGGCGA
>CAYYZH010000058.1:3993-21325 GCA_964475765.1 uncultured Limibaculum sp.
CACCAGTGCCGATCATGGTGCGGAAATGCAGATCGAGATCTTCGCCGAACTGCAACCGGCCATAGGCGTGCGGGATCGCCATCGTGCCCTTGACGTTGTTCGCAACCGCTTCGCAGCAGGCGTTCGAGATGTCGTCCACCGGCAGGATGACCACATGGTTGCGCACGCCGACGCGGCCGTTTTCGCGGCGCCAGGCGTTTACGGTGATGTTTGTTGCGTCGAGTGCCATGTCACCACCTCTTGGTTTTGCAGTTATGGGTATGGACATGCTCACCCTTGGCGGCATTGCCCACCATCTTGCCGATGTCCTCGCCGTATTTCATGACCGTTTCACCTTCGGAAAGATCCTTGAGCGCGACCTTGTGGCCGATGGGAATGTCCATGGTCGCGGTCAGGCGGAAATCCGAGTTGTCATGGGTGACAACGCACAGCATGTCGGTGCCGGCGGTCAGTCCTTCGACCACGACAACGCCGACATTGTCCTCGGCATCATGGACAAGAAGTTGGGGAATATTGCTCACGGGGCGCGGGTCCTTCTGTCGACTACGGCTGGAATGCCCTTCCAATCTACCTGTTGCTGACGGATTGCAAGGGGTGGATCCTGTCTGGCGGCAAATTCCTGCCTCAGAAGGTTATCCCGGTTGCGTTGCGCGCAGCAGGTCCAGCGGAGCGGGTGCCGCAGTGAGAGCTTGCTCGCGCAGGGCTGCCGCTCGTTCTGTGCCGAGGATCGGCGTGACCAATGCATCGAACTTGGCGCTGAGGCGTTGTTCCTGAAGGTCCGCATCATTGGCTGGGATGCCGACATTGTGCATATGCATCAGCGTAGCGCCATCGGTGGTTTCGATGACCACATCGGCCTGCGTGATCACCGACTTGTCGAGCTTGAGCGCTTCGACTTCGACCTTGCGGCGCAGCGCCGCCAGATCCGGTCGGTTGGCGATCTCGTCTGAGTAGTTCCCGATGGCCGCGGTATCGACGCCGGCGATGGCCATAGCTGCAGTGTGTTTCAGCGAGAACTTCACCTCAAGGCCCGTCGTGGGTTCTGGCAGGTTGCAAACCTTAAGGCTGCCTTCGTTCACCCGGAGGCGGACCTTCGAGATGTTGTCGAGGTTCAAACCGTGCTCGCCCGTCAGCATACGACACGCCTCGATGGAAGAATGCGTCATGTAGCAGGCAGCGTGATACTTGAAGAGATTGTTCTCAATCTGGAAGGGCTGTCCTGGTTTGCGTTCGATCGTAAAGGGTGCGTGATCCGGGGCTTGCGTGGCCCAGAACCCCTGTGGGCATTCCAATGCGTCGTCGCGGGAGACCCAACCGCGGGAAGCCATGTTCGCCGCCAGCCTGCCGGACTGCGCCGCGCGTCCGGCATGGAGCGGCTTGCACATGGTGCCGAACATGGATTTCAGCCCTGCAGCCATAGTCGCGGCCGAGCCGAGAGCATGCGCGGTGCGGTCGGCATCCAGACCTTTCAACCAGGCGACGCCGGCAGCTGCTGCAAAGGTCCCGATGGTCGCGGTGTTGTGCCAGCCCATTTCGTAGTGCTCGTCTCCGGTCATGTCGCCGATCAGCGCCGCGGTCTCGTAGCCGATGACAAAGGCTTGAAGAGTGTGGTCGAGGTCATGCCCGCCGGTGGCCGCTTCGGTCAGGACCGCGGGCATCACTGCGACTGTCGGGTGCCCGTGCATGGCTCGGTTCACATCGTCATAGTCCAGCGCATGACTGGCTGTGCCGTTGATCAGCACGGCCCAACTGGGTGTAACAGCCTCGCCGCGTCCGACCACCGGGGTCGTCCCGGCGGCGTCATCGGCCGTCGCCTCATCGACCAGAATGCCCACCAGATCCTCGCGCGCGCCGGGGATGGTTACCGCGAGCCAGTCCAGCAAACAGTGCCGCGCCCACCGGATTGCGTTGGCGTCGATGTCTTGCGCTGAAGCTCCGGCGATCCAGCGGGCAAGATCCTGCGTTGGTGGCAAGGTTGCGGCGGTCTCGGCAACAGTTCTGGCCATGGCGTATTCCTCCGGTTCTTTCGGATCAGAATGCGCGGCGCACACCGGTTTGCCAATCGCCTATGTGCTGAGAGCGCAGCGTCAGTGGAAATCCCGTGATTTTGGAAGAACCTGCATGTCGCGGGGATGACGCCGCCCAGTGCTGCGTTCGGGGACCGGGCGCTGGACTTCATCGGCGCGCGCCAGTGCCGTGCGGGCCTTCTCACCCGACAAACCATCGAGCATCGCGGTGCGGTCCTCCATCTGCATCGCCACCACATGCATGACCCCGTCATGGCTTTGCACCCGGCCATGGATCACGACCAGCCGCGCGCCCATCACGATGGGGCGGAAACGTTCCAGTACTTTGGGCCAGACGATGATGTTGGCGACGCCAGTCTCATCCTCGATGGTCATGAAGACCACACCCTTGGCGGTGCCCGGGCGCTGGCGCACCAGAACGATCCCGGCAACCGAGACGCGCTGGCCGTTGTGGACGCCGTTTAACGCGGAGGTCGGGCGGACTTTCCGTTTCGCAAGATCCTCGCGCAGGAATGTCATGGGGTGCGCCTTCAAAGACATCCGGATGGTGCGATAGTCCGCGATCACGTGCTCGGCCAGTGGCATTGCGGGTAGGCTTGTCTCGGGCTCATCGCCTTTCTCTGAAATCTCCGTTGCAGCGAAGAGGGGTAGCGGTTTGGCACGGCTCAGCGCGCGCGCCTCCCAGAGCGCCTGACGCCGGTCCAAACCAATGGAGCGGAAGGCATCCGCAGCCGCGAGCTTCTCGATCTCCGACACGGTCAGACCGGCCCGTGTCTGCAGATCTTCAATCACGCGGTAAGGCCGCCCCGCGACCAGCGCGGCCATGCGATCCTGATTCAGCCCGTCAACCTGCCGCAGCCCCAGCCGAAGCGCATGGGTGGCCGGATCGGCGAGCGGTTCCAGCGCACAATCCCAATCCGAGCTGTTCACATCTGGCGGGCGCACCTCGACGCCATGCTCGCGGGCATCCCTTACGATCTGCGCCGGGGCGTAGAAGCCCATTGGCTGCGAATTCAGGAGTGCGCAGGCGAACACATCGGGGTGGTGATGCTTGAGCCAGCACGACACCCAGACCAGCAGGGCAAAGCTGGCGGCATGGCTTTCGGGGAAGCCATACTCGCCGAACCCCTTGATCTGGTCGAAGCAGCGCGCGGCAAAATCGCGCTCATACCCACGCAGCACCATGCGATCGACCATCTTGGCTTCAAGCTCGTGGATCGTGCCGCGCCTGCGAAAGGTCGCCATGGCACGGCGTAGCTCGTTTAACTCACCCGGCGTGAATTCGGCGGCGACCATGGCGATCTTCATCGCCTGTTCCTGAAAGAGCGGGACGCCCATTGTCTTGCCCAGAATGCTTTCCAGCTCGTCCGGTCTTCCAAAATCGGGATGCGGGGCAGGGAACTCGACCGGCTCCATCCCCTTGCGACGGCGCAGGTACGGGTGGACCATATTGCCCTGAATGGGGCCGGGGCGGACGATCGCAACCTCGATCACCAGATCATAAAACTCGCGGGGGCGCAGGCGCGGTAGCATGGTCATTTGTGCCCGGCTCTCGATCTGGAAGACGCCCAGCGTGTCGGCCCGGCAGATCATGTCATAAACCGCCTCGTCCTCGCCCGGCAGCGTCGCCAGCGTGTGGCGCACGCCGTAATGCGTGTCCATCAGATCGAAGGCCCGGCGGATACAGCTCAGCATGCCAAGGCCCAGCACATCGACCTTGAGGATCTTCAGCGCCTCGATGTCGTCCTTGTCCCATTCGATGAACGTCCTGTCGTCCATGGCCGCATTCCCGATCGGCACGGTCTCAACCAGAGGCCCACGGGTCAGCACGAACCCGCCGACATGTTGCGAGAGATGCCGGGGAAAGCCGATCAGTTCATCAGTCAGCGTGATAACGCGGGCCAGCAGCGGATCGGTGATATCCAGTCCCGCACGCTTTACCCGGTCCGTATGCACTTCCGTGCCCCACGAGCCCCAGATCGTGCTGGCCATGGCCGCTGTGATGTCCTCGGTCAGCCCCATCGCCTTGCCGACCTCGCGTACGGCGCTGCGGGCGCGATAGGTGATCACGGTCGCGGTCAGGCTGGCGCGGTCGCGGCCATAGCGTTCGTAGATATACTGGATCACCTCCTCGCGGCGTTCGTGTTCGAAATCGACATCAATGTCGGGCGGCTCGCCGCGTTCCTTGGTGATGAAACGCTCGAACAGAAGGTCGATTTCGGAAGGGTCGACCGAGGTCACGCCAAGGCAATAGCAGATCGCCGAGTTCGCCGCTGAGCCGCGTCCCTGGCAGAGGATCGGGTCCGTCCGCCCCTTGTCTGGCTGCGGTGTGCGAGCATAGGCAACGATGTCATGCACGGTCAGGAAATATGGCGCGTAGTTCAGCTCTGCGATCAGTTTCAGCTCGCGTTTGATGTTGGCGATTACACGGTCGGGCACGCCGTCGGGATACCGCCAGGCCGCGCCCTTCCAGGTCAGATCCTCGAGATGCCGCTGCGGGGTTTTGCCCTTTGGCACGGGCTCATCGGGGTATTCGTAGGACAGCTCATCCAGCGAGAAGGTGCAGGCCCGCGCGATCTCGGCCGTCGCCTCCAGCGCATGGGGGTGATCGCGGAACAGGGTCGCCATTGCCGCGGCGGGCTTGAGGTGCCGCTCGGCATTGGCGGCGAGGCGATAGCCCGCCTCCTGAATGGTCACGCCCTCGCGGATGCAGGTCAGCACATCCTGCAACTCGCACCGGTCCGCGTGATGGTAATGCACGTCATTGGTGGCCAGAAGATGCGTGCCGGTTCTGGCGGCCAGCGCATCCAGTTGTCCGATGCGTGCGCGGTCATGGCCGTCATAGCGGTGCGTTGCGACGAGATGGACCTTGGGCAATTGGCTGGCGAGATGCGTCAATGTTTCGGCAAAGTCCGCGTCGATCGTGTCGGGGGGCAGGACGGCAAGCTGTTGCCCTTCCGCATGGTTCAGCACATCGGCGAGCGTCAGATCGCATTCGCCCTTGGGTGCACGCATCTTGCCAAGGCTGAGAAGCCGCGAGAGCCGCCCATAGGCCGCGCGGTCCTCGGGCCAGACCAGAAGGCTTGGCCCGTCGCTCAGGTCCAGCCGACACCCGATGATCAGACTGAGATGCGCCTCCTTCGCCGCGATATGGGCGCGCACAACGCCTGCCAGCGAGTTGCGGTCGGTGATCCCGATGGCGGTCAGGCCCAGCTCGGTCGCCGTCTTGACCAGCTCGTCGGGATGCGAGCCGCCGCGCAGGAAACTGAAATTCGTTGTGACCTGAAGTTCGGCATAGCAGCGTGTGGATTTTGCGGGCGATACGCCGCCCACCCGCCCGCCCCGTCGCATCGCCCGCAAAACCTTGCCCGAGGGCGGACCGGCATCAGGCGGGCTCATGCGAAGAGCCCGTGCACGAACCATTCCGGGATGCCTTTGGGATGTGGCGCGTCGTAGAGTCCGTCGCGGAAGAGCCAATAGCGTCGGCCCTCGGTGTCCTCGACCACGTAATAGTCGCGCGTGCGGCTGGCGCGGGTGGCCTCGTCAAGCTCGCGCCACCATTCGGTTGCGAGACGCTCAGGGCCGGCGACGCGAGCAGTTTGGCGCAGCACCCGGCGCCAGCGGAAACTCAGCGGCGGCCCTTCGGGGATTTCGGCGATAGCGGCCACGGGTTCCGGTCGTTCGAACAGGGTCAGAGGCCGGGGTTTCGTGATGGGCTCCGCCCCCTCCCAAAGATCGCGCGCCAGAGGCGGTGCGCGGCGCAGCGCGCGTTCAGGACGATGACTTTCGACCGGGGCGAGACGATAGATCGCCTGCTGCCCCAACCGGTTCGCGACCTTGTCGACAAACCGCTCGAGGGCGTGCGGCGCGGTGTCTTCCGTCTGGCCCGGATCAAGCCTTGGCTGCGCAGACGTAATCTGCTCCGTGACATCTGAGCTGAGCAAGACCGTATCGATACCAAAACCGGGATCGATACGGTCGAATTTTTCGCGAAAGAGCCGTGCGATATGAGGCTGATCGATACTGGCGCGGGCAAGGCCGACGGTTGTGCGCACAACATGCCCATCCCCGCGAAAGGCATAGAGCGTGAGGCGCCGCGCCGCGCGGTTGTCGGTCTTAAGAAGCGCCAGTAGACGGATCAGTAAACGGGTGAACGCGTCTTCGATGCCGCCGAGATCGATCAGCGGCTCGACCGGGCTGACATGGACGCGGTATTCGGGGGCTGGCATGCGCGGGTTCAATGGCTCATCAAGGTGGCCCAAGGCCTGATCCAGCCGCATCAGGACGCTTTGCGTATGGCTGCTTTTGGGGAAACGACGGGTCAGACTGCCGCGATCTATACTGCAGAGTTGGGCGATTTTGGTGAGGCCAAGCAGGCGCAGATTGTGCAGGGTATCCGCCTCGATGCGCAGGGCGGCGAGGGGCAGGCAGGCGAGGGCCTCGGAGACTTGCCCTGGCGGGATGATGCACGGGCTTTGGGGGTTGAACCGGGCGGCGGCCGATGCCGCCCCGATGGTCTCCGCCAGACCCAGCCGCGCGGTGTATCCGGCCCTTGTCAGGGCTTTGTGAACGGTCTCACAAAGCTCGGCCTCTCCACCCTGCAGATGGGTGCACCCGGTGACATCCAGCAAAAGCCCGTCCGCGCCATCGGTGGCGGTCCAGGGGCTGAAGCGAAGCATGACATCGGCCAGGCCGTTCAGAGCTCGCGCATTTGCTGCGTGATCCTGGTGTGCGGTGGCGAGCCCGGGATGGATCGCACGGGCATCGGTCAGGCGCATGCCGATGGTGAGGCCAAGCGCGCGGGCAGCTGCATTTACCGCGCTGAGCGTGACTCCACGCGCCCCGACTTCGATCAGCGCATAGGGTTTGTCCATGACGCACCCTTGTCGGACCTCACCCTGCGGCGCGGCGCGTTTGATCCACCGCTCGATGGCCAGATCGAGCAGCCAGATCGAGAGGATCCTGCGTGTCATCTTGTCTAACCTCCCATATCTGTGGCGGACCGTTGCGGGCGCGCAGCCGTTCGATCTGCCAGGCGGAGCGTCCCAGGGTGCGGGCATCGAACGGGTTCGGCAGGCCCGGGCGCTGCGTGATACGCCAGCGGGTGGAGGCCGCGCTGGCCTCCGTCGTGCCTGCCGGGCGCAGTAGAAAGAGAGCCGTGCCAGAGCTGGCAGCGGCCAGTGAAAGTCGGCGACTGGGCGTGAACGGCACATCGCCCGCCAAGGCCGCGATGGCTGCAAACGCCGCGGAGCGCAGGGCTTCCTCCAGTGCCCAGAGCAGATCTTTGTCATTGCGCGTGGTCACCAGCATCAGCCGGGCCGGATCGATGCCAGCTTGTGCAAGCCCTGGAGCATAGGGCCGCCCGATTTCGCGTTGCGCTGTGCGGCTATTGGCCCAAAGCGCGGGGCGCGGATCCGCTCCCATGCGGTTGGCCAGAAGAGCTGTGGCAAAGCCGATCGCGCCAGCCTCGCCCGGCCCGCCGGGCAGGATCTCGTGAACCTCTCCCGTGATTAAGGAAATCTCATGGATGTTTCCTGTCCGAGAGACGAATCCATCAAGACCGACCGCTGCCCGATCCGTGGGCGGCGGCGCAAGCTGCGCTCTCAGCGCAGCAAGGGTTTCATGGCGGGTCCGAGCGGGCATCTCGACTCAGGGAATCCTACAGCGAACAGAAATGTTCACTATATGTTCTTTTTTTGGAGTATCAATCTTGAACCGACATCAGGGCTTGGCGGTATCGGACTGAGACGCGACCGGATGTGAAATAGCGTATGCGCACTGCAAATTTGCGATCACGCGAATTTCACCCTCCAACCTGCCTTCATTCTATGACGTGGTTCTGGTTGACTGCTTGTAACCGCATCGGTGCCGGGGATGTTTGGTTCTCGAAAGTGCAACAGGGAAGACATAGTGGCGTTGGACGAGGTGGCAGAACGCGATGAGATTTGCAGTCACCTGCTGGAATTCGTCCTTACCGCTACGGATGATGAGATCGCTGGAATTGCCAGATTTGACAGCCATGCAGGCCCTTCTGAACACAAGCGTCATTGCTCGGAACTGACCAAGGTACTCTCAGAGCAAAGCGGGATCTTCACTGAAGAACAAAATTGGTATCCGTCAGAAGCGGTCGAGCTTTGCGCATACCATCAAGCTAAAGGCTGGGAGCGCCATTGGCGTGTGGCTTCATGCCTTTTGATGATCAACGCCTTGCATCGCGAAGACGATATGGACTGGATGAGTACTCGCTGGAAATTGCTCGCCACAGACTATCTGGCGATGCCCGTGCCGGTTCGGATCCCGATATTGCGAGGGTTTCGCTGGCTTGCCGACGCTGTCGAGCATTGGGACCCTTGGTCTCACGAAGATCTGGTGATCGCGAAAAAGCGAAAGACCCGCAAAGAACGCAGGATGCTGGAGCGCAAGAAGATACGAATTGCCATCCCCACGAAAGACGAGATCGCAGCGATGGCGAGATGACCGAAGAAGGTCAGGTGCCTTTCAGCAACTCCGGCAGTTGGCTGGGTACATCGGCGACGGCGACGCCTGCAGCCTCAAGCGCGCGGCGTTTGGATGCGTAATCGCCCTTTCCGCCGGAGACGATGGCACCGGCGTGGCCCATTTTCTTGCCGGGAGGAGAGGCGCGGCCCGCAATGAACGCAGCCACCGGTTTCGACATGGTCTTGGCATATTCGGCGGCTTCTTCTTCGGCCGATCCGCCGATCTCTCCACAGATCGCCACGGCGCGAGTTTTTGGATCGGCGTCCAGCATCTCCAGCGCCTCGCGCGTCGTCGTGCCAATCATCGGATCGCCACCGATGCCGTAAAACACCGACTGGCCCATGCCGTTCTGTGTTAGGTTCAGTGAGATCAGCGTGCCCAGCGAACCTGAGCGTGAGATCACGCCGACATCACCCTCTGAGAACACGCGGCCATTGAATGCAGGCATGATGCCCACGAACGTCTCGCCCGGGGTCACGAGCCCAGCCGTGTTCGGTCCGACAATGCGGGTCCCATTGGCGCGGGCGGCGGCGTGCATCACCATGACGTCGTGGGAGGGGATGTGTTCGGTCAGGCAGACCAGCAGCTTGGCGCCGGCTTCGCAGGCATCGACCGCCGCAGCCCGAGCCATCATCGGTGGGATGAACATCAATGCGATGTCGAATGTGCCTGCCGCATCGCGGGCAGAGGCATGGACAGGCAGCCCGAGATGTTCGGTGCCTGCCTTCTTCGGGTTCACGCCGCCGGTGACGGTGGCCCCGTACTCGATCATCTTCTCGGTCCAGAAGGTGCCCTGCTTACCGGTGATGCCCTGGACGAGAACACGGTGCGCTTTACGGGGGATCATTGCGCGGCCTCCACTGCTGCGCGGACCGCGTCATCCATCAGGTCGAATGGCTCGATTCCGAGTTCACGTTTCACCAGAGCGACCGCCTCGTCCTCGCCGGTGCCGTGGATGGTGAAGAAGACGGGAATGTCCGGGGCGAGATTTTTCCACGCCTCGACCACGCCGCCTGCCATCACATCGGTCCGGGCAAAGGCCCCGCAGAAGTTGACCAGCAGCGATTTGATATTTGGGTTCTTCAGCAGGATCGTCAGCGCAGTTTCGGCCTTGGTGTAGGCCTCGCCGCCGATCTCAAGGAAGTTGCTGGGCTGGCCGCCATAGTGGGTGATCGCATCCATGGTGGTCATGGTCAGACCTGCGCCGTTTGCAAGCACGCCGACCGAGCCGCCAAGTTCGATATACTTGAGACCCGCCGCGGCGGCTTCGGCTTCGAGGTTCGTCAATTTGTCCGGCGTGCCATCCGGCGCGATCTCGCTCTGGCGCGGGATCGAACTGTCGCAAAGCGTGAATTTGCAGTCGAGTGCGATCACCTCGTTGTCTTCGGTGACGACCAGCGGATTGATCTCGAGCAGTTCACCGTCGTTGGCCCGGTAAACTTCGTAGAGTTTGACCAGCACGTCGGCTGTTGCGGGAGGCAGGTCCAGCCCGTCAAGCAGCGTGGCCGCCTGCACAAGGTCAAGCCCATGGCGGATGTCCACGGGCAGACGGCGCATGGCATCGGGATCCTGCTCGGCTGCTTCTTCGACATCCATGCCGCCAAGGGGCGAGAACAGAACCACCGGGCCGCAGGTGACAGGATCATTCAGGATGGCAGCATAAAGCTCACGAACTATCGGGACCTGACCTTCAACCAACAGTTTCTCGACGGTGAAGCCTCCGATATCCATGCCGAGGATGTTGGCCGCATGGGTGCGTGCCTCATCCGCGTTCGCCGCAAGCTGAATGCCGCCCGCTTTGCCGCGTTTGCCGGTTGGGACCTGCGCCTTGACCACGCAGGGCCCGATCTTGTCCGCAGCGTCTGCTGCCTCATCGGGAGTGACCGCGATCTGGCTGGGCGGGACGGCGATGCCCCCTGCGGCCAGCAGCGGCTTTGCCGCGAATTCCTCAAAGTTCATAAGTGCTCCATCCCAGAAGGTGCGTCATGGACGCACCTAAAGCGCGACGTCATCGTAGGGTGCGCCCATGACGCACACTTGTTTCAGGAACCGTATTTGGCCCAGTGATTGCCGAACAGCGCCTCTTCCGACGGCTTGTCCTCGGCGATCGTCGTCACCAGATGCGTGACGTTGATGAAGTGGTGCCAGCTCAGGTTCTCCGAGATGGTGTTCCCGGCCCATGTGCCGCCGCCCATCGAGAGCGTGAACGGCAAGCAGTTGTTGAATGAGCCGCCGTTCCCGAAGGTATGGGCCTGATTGACCAGCACGCGCACAACATCAGTCTCGGCCGCCAGTTCCCGGGTGTGATCTGTGTTGGCCGTGTGAATGCCGACGGAATGACCAAGGCCCGTGACATTCAGGATCTGCCCACAGATCCGCTTGGCATCGGCGAAGTTCTTCGCACGGTAGACGGTCACGACGAGGCTGAGTTTCTCATCGGCGAAGCCGTGTTTGCCGCCGACCATGTCTTCCTCGACCATGAAGAACTTGCGCCCCTTGGCGTCCTCCGGCAGGCCGAACACATCCGCCGCCACGTCTGCGTCCTTGGCGATGACATGCCGGTTGAGCTTGCCATCGACCCAGAGCGTGCCTTCGACCTGAGCCTTCTCGCCGGGCGAGCAGCGCCAGCCCCCCGCCCGTTCCAGCGCGGCGATGGCGTCTTCATAAACGTCGTCAAGGATCACCACGGCGTTCTCTGACGAACACGAGGTCGAGTTGTCGAAGATCTTGGACGCAGTGATCTTCTCCGCCGCATCGTCGAGATCCGCGGTCGAATCGATGATCACGGGGACATTGCCCGCACCAACCCCGATGGCCACTGTCCCCGACTGCATCGCGCGTTTCACGTTGTTCTGAGAGCCGGTCACGACCGCCAGATCGCACTGATCCATCAGCGCCTGGGTCATCGCCTTGTTTACGGGGCTGGGCAGGATCTGCACCAGATCCTCCGGGTGCCCAGCCTTGGCAAGTTCGGCTCGCATCAGATCGACCGTCTTGGCCGTCGTGTGATAGCCTGCGGGCGAGGGTGCGATCACGACGGCGTTGCCGCCTTTGAGCGCCATCATCGCCTTGTTCACCGGGGTCGCCGCCGGATTGGTGGAAGGACAGACCGCGCCAACCACCCCGACCGGCTTGCCGTATTTGACAAGGCCCTTCTCGGGCTCTTCCGAGATCATGCCGACCGAGCGCACCCGCATCAGATCGCGCAGCGTCCCGAAGGTCTTGCGCGTGTTCTTGATGATCTTGCTCTCGACATTGCCAAGGCCGGTGTCTTCGACCGCCAGTTCGGCGAGCATGCGCGCGTTCTCAGGCTTGTAGATCGACCAGGCGAGCGCCGTGACCGCTTCGTCAACCCGACCCTGATCGGTGTTCTCATAGGCGTTCATCGCCTCGCGCGCCCGGGTGACGATGTCTGCCACCTGGTCTGCTTCGCGGCCTATACCTGCATCGATTGCCGTTGCCATGCGCACCTCCAAATCCCCTGCATTTCCCCTGGGCGAGCCTCTAACATATCGGCCGGGCCAGAACAGCAGATTTGCATGGAGCCAGTCGTTGATCCCGGTGGTGATGCGGCTTCAGACGGCCTCAGACCGAGGGGAAATCGTCGCCGACCTGTCCGAACTGCGTGGAGGTCCCGACGATCAGCTCATCCGGATCGCGCACCTGTTTGGTGTCCTTGCCGGGATAGTCGAGCGAATTCAGGAAATGACGCATACAGCCAAGCCGCGCACGCTTCTTGTCATCCGACTTGATGATCGTCCAAGGCGCATCGGCGGTGTCGGTGTAGAAGAACATCGCTTCCTTGGCCTCGGTGTACTCACCCCATTTTCCAAGGGACGCGATGTCGATCGGGCTCAGTTTCCATTGCTTCAGGGGGTCGCCCTCTCGTGCCTTGAACCGGGAGCGTTGCTCGTCCTGGGTCACCGAGAACCAGTATTTGAAGAGCCTGATTCCCGAGCGCACCAGCATCCGCTCAAAGTCCGGCGTCTGGCGCATGAACTCGAGATATTCGGTGGGCGTACAGAAGCCCATCACCCGCTCAACGCCTGCACGATTGTACCAGGACCGATCGAAAAGCACGATCTCACCTGACGTTGGCAGGTGTTGGACATAGCGCTGGTAGTACCACTGACCCTGTTCGGTGGGTGTTGGCTTTTCCAGCGCGACCACGCGCGCGCCGCGCGGGTTCAGATGCTCGGTGAAGCGTTTGATCGTCCCACCCTTGCCCGCTGCATCGCGCCCCTCAAACAGGATCACGACACGCTGGCCGGTATCCTTGACCCATTTCTGGACCTTCAGAAGTTCGACCTGAAGCGCCTCCTTCTGTGCCTCATAGGGCTTGCGCTTCATCCGGTTCTTGTAGGGATAGTCCGCGGCCTCAAAGGCTGACGCCGCGTTCTCCTTTGACGCGGGTACGGGGTTGGCGTCCTTCTTCTTGCGCGCCTTTCGAGGAGCTGCCGAAGCCTTACTTGCCGACCGCTTGGCTGTCGTACGCTTGCTCGCAGAAGTCTTTCTGACCGTTGCATTCATGACTGTGGCTCCGCGTCCTTCTGGGCTGAGATGGCCGAACTCTAAACCGGGAAGGTCGATTCCCTCAAACCCATGTAGTTTCAGGTGTGCGTGCCAAGCGCGTTCAATAGCGGTGGCGTCCCGCCGCGCGCTCGGTTAGGGTCCGGCCAAACACCGTCCCAGTGAATGAGGTCCCCCATGGCAGGCAGCTTGAACAAGGTGATGCTGATCGGAAATCTTGGTGCAGACCCGGAGGTCCGCAGCTTTCAGAACGGCGGCCAGGTCTGCAATCTGCGCCTTGCGACCTCCGAGACGTGGAAGGACCGCAACACCGGCGAGCGGCGGGAAAAGACCGAGTGGCACTCAGTTGCCATTTTCTCCGAAGGTCTGGTGCGGGTGGCGCAGCAATACCTGAAGAAGGGCTCGAAAATTTACATCGAGGGCAAGCTGCAAACCCGCAAGTGGCAGGATCAGTCCGGGGCCGATCGATATTCCACCGAGGTGGTGATCAACGGGTTCGACGGTACGCTGACCATGCTGGATGGCCGCGGTGACGGCGGCGGCGGATATGGTGGTGGCGGCGGTGACTTCGGTGGCTCTGGCGGCGGCGGTGGCCGCGATATGGGTGGCCCCCCGGCGGGCGGCGGTGGCGGTCTCGACGACGAGATCCCGTTCTGATCCGGGAACACCCTCCGCGATGAGCATGTCGGACGAAGGGCCGGAGGTCTCCGAGGAAGAGATGGCCGCCTTCCACAAGGTGGCCGACGTCTTCCTGAACACCGCCAATGCGGCGATGGGCGAAGAGCCGCCGGACCGGATCGGCGCGGCGTTCATCTATGCCACCAGCCGGTTCAGCGCCTTTGCCATGCAGGCGCAACTGGATGAGGGCGAAACCGTCGATGCCGAGACGCGCGAGTTTCTCGCAGCTCGCTTTGACCATGAATTGCGCGAACATGCGCTTCAGCATCTGCGCAGCGCCGGGGCCTCGGCACCTGGCGTGCCCGGGGTTCCCGATGCAGCCATCGATGTCCTTGTTTCGCTGAACGATATGGCGGAGGAGCCGCGGCGCCTCTTCTTGCGCCTCGCTGATCGGTTCATCCACCCGGCCAACGATCTGATTGGCGAAGAGGGGATCGCCCGCACCGCTTCCGCGATGATGCACGCCTGTACGCGCTTCAACGCCTATGTCATGCAGGCCCGAGGGCTGGCGCCCGGGGTGCTGGACGATGCCATCGCGGGCGATTTTCAAAGTACGTTTCGGACTTTGCTCGAGTTCCATCTCGGCGCGTCCGTGATCGCCGACCGGCCGGGATGAACGGGCTTTCGCCCGAGATTATCGCCCTGATCGCCGGGGTCTTTCTGCTGGCGGGCATCATCAAAGGCACAGTCGGGATAGGGCTGCCCACGGCGTCAGTCGGTATGATGACCCTGATCGTCGAGCCGCGCGTGGCGCTGGGTCTCGTGATCTTCCCCTCGTTTCTTTCGAACGGCTGGCAGATCTGGCGCGCGGGCGGGATGGGGGCGACGATCCGGCGGTTCTGGATCTATATTGCCTGCCTGATGGGCATGATCGCAGTCGTCAGCCTGACCCTGACCGGCAGCGTTTCCACCGACACTTTGCTGTTGGTTCTGGGGCTGGTGATCATTCTCTTTTCCGTCTCGAGCCTGACCTGGTCGCCACCCTTTCTGCCTGCGCGCTATGATCGTGTGGGGCAGGTGGTGTCCGGCGTCGCCTCTGGGCTTCTTGGCGGGCTGACCGCGATCTGGGCGCCGCCTATGGTCACCTACCTGATGGCGCGCCGGGTCGAGAAGGACGAGTTCATGCGCGCCACCGGCGTGATGATCTTCATGGGCACGCTGCCGCTGATCTACGGGTTCTGGCAGATCGGTATCCTCACCGGCCCCTCCGCCGGGCTGTCTCTGGCCCTGACCGTGCCCGCCATCGCGGGCTTCATGGTGGGCGAGGTGATCCGCCGCCATCTCGATGCCGAGCGGTTCCGCATCGCGGTCCTGATCGTATTTCTGGTGATGGGACTGAACCTGCTCCGCCGGGCGCTGTTCTAAGCGGCTTTACTCGACAGGCGTTTGAGCACTGTCATCGCCTCCTCCGCCCGATCCTCCGGCACAAAGAGATGGTCGTGAAGAAAGGCCGAGACAGGGTTGACCGAAAGGCCAGCCTCCGCCAGTGCAGCCGTGATACGTGCAAGAAATCCAATGGCTTCGAGCGAGGAGTGGATCTGAAGCGTAATCTTGCGGCAGGGGTATGTGCTTTCCAGCCCGGCGGCTTCGGCTTCGACCTTTGGGACAATCACCGTCGTCCCCTCCGCCTCCTGAAACACCATTTGCGGGGTCAGCGCAGCGGGTACGGCCCGGTCCTTGAACGTTGCGAAAACATAGGTTTCCGGCCCCAGAACCGGCGTCATCGAAGCCAGAAGCATGTCCAGATCAGTCTCGCCTGACATATCCCACTCCGTTCCCATGAATCCCGCGGTTTCCTGTCGATTTTCGCCCGAATTGGGGGGCTGAGCCGCCCGGATTTGTTGCCCCGACCGGCGCACCATCGTATAACTGTCTCAATCGAAAGAACACGCCCGAAAAATGGGCTGGAGCAGTGATTTGAGCGACGACGACATTCCCGGTGGGCCGGACGACGAAGACGGCATGAGCCCTCCTGAACGCCAGCCCCATGATGGCCCGACCATCACGGTCGAGGAGGAGATGAAACGCTCCTATCTCGACTATGCGATGTCGGTCATCGTTTCCCGCGCGATCCCCGATCTGCGCGACGGCCTGAAGCCTGTTCACCGGCGCATTCTCTATGGCATGCACGAAGGTGGTTACGATTTTAACAAGGCCTACAAGAAATCCGCCCGTCTCGTCGGGGACGTCATGGGTAAATACCACCCGCACGGTGACGGCGCGATTTACGATGCGCTGGTGCGCATGGCACAGGACTTCTCGATGCGCCTGCCGCTGGCCGATGGGCAGGGGAACTTCGGGTCGATGGACGGCGATGCGCCCGCCGCGATGCGGTATACCGAGGTGCGCATGGCCAAGGCGGCGACCATGCTGCTCGAGGATATCGAGCGAGAGACCGTCACGTTCCAGCCAAACTACTCGAATGAATTCCAGGAACCGACTGTTCTTCCAGCAAGATTTCCGAATTTGCTGGTCAATGGTTCTCAGGGCATCGCGGTTGGGATGGCGACGAACATCCCGCCGCACAATCTTGGTGAGGTGATCGACGCGACGCTCGCGCTGATCGAAAACCCGGAGCTGACAATTGCCGAATTGATGGAGTTTGTCCCCGCGCCAGACTTCCCGACGGGTGGCACAATCCTTGGTCGTTCAGGGGCTTACAAGGCTTATCATACAGGCCGTGGCAGCGTGATCATCCGCGCCAAGACCCATATCGAGGAGATCCGCAAGGACCGCTTTGCGATCATCGTCGACGAGATCCCTTATCAGGTGAACAAGGCCACGCTGGTCGAACGCATCGCCGAGGTTTCTCAGGAGAAAAAGGTCGAGGGCATTGCCCACATTCAGGATGAGAGCGACCGGCACGGCGTGCGCGTGGTGATCGAGCTGAAACGCGATGCAACGCCCGACGTGGTGCTGAACCAGCTCTACCGATTCTCGTCTCTGCAAACATCCTTCGGCTGCAACATCCTTGCACTGAATGGTGGTCGGCCGGAACAGCTTGAACTTAAAGTGTTTCTACAGGCGTTCATCGCCTTCCGTGAAGAGGTTGTGGCCAAGCGTACGGCGTTCCTGCTGCGCAAGGCGCGGGAGCGTGCGCATCTTTTGTGCGGTCTCGCCGTCGCCGTCGAGAATGTCGATGAGGTCGTGCAGACGATCCGTTCGTCCGCGGACCCCGCTGAGGCGCGCGAGCGTCTTAAGGGGCGGCGCTGGCCCGCCGAGGCGATTGCGGATTACATTCGTTTGATCGACGATCCCGGCCACACGATCAACGATGACGGGACCTATAACCTTTCCGATTTGCAGGCCCGTGCGATCCTCGATCTCAGGCTCCAGCGCCTGACGGCGATGGGCATCAAGGAGATCGGCGAGGAGCTGAAAACTCTGGCTGACGAGATAAAGGACTATCTCGATATCCTGTCTTCCCGCCCGCGGATTATGGCGATCATTTCAGACGAGATGAAAGCTGTGCGCGAGGAATTTGCGACAGCGCGGAAGACCGAAATTGTCGAGTATGACGGGGACTTGGACGACGAAGATCTCATTGAGCGCGAGGACATGGTCGTCACGGTCACCCATGGCGGTTATATCAAGCGCAC
>CAYYZH010000059.1:0-21140 GCA_964475765.1 uncultured Limibaculum sp.
GTCTCGCACAGGTCGACTTGGTGTACATACGCCTGCCATACGCTTGCGGTACAGCTGCCATACGGTTGCTGTACAGGTGCCATACGCCTGCCATACGCTTTGATCCCAGCCCAAGAGGGTAATGCGGGGGAAACATGAGCACCGATTTACCACCACTGCCATTGCCCGGCGGGATCGAGGTTCAGCATATCGAGACCGCCACGGGGCTGACCCATCACTGTCTCGTGGCGGGCGAGCCATCCCGGCCTATGCTTTTGTTATTGCACGGGTTTCCGGAGCTGGCGTTCAGTTGGCGCAAGGTCATGGTACCGCTGGCCGAACTTGGGTTCTACGTCGTTGCCCCCGATCAGAGGGGGTATGGACGAACGACAGGCTGGGAAGGCCCGGACGCTGGCTACGATGGGGATTTGTCAGCATTTTCAATGTCTTATCTGGTGCGCGATATAGTCGCCTTGGTCCATGCGCTGGGCTGCGAGCATGTTCACGCCGTCATCGGCCATGACTTCGGATCTCCAGTCGCAGGCTGGGCTGCGCTGCTAAGGCCTGATATATTTCAAAGAGTTATGTGCATGAGTGCACCCTTTGGTGGCCCGCCATCGATCTCCCCGCCGGGCGAAGATCCGGTCCATGCCCAACTTCTTGCGCTCGATCCGCCTCGTAAACACTATCAGTGGTACTATTCCGAGCGGGAAGCCGAGGCAGATATGCTCGAGGCCCCGCAGGGATTTGCGGCGTTCTTCAGGGCATATTACCACATAAAATCAGCGGATTGGCCGGATAATCTGCCGCATAAACTGACCGGCTGGACCGCGACTGAGCTTGCCAAACTGCCGACCTATTACGTGATGGAGGCGGACAAGGGCATGGCGGCCACCGTCGCGCCCGAGATGCCTCAAGGTATGGCGCCAGAATGGCTTACAGATCAGGAGCTTGGCGTCTATGTATCAGAGTTCTCACGAACTGGCCTCCAGGCCGCGCTGAACTGGTACCGCTGCGCGACGTCTTCGGCGTTCCGCCGGGATCTGTCGGTCCATGCTGGTCGTCGGATCGAGATCCCGGCGTCCTTTATATCGGGTGCTCAGGACTGGGGATACCGTCAGATCCCTGGCGCGCTTCAGGCCATGGAATCAAAGGCTTGTGCCGATTATCTCGGAACTCATCTGATTGACGGCGCGGGCCATTGGGTCCAGCAGGAACAGCCTGCCGCCGTCGTCGAAAAGGTCCAGAACTTCCTGTCAGAAACCAGCTAGCGGGCGATCCGGCTGTACTTGGCGCCTTCCAGACTTACCCCGGCCAACAAGCCTTGCTGACCGAAGATCACCCCGATCACCGGTTGCTGCGCCAGCGTCGAATTCAGATCCGCTTTGACCCCGCCATCGAGCAACGTCACCTCAGCATCGCCGCCAACTTCCCAGCCCTGCGAGCTTTGGAACCGCGTCAGCGCCGGTTCGGTCATGAAAAAGAGCGCATGCTGAGACTTCTGACCGCCAATCTGAAAGCCGGCAGAACCCGCTGAAAAGCTGTAGTAATTCGCGCTGGAGGCGTAGCCTGTGTCTGGCAGGCGCAGCGCGCCTTCGCCATAGGCGCCACCAACAATAAAGCCGCCTTTGATCACGCCGGGCATCACCAGCATGCCAAACGCGCGGCTCGCCAGATCCCGCGTGTAGGGCAGGCGTCGATACATATCCGTGATCGCCAGACTGACCTGAGAGTCAATATCTGCACCCTGGTTCTGGATGTTGCTGCTGGTTGCGCAGGCCGAAGCCGTACTGGCGGCGAGCCCACTGAGCATCAAGCGTCTTGTCAGCATCTGAAGGTCTCCCATCCCGTTTGTGTGTGGGAATCGAACGCGGCCCATACCGCGCTCCGTCGCGTCAGCGAGCGATCGGCGAGTATTTCGCGCCCTCGAGGCTTGCGCCTACGAGAAAGCCGTCCTGCCCAAATACGACACCGATGACCGGCTGGTTCAAAAGCGTCGAATTTGTCTGAGCGTTCAGGCCCTTCTCCGGGAAAGTGACCTCGGCATCTACGCCGACTTCCCAGCCTTCCTTGGTGCGAAATTCATCCGCCGCAGAGTCGGTCATGAAGAAGAGCACGTGGCTTGTCGTCTGGACCCCAACCTGCAGTCCGACGGACGCGGCTGCGACCGAATAGTAGCCAGCGGGAGGCGCCTCGTACCCCAATTCCTCGGTATTGAAGAGGAGCGCGCCTTCTCCATAGGCGCCTCCGACGATCAGGCCACCCTTCAACACATCCGGCATCACCAGCATCGCGCGTGCCCGGGACGAAAGCGTCCGAGTTTCCGGCAGGCGCGCCCACATTCTGCCCAAGGCGAGATTGACGCGGGCGTCGATGACCTCGCTGTCCTCTGCCCGTGCTGCACTTGCCAACGGCACAGCGGCCAGCCCGGCCATAAGGCCACGCCGGGTCATGCCCATGCTCATCTTCATATCGCTACCTCGTTTCTGCTCGGGCCTGCTTTTTATGGCTGACGGTTTGCCCGCCCTTTGATTGCCATCCACTATATATAGTACATATTGGTCCCAACAGGGAAGGATCAGACAATGTGTGCAATAGAAGTTGATCCAAGTGTGAATGTGCTGGGCGAGGCGCTAGAGCCTTGCTCGACCGATCCGATGACGGGCTTCCTGCGCAACGGGTCCTGCGATACCTGCGCCGAGGATCAAGGCTCGCACACGGTCTGTGCCGTGATGACAGAGGAATTTCTGATGTTCTCGAAATCGGTCGGTAACGATTTATCCACGCCAATGCCGCAGTTTGGCTTTGCAGGTTTGAAGCCCGGGGATCAGTGGTGTTTGTGCGCCGGACGGTTCTTGCAGGCGTTCGAAGCAGGGCACGCGCCGCGGGTCAAGTTGACGGCGACCCATCGAAGAGCGTTGGAAATCGTGCCGCTGGACGCGCTGCGCGAATATGCATTGGAGCGGAACTGAGGGGTCAGTCTTTCGGGCCGTAGTCTGCAAACTTGACCAGGACGCGGGCGATTTCGGATCCGGGCAGAACGGGCGGCTCTCCGATCTGCAGGGCGCCGTGATATTGCCGAGCGAGGGCTTCGACCTCTGCGGCCAGCCACATGGCCCGCTCCAGTGTCGGGCCGCACGCGATCATGCCGTGATGGGCGAGCAGACAGGCCGAACGGTCCGCCAAAGCTTCGACGACAAGGGTGGAAAGCTCCGCGGTGCCGAACGTGGCGTAGGGTGCGCAGCGGATATCGGGCCCGCCCGCGGCAGCGACCATGTAATGTACTGCGGGTATTGATCGACCATGGATCGCAAGCGTCGTCGCATAGGTTGGATGGGCGTGCACCACTGCGCCGAACTCGGGCCGGGCGGCCAGAACATCGCGGTGGAAGCGCCATTCGCTTGAGGCTTTCCGCGTGCCTTGCGTGGCTCCATCGAACCCTACCCAGACGATATCCTCCGGGGTCATGCGATCGTAGCGCAGTCCGCTGGGCGTGATCAGTAGGCCGTCGTCGCTGCGCACGCTGATGTTCCCGGAAGTGCCCTGATTCAAGCCGACGGTATTCATCTCAAGGCAGGCGTCGATAATGGCCCGCCGAGTTTCGAGATCCGAGGTCACTCCGGTCTGCCCGGCGGTGAGAACCTTAGGGATAAGCAGGACATGCCGCCGTCGAGCTTGGCCGCTTCTGAGTTTCCAATCTCGCGCACCTCATACCCTGCCGACAAAAGGCGATCCCGTGTGCGTGGGAACCCGGTGGGAAACAGCACGAGATCGTTGAAGCGGATCGCGTTCGCACATGCTTCCTCGCCTTCTGCGGTGAAGATCATGTCGTAACCGTCGAAACAGCCAGAAGCCGCGAGGCGGGGCGTTGCAAGGATCGTATCCGGCCCAATCAGCGAACAATCTGTTTTGAAGTGCAGCACATCTGGTGGGGTTTCGACCACACGCACTGTATGGCCCCAAGCGGCGACCAGATGGGTCAGATCAGCGACGCCGTCCATGTCCGTTCGGGCTGATGTACCGACCAAGATCTCACGCTCGGTCACCAGAATGTCGCCGCCTTCGATATGGCCGGAGGTAATCTCGCGGACGTCCGCATAGAGCGCCATCAAGGCCCGGGCGATGGAGGCGACTTCACCCTGCCGGGTCGGTGCGCCGGGATGCATCAGGACCGCACCCTCTGGCAGGCAAAGTGCGGTGTCCTCGACAAAGACCGCATCGGGCAGGCCGGGCTCTGCCGGAAGCTCGATGATCCGCGCGCCGGTCTCACGAAGTGCTGAGACATACGCATCGTGGTGCTGCTGAAAGAGGCCCAGATCCGGTGTGCCGGTATCGACCGCTCGCAGTCCGTCGATGATGTCCGGGCCTGGCCGCCGGGTCAGTGCATGGGTGAACTGGTAAGATCGCGCACTCATGTCAGGGTCGCTAGCAGGCCCGCCATCAGACGGCCGCGCTCGGGCAGGCTATCGATTTCGATGTGCTCACCAAGAGTGTGGAGGCCGGCCCCGCGTGCGCCCAAACTGTCGAGAGTGGGGATGCCCATAGCACCGGTGAAGTTCCCGTCCGAGCCGCCGCCAGCCATCTGCGGTGGGATCTCGAAGCCGAGGTCTTTGGCTATCGTTGTGGCGTGAGCATGCAGCGCTTTGTCCTGATCCGACGGTTCCCAGACCGGGCGGGTGACGGCCCGGTTTACCAGAAATCCGACATCGCCGTCCGGGTCGCTCAGAGCCTCCATCTGTGCAACTGCGGCATCCAGATCTTGCTGTCGCTTGGCCATGCAAAGTGCCTGTGCCGTACAGCCCGAAGGGACGCAGTTCACATGTTTTTGCGCGGCCTGCACACAGCCGACCGAAAAAGTGCAATCATCCGAGGTCATCGCCTCGATCTCTAGGATACGTTTGGCCATTTCCCGCACTGCCGAACGGCCGAGGCGCGGATCAACTCCGGCATGGATCGGCGTGCCGACCGTTTCCAGATTGAACCGCGCGATGGCGTAGCGGCCCCAGGTCACCCCGCCATTCGAGCGCGCGGGTTCGGGCACCAGAACGTATTTCTGGGTTGCGGCGGTCGCTTCGATCAGATCGCGGGTCGACGGCGTGCCTATCTCCTCGTCGGGGGTGAACAATACGGTGATCGGCAGCGGCGTCTCGATCCCCGCGCGGGCGAGTTGGCGGATCGCCTCGAGACTGAGGTAGTTGCCGGACTTCATGTCCTGAATGCCCGGACCCCAGCACTTGCCGCCCTCCCGCCGGAACGGCAGCAAGTTGAGCGTGCCGATGGGGTGGACCGTGTCCATGTGTCCGGCAATCAGAATACCGGGCTCACCGGCGCGGGGATGGGGAAAGGTGGCGCGCACGCAGCCGCCCAGACCCATCCGACCGGGAATGCGCTCAATGCTGGCCCCGGCCGCAGCGAGGTCGTAGGCGGCCAGATCGATCATGCGGTCGACGGCCGCTGCATCATGGGTTGGGCTCTCGCACTCGATCCAAGGTCTGAGCCCCGTCAGCATCGCATCCGGATCAAACGGCAGGGCTGCCGGGTCAAAGGTCATGCCGCTGTCCGCTTCTCGACCAGTCGCGCATAGATCGATGCGCCAACCGGCAGGATGTCCTCGTCCAGCATAAACCCGTCATTGTGCAGTGGAACTGTCCCTGAATGTCCGACGGTGCAGTAGGCCCCGGGAACGACACGCAGCATGTCGGCAAAGTCCTCCGAACCGGTGCGCACGTTTGGCGTTACAGAGACATGATCCTCGCCGACGACATCCTTGGCGATGTCCAGCATTACGTGGCTGAGCTTTTCGTCATTGACCAGCACGTCGAAAATCTCGCGGTTCGCGAACTCGATCTCGACGCCATACGCTGTGCCCATACCCTTGGCGAGATCGCGCATGCGCTGACGCACCATATCGGCAACTTCCGGGTTAAAATAGCGCATGGTGCCGGAGATCGTCGCCTCCGTTGGGATCACGTTATAGGCGGCGCCCGCATGGATCTGGGTGACCGACAGTACAAGGGGCTCGGTGGGTGGGACGTTTCGGCTGACCACGGATTGCAATTGCTGGACAAAGGCCGACGCGATCAGGATCGGATCGCGCGACATCTGCGGCATCGCGGCGTGGCTGCCAAAGCCGCGAATATGAAAATCGAAGAAATCGGCGCCCGCCATCGCCTCCCCGGGTTTGACGCCAATCTGGTTCGGCTTGCCATTCGGGTTATTGTGCATGCCGTAGACTTCATCGCAGGGGAACCGACCGAAGAGATCATCTGCCAGCATCGCGCGGGCGCCGCCAAGACCTTCTTCAGCAGGCTGGAAGATAAAGACCGCGCGGCCCGCAAAGTCACGCGTCTCTGCCAGATAACGGGCAGCCCCCAGCAACATTGTGGTGTGGGCATCATGCCCGCAGGCATGCATCACACCGGGCGTTTTCGAGGAAAAAGGCAGGTTGGTCTTCTCATCGATAGGCAGGGCGTCCATGTCTGCACGTAGCCCGATGGATCGGCCTGGTGACTTTCCTTCGAGTATGCCGACGACACCGGTCTTCCCGATGCCGGTATGGGTCTCGATCCCCCATTCCTGCAACAGTTTGGCGACGATACCGGAGGTGCGGACCTCCTCCATGCCAAGCTCTGGGTGTTCGTGAAAGTCCCGCCGGATAGCGGTCAGATCATCGGCAAATTCTGCAATACGGTCGACCAGAGGCATGGGATTCTCCTGTCAGTGCGGAGTGTTCAAATAGTGTGATCCATCGGGCAGGCATTCCGGTGGCACGTCAACCATGATTTCCCCAAGCAGAAGAAACGATAGCGTTTTGCCATGCCGATCCAGGCCGAGCGAGGCGTTGACCCCGCCTTGCAGCGCACTGGGTATGACGAAGTTCAAGGCTTTGAGGTTGGGGAGTTCAAAACGCTGGCAACCCTTCGCGCCGAGATGTGCAAAGGCTGCGAGAACGCGGTCTGCGGTGACCTGTTCGAGCAGATGCGGCCAGGCCTCGAGCTTATACGCGATGACAGAGACATTGGAGGTATCGCCCTTGTCGCCCGCCCGCCCGTGGGCGACGGCGTGAACTGGGACGGTAATGGTGCCGGTCACTGGAAGACCTCGACGCGGGTTTGGCTTTCGATCCGAGCGCGTGGGATCAGAACCGAAGCGGTGGCGATCTGCGGTGTGACCGAGGCGCGATAGCCACCACCGCCTGCGGGTCCGGAACAGTAGAGCATCATCAACTCGTCGCAGACCCGCTGTGCATTCGACTTGTCCACGGACTGGGTGGCGACCCGCACGGTGTACTCACCATCGGTTGGCAGGCGCCGCATGGCCCGCTTGGCGGGATTACCGCCGTCGAGCGTTGCGTGTGTTCCGATGGTCTCGATCCGTACAGGCTCGTTGGTGCCGTATTGGGCCAGGCGGTCCCGGATGATCTCTCCGGCGAGATCCGCCCGGGCAAGCGCATTGGGTCCCGCATAGGTCATGAAGGCCTCGCCCAGCCACCCGCCATCGACCGAAATCGTTGCCTTCAGGGTTTCCGGTGGCGTGTGCCCGCGCGCGCCAGTGACCTGGACCCGATCTGGTCCGGTTTCGGTCAGTTCAAGATCTGTGCAGTCGAGCACAACATCGGGGACGAGATAGGCGGCGGGGTCGTGCATTTCGTAAAGCAGTTGTTCGGTGACCGTGCGCGTGTCGACCACCCCGCCGGTGCCATCGGGCTTGGTGATGGTGAAGCTGCCGTCTGCACCGCATTCGGCAATTGGAAACCCTGCGTGGGCGAGATCGGGAACATCCTTGAACCCGGGATCGGCGAAATAGCAGCCGGTTACTTGTCCGCCACATTCCAGTAGATGTCCGGCGACAGTGCCCTGGGCGAGCCGGTCCAGATCATCCTTAGCCCACCCGAATTCGTGGATCAGCGGGCCAAGCGCCAACGCACTGTCGGTGGTGCGCCCGACAAGAACAACATCGGCGCCCGTGGCGATTGCGTCTGCCACGGGCCGGGCTCCGAGATAGACATTGGCCGCGATGATTGGGCGTCCGTTGAGGCCGATGCCCTCCATCGTGTGCATGGACGCGATCTCGCTTGAGGGGATCACGCCGCTGATGTCGTCTCCGAGAACGACAGCGACGGACAAGCCTTCGAGCCCAAGCTCACGTGCTATTTCCAGTATGCGATGGGCGCCACCGACCGGGTTTGCCGCGCCCATGTTCGAGATTATGGTCACCCCGTGGTCTTGGGCCTTTGCAAGACAGGGTCTGATGTAGTGGTCTAGATAAGGCGAATAACCTGCACCGGGATCATCGCGCATGACATTGTGTGCAACCGCCAGCGTGCGCTCGGCTAGGACTTCAAACATCAGGTATTTTGGACCGTCCCGCTCGGCCATGTCAGCGAGGATGGGAAGTGACGCGTCGAAGCGGTCTCCCATGAACCCGGCTCCACAGCCGATATGAACGGTTTTGTTCATCGGTGGGGCATTGCGGTCTTCGCGCCCTTCGGGCGGCTAAGGCTTCTTTGCATCAGCCCCTCCCGGCCTCCCCGATCCGGGGAGGGGCGCAAACTGAGGGATCGGTACTCCGGTCTCATGCGTTACTTCTGTCCGGCGATGTCTGCGGCGACCTGGCGCGCCGCGTTGAGCATGAACGTGTGCTCGGATGCGACAAAGAACATCGAGATGCCAAGCGCCTTGAGGTCGGGCACTGTCGCGGTGGTCGGCGTGAAGGTCACCGCGGATTTCCCGTTTGCGGCGGCCGCCTTGCCGACGCGCGCCATCACGTCGCGCACCGCTGGATCGTTAATATCGGTCTTACCGAGACAAACGGCCATGTCAGCAGGTCCGACAAACAGCCCATCGATGCCATCCACCGCAGCGATTTCCTCGACAGCCTCAGCGCCTTCGGGCTCTTCGATCTGGGCGAGCACGATGGTCTCATCATCCATTGCCAGCACTTCCGGCATGGTGTGTGCGCCCTGACCAGCCCAGCGGGTCGAGCCCGCAAAGCCACGCCCGCCATGACCGAAATGGGCGGATTGAACGACGGACTTTGCCTTCTCGACACTGAAGACATGGGGGACGACCACGCCCAATGCACCGCTGTCCAACGCCATCAGGATCTGGGCCGGTGTGCCCTCGGGTACACGCACAAGGGCGGGCAGACCCAACGCCTTGGCCATCGCCAGAGAGGCGTCCATGCCGCGCCGGTCATTGGGGGCATGCTCGCAATCGATGCAAACAAAATCCAGACCGGAGAGCGCCAGTACCTCCATGATTTCATAGGCGGGCGTTTTGACGAACGTGCCGGAGAGGACTTCTCGGCTGAGGATCCGGGCGCGTAAACCTTTCGGGTTCATGTCATGTCTCCTTTTGGTCGTCAGATTTCCGCCATTCCGGTGAGGGCGTCACGCTCGAGGCCAAGAGCGACCCCTGCCGCGAGGATCGAATCCCAAGCAGCGTCAGGAAGTGGCAGGCCGTTTGCGCGCCGATCCGCGCGTCGGGCGCGTTCGGGATCACCGGGGACCATGACCGGCTCGGCCGGATCGCGGGGCCGGATGCCATGCACGAAATCGACGTATTGCTTGGCGGCGGCGGCCCAGTCGTGGCCATCATCCATGCGCGCCGGGTCGATATAGATCGAGAGCATGCCGTTGTGGAACTCATAGCCCGGCCCGCAAGTCCCGGATCCGGTCAATGCGCCCCCCAGCATTTCGCAGGCCAGTGCGAGGCCCGATCCCTTGTGCAAGCCCATAGCTGTGATTGCGCCTGGCCCGTTGATCGGGTTCGGCAACTCTCCGGGGCCGACCTCTCCATAGAGAGCATCGGGGTTGGTGGTCAGGGAGCCGTCCCCATCGACCAGCGCACCTTCGGGGACCGGTTTGCCGCCACGCTTGGCAACCAGCACTTTGCCTTCAGCAACGGTCGAGGTTGCAAAGTCGAGGATGAAATCTCCGCCGTCGACAGGCATCCCGACCGAGACCGGGTTGGTACCCATGCATCGCTCGGCCCCGCCAAACGGTGCAACAAGGCGTGACTTGTAAGCATTTACAAAGTGGATCGACACAAAACCCTCGGCGCAGGCCCGTTCGGCCCATTCGCCGATCCGTCCGAGATGGCCCGAGTTGCGCAGAGCAATGATCGACACGCCCTGATCGCGGGCTTTCTCAAGCCCGATCTCAACGGCTTCGATGCCGAGGGATTGACCGAACCCAAGATGCCCTTCGAGCAGGCCGAATGCTGGCGCGTCCACCACCTTCTCGACATGGCGGCCGAAGAAGACTTTGCCGTCCCGTGACCATTCACAATAGCGCTGGGTGCGTACAACGCCGTGGCTGTCATGGCCCGCGAGGTTGGCTTCGACCAGATTGACGGCGATGACGCGCGCTTCGTCTTCACTGCCACCTGCGGCTTTGAAGATCCGGGTTAGCACTTCGGCCAGTCCATCGGGATTGAGTTTGACGTCCATAGGCTAGGTCTTCCCTCTTGTGATGTTCGCGCCGGGTCTGCAGGCGGCGCTGGACAGGTGCAGCGGCTGAAGAAAGGATGTAGACGACGAAGGCCGTGCAACGCAATCGCGCCGGAGCGTTGCGAAGATTTGGAGTGGAGAGATCGGATGGGTGATCGGAGGCGTCTGGTTCCGATCTCCTCCCTTCTCAGCATTGCCCTGCTTTTGGTCATGGCGCTTGAGATTGCGCATCTGGTTTGGGGCGGCCCGTGGCTGGGTACGCTTGCGCATCTGGCCATGCTTGGCGTGACGTTGCTGGCGCTGCCGCGGTGCGGTGTGCGCGAGGCGTATCTCCTGACCCTTTGCGCTGTCCTGGCCGGGTTGTTGTGGTCCTATCATGCCGATCCGTGGACGGCGGCGGTTCGGGCGCTCGATCAGGCGGTGTTCCTGATGGCGTTCATTCTCACAATCTCGCTGGTGCAGGAAGCCGCGCAAAGTTCACGTTCGGTCGCTCGCTTGGGGATGTATTTGGCGCGCCAGCCAGGTGGACGGCGGTTTCTGGCTTTGTATGGCGGCACGAACATCATGGCGGTCGTTTTCAATCTCGGCACGCTTAGCCTGTTGGCACCCTTGGTTCGGCGCGCCGCTGAAGAGGCACCCGATGACCCGCTGGCCCCAGTGCGCGAGCGACGCCAACTTTCCGCCCTGTTGCGTGGTTTTGCGTGGTCGGTGATCTGGTCGCCGACGGCTGTAGCGCCTTTGGCGCTTCTTGGTCTGATCGAAGGGATAGACCGCCCGCGTTGGATCGCCCTGGGCCTTGCGCTGGCTCTGATCGTGATGGGAGTCGGATGGGCCGAGGATCGCTTGCGGTGGCGCGGGCAGAACGCAGCGGCGCTGGGCCTTCCGCCTCTCAAACCGGTAGCGCTCCCACAAACAGCAACACTCAGCTTCGCCGCGATCTGTTTGGTGTTCGCCACGCTCGTTGGAGTTCTGATGGGCGCAACGGGCCTTGGGGTGCCGGCAAGTCTGATGGCGGCTGCGCCGCTCCTCTGCGTAGGATGGTTGATCGTCCAGTCTCGAAGTCAAACGGAGACGACGTCCAGATTCGTTGGAGAGCGCCTGCACGACATCGTCTCCAACGGTTTGCCGCAGTCAGCGCCCGCTTCGGTAACGCTGGCCTGCTCCGGCTTTGTAGGGATCGCAGGCGCGGCGCTTGTTCCGGTGGAAACGGTGTCAGAGGCAATCGGGCTCGAGACGATGTCACCCTGGTTGTTTCTGATCGGCACGACATTATCGGTCACGCTGCTCAGCCAGTTTGCGCTCTCGCCGATCATGATGGCTGTCTTCTTCGGGGCGGTCCTCGGTGCAATGCCGGTTCTTCCTGCCGACCCCACCCTGACTGCGCTGGCGGTGGCGGCGGGTTGGTCGGTTTCGACCACGTTTTCTCCCTTCGCATCGGGTGTGATCTTTCTTGCTCGCGTCACAGGCCACCCCGGCGCGCGCTTGACCTATGTTTGGAATGGTTTGTTCACCGGGTTGACCGTGCTGGTTCTGGCGGCAGCGTACTGGATCATGCTGCAGGCTTGATGCAACGGAGGTCGCGCTTTTCAGACTATCTGGAATGTGGTTCTTTGGCTGGCGACGATGAGGAGGGGAGCGCGATGCAGGATCCGAACGTTGTGATGATCGGGGCAGGGGCCATGGGAGGCGTGATCGCCGGTGCATTGGCCGATGCGGGCGCGCGCCTTAGCATCATCGACACCGACGCTGAGCATGTCGCTGCAATAAACGCAGACGGATTGCGCGTGGCGGCGCTTGGCGCCGAAGGTGCACGGCCCGTCGCCGCCACCAACGAGGCAATTGACGAGGGAGAGGCAGATCTCGTCGTCGTCATGACACCAGCCTACGAAACGGCCAAGGCGGCGCAATCAGCAGCCCGCGTGTTGCGCCCCGATGGGGCGGCGGTCTCCGTTCAGAACGGTCTGGGCAATGCCGAGGCGCTGATCGCCGCGCTTGGTCCTGAGCGCGTCTTCATGGGATCGACGCGGACTAGCGCGGACCGCCCCGAACCGGGATGCCCCCGCGCGACCAAGATCGGCCCAACAACAGTAGGCGAGCTTGATGGACCATCCCGCCCGCGCACGGAATGGTTTGCCGATGCGCTAAATCGTGGTGGCTTGCCGACGGTTGTTTCCGAAAATGTCGTGGGCGTTCTCTGGTCCAAGTTCATCCATAACTGCGCGATCAATCCGCTATCGGCCATCACAGGGCTGCGCATGGGTGAGGTTGCGCGATCCGAGGAGTTGAGCGATCTGCAATCGCAAGTGGTCGAAGAGGGTCTCGCCGTCGCGGCGGCCAAGGGTATCACACTGGAGTACCCCAATCCCTTGCCTCAGATGAAACGTCATGTTTGGCAGAAATTCACCAAACCCTCGATGATGCAGCATGTCGAAAACGGGCGCATGATCGAGATCGATGCGATCAACGGATGGCTCGTGCGCGAAGCCGAAGCCTTGGGCATGGACGCTCCGGCAAACCGGATCCTCACGTCACTTGCACGCGCTCGAGCTCTGGCGATGCAGCGTCAACTGCACGAAAAGCTCGACTATGTCGCACTAACAAGAGAAGCCGAGGCAGAAATCGCGCGAGGCGATACGCCTTGGGAAGATTAACAGGGGAACAACGATGACTGATGTGAAGCCAGAAGATCTTCAGAAGTTGGCACAGTGGGACACGCCGACCATCTGCAACGGGCTTGAGATGATAGACGAGAAGCACCGGCTTAGCGGATACACAACGCGTCCGTTCAGTTGCGTGCGGCCAGATGCAGCGCCGATGGTGGGCTTTGCCCGGACCGCGACAATCCGGGCAATGACCACGCCGCGTCAGACGGCGGACGTGATGAAAGCGATGCGGGTGGAGTACTATGAGTATATCGCCGATGGGCCGACTCCGTCGATCACTGTCATTCAGGATCTGGACACTGAGCCTGGCTGTGGAGCCTGGTGGGGTGAAGTGAACTCGGCGATTCACAAGGGGCTGGGGTCACTCGGGACGATCACCAATGGCTCGATCCGTGATCTGTCCGATTTCGCACCTGGGTTTCAGGGCCTTGCGGGCAAAGTCGGGCCCAGCCACGCGCACGTCCATGCCACGGGATTTGGTTGCACCGTCGAGGTGCACGGGATGACTGTTGCTCATGGCGACATCATCCACGCCGATGTTCACGGCGCGGTGGTCGTGCCACCGGAAGCAGTGACGCGCCTTCCCGATGTGATCGATCTCATATCGCGGCGAGAGGCGGTCATGCTCGAGGCTGCGCGAGCGGCTGATTTCGACATCCACAAGCTGAAGGCAGCTATGGCTGGCGCTGCGGAGATACACTGAACTGACGTTTGATCAGCGCCGTTAGCGATCCCCGTTGCGTACGCGTTGCTTGCGCAGGAGGCTGCGAAGGGCCGGCGGGGTTTCTGGTGCATTGAACTCAAAGCGAAGATTTTCTCCGATGTGATCGAATGCCTGCTCGAGCAGGTCCGCCTCTTCAGGCGGCTGCACCGACGGAGGAGCGCGATTGGGCACGATCTTCGGTGAGAAATCCACGTCGCCGCTCGATCGGAAGCTCCGGTCTCGAGCTCGTGTTCGCCGGCTGCGTTTGGTCGTCCCGCTCTGCTCCGAGCGAGTTGTCGTGATCGACCGGGAATAGACGGCCTTGTCGAGACTGGGTGCGGCGCTGAGGACAGTGTCTGCATGCGCATGTATTAACGCCCGCTGATCGGCGGTCAGGTAACCGGTGGCCGGAAGCTCTTCGCTCCACTGCCAGGATCGGATGGCGACGCGCGTCTGTTCGCTGAAGTCTTCGGTTTCTGGGCCCGGATTGAACCCGAGATGGTCAAGGAACGCTTGAATTTCGCGACGATCTTCCGAGGTCATTGCCAACGTTTGCTCGGCGATTTCAGGCGGCAAGTTCTTGTCCGTGGCATCGGCTTTCTGGCGATTGCGTCGTTGACGCAGTGGCGTATTGGGGGGGGCGTCTGTTCCAGTGATCTCGGTCTTTGGGGTCTCTGCCGAGGGCGTCGCCGCAGTCGGTATCGCCGTGTCTGCTTTCGCGACGACCTGCCCGTCGTCGGCCTCATCCTTCAACCGCGCGCGCGCGACCTCGGAAAACGTGCCATGCGGATACCGGTCAAGATAAGCTTGATATTCGATCTTGGAGTTGCCGGCGCTGACTTCCTGCCAGAGCGCAAGTTCAAGATCGGCCTCAGTGGTGCCGACCAGCTTCGTGCCGGGCTCGCCCCGGTTGAAATAGAATTTGCCGGTCAGCGAAGAGTTCGACCAAGGGCGTTGGGTCTCGTCGGTCTGTTGCCAGACCTGTGCCCGCACATCGATCATCATCGCATGAAGTTCCATGCCGGGCCGACTCATATTGTCGAGCAGGGCTTGTGTGAACGGCGCATGAGCCGTGCCGTGCCCATCAGAGGCGTAGGACCCGGGATCCGTCGCGAACGCGATAAACGTGCCGCCCACATCATCCGAGAGGTCAACAGCGGCCAGCCCGTCTGGCATTGTCAGCGCCCGTGACGCAGACATTCCGCGCGTAAGTTGGGTCTTGAAAGGATTGTCCCGGCAAGCATCGAGCAGCAGCATCTTAATGCGCGGCACCCTGGACATCTGCTCTTCGATCAGTCCAAGAGGCACTGTCGCAAAGGCCAGATCGGTCTCGTTCTCGATCTGGGCGTCCGTGGGGATGAGGTAGTTCTCCCCTTCGACCTGCACACCGTGTCCAGCATAATAGAAGAGCGCAACATCGGCATCGGTGAGCCGGTCGGAAAATATCTTCAGGGTCTCTTGCATCCCTGAGCGATCGAGATCGATGCCCTGCACAACGTCGAAACCTACCCCTTCCAGAAGGGCAGTCATCGCCTTCGCATCACGCACAGGGTTCTCGAGTGCGCCAACCTGCTCATAGGCCGCGTTGCCGATGACCAGCGCCACCCGATTTTCAGCGTATGCTGCTCCGGCGGTAAGGCCGAAGAGCAAAGCGGCAAGAAGGAAGATCCGTCGCAGAGTGTTCGTCATCTTTAGCCCGACAGGTTGTCTCAGCCCCTGTTCGCGCAACTTATAGCGGAAATCGCAAGCAAATGAACCACTAACGCTGACATATGGTCAGGTATTTTTGGTAACATTATGGCTCGTGCTCTTCCAGCGTCGATTTCGATGAATCTACCAGCTTGCCGAAAGCACTCCGACGTCCTCTTGGTGAAACTTGGAAATTCAGGTCAAACGCCTGAGTTTGGACAGTTGAATCGGCGAATATGGCCGCATCAAAGAACTGGCCGCAGCGGTCTTCAAGGATGACCCGCACTTGTCCTTGTGTTCGGCAGCGATAGCGATCACACTTGACCTCCGATGGAGAAAAACTCCGCTGCCGCGTTGTTTCAAGCGCCCCAGGGTGGGGCACGAAGGGGACCCAGTTCATGAAATCCCGACACCTGTGCGCTTTGGCAAGTGCAGCTTTGTTGTGTTCATTGCCAGCCGCGTCTTGGGCCGAGCAAAAGACCGCTGTCATCCTCGACATCACGGGTCCGATTTATCCGGATGTGGAACCATTTGACGAAGTCGCCGCCGGCACAGTCCTGAAACTTGCAACGGGCACCGAGCTTGTCATTGGGCACTACAAGACATGCGATGAGGTGACCCTGGTCGGCGGTGCTATCTCTGTGAACGAGGATCATTTCGTCATTGATGGCACCGACGAAGTCACGTCCGAGACCGGCGCCTGCATCGGTGAGGTCGAGTTGGAGAAGACCGATCTGGTGAGCGCGAGCATCATCACCCGCTCGATTGATGAAGTGGCCAAGATCGCACCCAGACCGTTTGTCGGCATTGTCGGCTCCGATGCTGCGAAATACACCGAAATGTCGATCCGCCGCGGGAGCGACACGCTTCTGAGCGCACCGATTTCTCGTCAGCGGGCCCAACTGCCAGATAATGCGAACGCCCTCGTTCCAGGTGCAAGGGTCGTTGTGGTGCTTACCGGGCCGGATGTTGAGCCCCGCGCGGCATGGGTAGAGGTTTCAGCACAAGCGCCGGCATGGACAATCCTCAGGCACTAGGCTCGGATTTTTTCAGGCGCCGGGGCTGGCTTCGGCGTATCGTGATTTCTCTGCTGGTGGCCTGTCTGGCCCTGGCAGCCGCCGTTGCCTTGCCGCGAGACAACGTGATCGAGGGCTGGCAGACCGATATCGTGTCTGCCCTTCGTGTTGCGATTTTTGGCACAAAGCCTTTGGCTTCGGAGCACGTTCTGATTGTGACAATGGACGCCCGCAGCCTAGATTCGCCGGAACTGATCGGTCGGCCCCGCGCGCTCTTCACGCCAGTCTACGAGGCGATCGCCCAGAAGGCGTTTGCCCATGATGCCAGAGGGCTCCTGCTCGATGTGATCCTGGCTTACGATGCGCGCGGCCTCAAGATTGGTGAGACCTCACCGCTCAAAGGCTACGATACGCCGTTTCTCAAGCTCTTGAGAGCTGAGCGCAAGACCGGGCGCATGGTGCTGGGATGGTCTGCAGATCTTTTGCCCGCTCGGCGGTTCCTGCAGGTCGGTGGCAAGGATGCGCTGGGTCTGACGGTGATCCCGCTCGGTGCTGGCAATGTGATTCGTGACGTGCCGCCCTCGGTGCAGGACCTCAGCGGAGAGATGCAGCCAACCTTGCTTGGCCGTGCGCTGACCCTGCTGGGACAGGAGCGGACGGAGCCGGTCAAACTGATCCCGCCGGGCCCCATTGATGGCCTCAGCAGTGTCGCCCTGATTGATCTCCTTCGATGCGAGAACTCGAATGAGTTACAAACTCTCCTTGAGGGTCGGGTGATCTTTCTCGGCGGTACGCTGCCCGGCGAGGACCGGGTCAAGACAACCGACCGGTTGATGCCGCGCGCCGATTTGCCGGAGACCACAAATGCGGGCGACAGTGCAGCCTGCGAGTTTATACCGCCCGATGTACGCGGCGCCCAGGAGCAATCGATCCCCGGGGTCTATGCCCACGGCGCGGCTGCGGATGCCGTCGCTTCGGGTTGGATGCCGGAGATTGCCCCGGATTGGATGTCCTATCTGGCTGCCACAGTGGCGGCGTTTGTCGCGGCGATGGCGGCTATGATGATCCGTCCGCCTCTGGGCGGCGCCTTCATGGGCCTGATGATCCTGCTGGTGCTCGCGGTTGCAGTTGTTGCGCTTGAAGGCGGGGTCTGGGTGCCCCTTTCAGGCGCTACACTGGCAACACCTGCAGCTTTCGTTCTGGCCTGGGGGGTTCGCCTTCGGTTGGTGGACCGGCGTGAGATTGCAATCCGACGCGACTTCGGACGGTATCTTTCGCCCATTCTGGTCCAGCAGATGATCGAGGCCGGTTATCGGCCTGAGCTTGGCGGGCAGGAACGCAATGTCACCGTCATTTTCGCTGATCTGTCGGGTTTTACAACGACATCTGAGACTATGGAAAGCGCCGAGCTGACCGTTATTCTCAATCGCTATCTCGATCGGATCGCGGGTGTTGTGCGAGATAACCAGGGCTATGTCGACAAGTTCATTGGCGACGCCGTGATGGCGATCTGGAACGCTCCGGCGGAGGTGCCTGAGCATGAGCTTGCCGCGGTGCGGGCCGCTCATCTGATCGAAGCGGCGGTGGCTGAATTGGCTAGAGCCGACTGCGCGGAGGGCAAGCACGCCTTCGAGATCAAGATTGGTATCTCGTCCGGTCCTGCGACCGTCGGCAATATCGGTGCGCAGGATCGCATGAATTACACTGTCGTAGGGGAGACTGTGAACCTGGCCTCAAGGTTCGAGAGCCTGCCTAGTCTCTTCAGGGTGCCGATTATCATGGGGCCTGGTACCGCTAAGGCGGTCGCCGATCATTACTGCCTGCTTCCTGTTGTTTCGATCAGGGTCAAAGGGAAGTCGAAGGGCGTCCAGATTTTTACGCCGCTTTGCAAAGTGCAGGATTCGCGTCCCGAGACGACCGCACTCATCGGTGAATATGCAACCGCGCTTCGTGCCTTCGAGGACGCAGATTTTATCACCGCGGCCGAAATTTGGCAGGATCTTTCTGATCGTAACTGGCGTGGTGCGGGCCCTGCGCAGACGATGGCTGAAGAGGCAAGCGCATTGGCACGGCGCTCTCTCGTCGAACCATGGGACGGAACAATGGAGGCTGAGAGCCGGTAGCCTCAGCTCGCGGTTTGGTCAGCGCCAGGGTCCGGTTGGGACAAGCTCGATTTTGCAGCGGCGTTTTCAGTCTTACTGAGTGTGAAGACGTCGAGGCTGCGATCGAAATCCGGGATCTCAATCTGCCCGGCATTGCTCCACCCCTCGGGGGCTGCGGCTGCAAATTCCTCGGTTGCCAGCACTGGGACGTCCATTGTTTTGGTGCCTGCCTCGATGCGTTGCACAGTGTTGACGACCCGGCCGATACCGGAAAACGCCAAGCGGCTGGGAACACCAATGTTGCCGAACATCACTTCCCCGATGGCCAATCCGATCCCGAACCTGAGAGGCGCGCCGCCGGGAGTTCCTGACCGGTTCGCTTCATCGGCCAGTCTTAATGCTTCTCTCACAGCTTTGGTCGCCTGGGCGGCAGCATACATGGGGCATTTCTCCTCGATCGGAAAAATGCCGAGGACGCCGTCGCCAATGAAGTTCAGGATCTCTCCGCCATGCTCAATCACTGGCGCGGCTGTGCACTCGAAATACCTGTTCAAAAGAGCGAGATAGCTGTCGGGGTCCATCGTGTCTGACAGCCGTGTGGAGCCACGCAGATCTGAGTACCAGACTACCGCCGGGATCCTGTCACCATCGCCGCGGCGAATATCCCCCGCCAGAACTCTCCAACCCGCGGTCGGGCCGAGGTAGGCATTCGCCAGGTTCGCCATGACCCGTTTCTGGATCGATGCGTGGCACGCCACCGCGAAGACCGTCTGGATCCTTCGCAACGCTTCGAGGTCGTCGTCGGTGAAACCCTCATCGCGTTTGGTCGCCCAGCTTGCCATGATGCCGGTGGCACCACCCGCAAAGTCGGGCACTTCAGCGATCATGAAATCTGCCGAGGTCAGGAGGTAGTCGGTAAACCCCTTCTTCCGAAAACTCTCGAGTATGTCGAAATCGACCAGCGCGCCTTCACCAACCAGCCGCCGCCTGAGATAGTAGAGCCCGTTGACATGGGCGTGGTAGAAGGGACTGCGTTTCCAGTTTTCATTGCCCGCACTGGAGTGGTGGAGTTGCTCCAGTTCCGCGGTCTCACCGCTGTTCCAGAACACCAGTTCAGCGCGGAACAGCGGATGCAGGGTCGGCCAGCTGACAGCCGCACGGTCCAATGGCAAACCCACGGCGTTCAACCGGATACAAAGCTTTTCGAACAGCGTCAGGATGTCCGGATCGGTAAGGGCCTTGTTGATGAGCCAGTTCTCGATCTCGGCGGTTAGGGTGGCATGAGACATCGAAGGAACATAGGCACGCAAAGGTTGCGTTACCAGTGATACCTAATCCTTTCGGAAATCTCGATGGCAGGATTTGCAGTCTTCGCCCAAGGCTTTGAGGGTGGCTTTAAAGGTGCCCGGCGTCTGGGCGGCTGCCACGGCATCCGCCTTGAGCCGAAGGTCATGGCCGAGATCCGAAAAACGTTGCCAGTTCTGCCAGATTGCCGGCAGCGCTTCGGTTTTGGGATGCATGTGCTGGTCTTCGAACACAGCGTCGATCAGTGCCGCGTGCGTTGCGATGATGTGTGCGAGGGCCGGCGCCTTCGCCGCATCAAAGGTGCCGGACTTGGCCATGCGTCCGAGGGCCTTGGTCGCGTCGCCGATTTCGCTCATCAGATCCATGCGGACCTTTGTCGGGCCGGTGACACCGGAATGGGCCAGGGCCATCCCGGCGCTGAGCGCGATCAGCAGCACCGAGCCCGTTGCTCTCATCCGCTCTCCCCTGCAAAGCGGGCTGCCAACTCGTCGCGCTGCTCGTCCGCCATTTTGGCGAACAGGTTATCCGGAACCGTGAACGCGTGCCCGGCGGGCAGAGACTGCATGGCCTTGGCAATGTCACCGGGCCAGTCCAGCATCTGCTCCTCAATCCCCAGCGCACGCAACATCGTGTCCGACGCGTCCGGAATGAAGGGCCGGGACAGAATCGCATAGAGCCGGATCAGATTTAGGGCGAACCGTATGATCCCGGCGGCACGTGCCTCATCGGTTTTGAAAACGGCCCAGGGCTCGGACGCCTGCAAGTACTCGTTCCCTGCAACCCAGATCGCGCGCAACTCAGCCGCTGCCTTGCGGATCTCGATCTCTTCCCAATGCTTGGCATATGTGATCACACGCGCCGTCAGATCACCGATCAGCGCTTCCTCCGCCGGGCCATAGGCGCCGTCCGGCGTCTGCTCACCAAACTTCGAGCGGCAGAACTTGGTCACCCGACTGACGAAGTTTCCGAGCACATCCGCCAGATCCTTGTTTACGCCGGTCTGGAAGGCCTCCCATGTAAAATCGCTGTCGGAGGTCTCGGGGATATTCGCGAGGAGCCACCAGCGCCAGTAGTCCGACGGCAGGATTTCAAGTGCCTGATCCATGAACACCCCGCGCCCCTGGCTGGTCGAGAACTTTCCGCCCTCATAATTCAGCCAGTTGGTCGATTTGATGTAGTCGACGAGCTTCCACGGCTCGCCCGAGCCCATGATGGTTGCCGGGAACGACAG
>CAYYZH010000060.1:0-5056 GCA_964475765.1 uncultured Limibaculum sp.
GGCCGATCTGGGTCGAGCCGGATTTCGAGCCGTCCAGCACCTCGTAGCTGAGGCGAGGATGGGCGATGTCGATGTCCTCCTCACCCCGCGTCGCTGCGGTGCTGTCGATCACCACGCCATTGCCCCGCCAGTAGCGCGAGCCGCTGTCGGCGTCCGCGAAATCGACCTCGCGCGAGTTCTTGGCAATCGACGGGATCGAAAGGCCAACCACCGTGTTCGAGAGCTTTTCATTCAGCTCCAGCGGCTCAGGCAGCGGCGCATGGTCGGGAATGTCAAACGGCATACCGTCCGGCATCACACCGGCGCAGCGACGCACGGCAAACTTGCCCTGCTGCGCCAGATCGTGGTCGATTTCCAGCGCCGTCACCCCCCAGGGATAGGGCGTGATCCGCCCGACCCGGTCGGCAAGGTTCTGTTCGTGATAGCGGTCCTGCTGCTGGAAATGCTGGGGACGCAGAAACAGCCCCTCGGTCCACGCGACCTTGCTGGTCCACGTCATGGCCGCGCCTCGCGCGCAGGTCTTTGGTCTGCGGTCATTCTACCCCCAGTGGTCCGCCGGCCCCTATTGTATCGTGACTTCACTCGCACCGACAGTGGCTTTTAACGGGGTGATCTCATTGGCTTTTACCGGGGCGGAGGCACGCCATTTAGCGGTGTTGAAATTGCGATAGGCCACCGCGATGCCGATCCCGGCCGTGCCGAGCGGCAATTCGAAGGTTTTTTGCGTGGTATTGCCCGGGACCGCGACCACACGGGCGATGCGGCTCATGGACTCGGCGAGACTGCCAAGCTCCCCGCCGGTAAGCGCATCGGGGTTGCCCGTGGCGAACGGCGCGCCCGGCTTGAGCGCATAGAGGAAGACCACCGAAGGGCTGGCCCGTCCGGACGGGTCCGGGTTTGCATTCGCAGCTGCGGTGATATCGATTTGAGCCACCGTCGGCTTTGGCGGAGGCGGCGGTCCGCCCGCACAAGCGGCCAGAAGACCCGCCATTGCCGCCATCAAACCAATCCGGCCAACGATCCCGAACGCCATGCCTTACCCCTCTCTACAATCAAAATCCAAACGCCGGGCCCACCCCGGACGTGCTGTCACTGCTGTCGGTCGTACATCTCGGCGAACAATATCATGAAAGCGTCGATCATGCCGCGTTCATGGCGGCTCGACTTGGCCGAGAACCGCTCGACATAGGTGTCCCAGAACTTGGCCCGTCGCGAGCTGACAAGACCGGCGAGGCCGCCATCCTTCGAGGTCGCGCCGGCGATGTTCTCCGGATCGAGATCTTCGATCAGCGCCTGCAGCGCCTGCTGCATTGCGCCGAAGGTCTGGAGCTGGTGTTTTTGAAGATCGCCAAAACTCTGCTCAATGGTCTGCGCCGCGTCGAGATAGCTGCGTGTCTTCTCTCCGAACATCAGGCGCAGGGCGTCCTCGGGCGACGGCGAGAACTTCAGCGGATTGTTCTCCATTGCGCCAATCATTGTCCGCTCGGCAGAACGCATCGCGCTTTTGGTCTCGGCCCGGGCCGCCAGCATGGCCTGAAGGTTTGCGGCGACGGTCTTGAACAGCGCACCAAGCTCTTCGGCCAGCGCCTCGTCGGTTTTGCCCGCAACTGCGCCCGCAGGCAGGCCCGCACCACGTTCAAAGGCCGCGATGAACCCCGCAGTGTTGGTCGGCGGTGGTGCTGCCACCGGAGCAGGATCAGGCGGCGGCTGCGCTTGCTCGCCATCCGCCCATTGACTCGCCAACCCGGCACCCGCTGTCGAAGTCTCAACTTCCGGAGCGCTTGGGGTCTCGGGCTTTGGTGATGTCTCTTCTTTTTGGGAGAAGGGATCGGGTGCCGCCGGCGGGTCCTCTACGGGTGGTTTCGCTGGAGGGGCAACCTCAGGCGTTCCATCACGCCAATCCGGCGGCGTGCCGTTGTCTGCGGTGACGGTAGGGGCGGATGGCGGTGTCGCCCAGTCTGCAGCTATATCCGCAGCAGGATCAGTTGCAGCAGGCGGGGCCGGTGTCGCCCAGTCGATATCAGCGGCAGACGCGGCGGGCACCACATCCTCGACGCCCCACGAAATGTCCTCTTCGGCAAGATCGCCTGAGCGCGGTGCGCCTTGGGGGCCGGATGCCCGGGCATGCGCAGCAAAGTCTCGTTTGTCGACTGCCGCCGCCGCGTCCGGGACATCTGCCCATGGATCTCCGCCTTTAGGAGCATCCGACGCCGTCGATGGCCGGGCCGCATCAACAGCGTCCGAACCGCTGAGTTCCGCTGCGATAATGTACTGCCCGATATGGATGCGATCGCCATTTTCCACACGGTGTGGCTCGGTCAGCCGACCGGGTTGGCCGTTCACGCTGGTCCCGTTGGTCGAAACGTCATGCACCCAATAGCTGCCGTCACGAAAATGGATCTCGCAATGCTTGCCCGAGATGAACCGCTGCGGGTCCGGCAAGGTCCAGTCCAGATACGTGTCCCGACCGATGTCGATCCCGCGACGATCGATCTCGACAAAGACCGGCCCGCCATCGGGCAGCGTATCGACATTGTCTATGCGTAGCACCAGCGGCACCGGGTTACTCCAGGTGGGTCGTGATCGGTCCCGTCAGTCTGAAGCCGCAGCGCGTCATGTCAATTGTCATGACCGCGCAGATCAGCCCGCGGCGGCGGAGCGCGGCGCGGCTTCGACAGTCAGGGATTTCCACGGGCCGGTGCCATCTGCGCCCGATGCAAAATCCTTGGCGCTTTCGAGCGCAGAGCGCAGTTTGGCAAGCCGGGCCAACGGGTCGTCATCCTCTGCGGCCAGCAGGATCGCGGTGGCAACTGCACGCCCCGACAGCTCAGGGCCGGGCGGCACCGACTGAAGTCCGGCGGGCGCCAGCGATCCACTGGTCGTGAAGGCTGCAAACGCGATCCAGGCGCCGGGGCCTTCGAAATATTCCTGCTCGGCGAACTCTCCCGCGGCGCGGCGTTCGGCCTCTTCGGGGCTGCGCACCCAAGCCTCGGTCAGGCGAAGGCCTTCGTCGATTGCTGGCCCGGACGCACCGCACCCGCGGACACAGAGACAGCCCCACCAGACCGCTTCGCGTTTCGGCAGAGCGAGCGCTGCGAAGGTTAACGCGGGCATCGGATTTTCGTCATCCATCAGGGTTGCGAGATGGTCGAGCGGGCTTGCGCCTTCGGGGATATCCCCGAGATCATCGGCAACTTCCGGGAAGGCCTCGGCCACCTGTGCGGCCGTTGTGAAGCGAATCCGGTTCTCCATTGTGCGCCAGCGCCCCCTGCGTGCTGCAGACCCCAATGCCCGTTCATCACCCGGATCGCCCGGAAAAGCTGTGATCAACCTCACAAACGAGGCGACAACCCGAATGATTGAAACGGCGCGCCCGGCTCAGCCTCCGACCGCCAGGTCGAGACTACTTCACTTCGTAGGCAAAATCACCCTCTGCGATGGTGACATTGGCCTCGAAGATCTCCTCTCCGGTCAGGGACCTGTTCAGCACCTCGAGGGAAATCGCGGGCAGCATCGTGTTGGTGATGATGTTGTCGATCATTCGCCCGCCCGAGGCCGGGTCGTTGCAGCGGCGCACGATCTCGGCAACCACATCGTCGGAATAGGTGAACGCCGCATTGTGCTCAGCCTTCATGCGCTTGGTGATGCGGCCCAGTTGCAGGCGAATGATCTGACCCATGTCATCATCGCTGAGCGGGTAATAGGGGATCGTGACGATCCGGCCGAGCAGAGCTGCGGGGAAGACCTTGAGGAGTTCGGGCTTCAGCGCTTCGCCCAGCTTCTCCGGCTCCGGTGCCAGTTCCGGGTCCTTGGTCAACTCCATGATCAGGTCCGTGCCGACATTGGACGTCAGGATGATCAGCGTGTTCTTGAAGTCGATCAGGCGGCCCGTGCCGTCCTCCATCTGGCCCTTGTCGAAGACCTGAAAGAACACCTCGTGGACATCGCCATGGGCCTTCTCGACCTCGTCGAGCAGGACCACGGAATAAGGCTTGCGCCGCACCGCCTCGGTCAGCTTGCCGCCCTCGCCATAGCCGACATACCCCGGGGGCGCGCCCTTCAGGCTGCTGACCGTGTGGCTCTCCTGATACTCGGACATGTTGATGGTGATGATGTTCTGCTCACCGCCATAGATCGCCTCGGCCAGCGCCAGCGCGCTCTCGGTTTTGCCTACACCGGAAGGGCCGCACAGCATGAAAACGCCGATCGGTTTGTTCGGATTGTCGAGCTTGGCGCGGTTGGTCTGGATGCGCTTGGCGATCATCTCGATGCCATGGGTCTGGCCAATCACGCGCTCGTTGACGATGGGGGCGAGGTTCAGGATCTGCTGAACCTCGTCGGCGACCATGCGGCCCGCGGGGATGCCCGTCCAGTCCGAGATGATGGTGGCGACGGCCTGCTCGTCGACATGGGGGTAGATCATGCGCTGGTCGGGGTGGATTTCGTCCAACTCACCGACCTTGCCCTCCAAGGCCGTGCGGACCGTGGCGGCATCGGCGGCTTCCTCACCCATCTGGGTGCGGAGATCCTGGATCTCCTTGACGATGCCCTGCTCCTTCTCCCACTCAGCCTCGTAACCGGCGAGCTTTTCTTTCAGACCCGTGATCTCCTCTTCGAGTTCCGTGATCCGCACCTCGTTGGCGGTGCCAAGCGCGCGGTCGGCTTCCTGACTCGCTTTCTCAGATTCGCGGTTCTCGATCAGTTTCCGGGTATCCTCGACGATGGCCGGGACCGCGACCTGAGAGATCGCCACGCGGGCACACGCCGTGTCGATCAGGCTGACCGCCTTGTCCGGCAACTGCCGCGCGGGGATATACCGCGCCGACAGCGAACATGCCGCGACGATGGCTTCGTCCGCGACCTTTACGCCATGGTGTTTCTCCATGACGCCGATCATGCCGCGCAGCATGTAGGCGCATTTCTCGATATCGGGCTCGTCGACATTGACCACCTGAAAACGCCGGGTCAGCGCGGGGTCCTTCTCGAAATACTTCTGGTACTCCATCCATGTCGTCGCAGCGATGGTCCGGAGCGTGCCGCGCGCCAGCGCAGGTTT
>CAYYZH010000060.1:5156-6576 GCA_964475765.1 uncultured Limibaculum sp.
CGGCGTTGCAGCACGTCGATGATCTGGCGGATCTCCTCGTCGCGCCCGACGATGGGGTCCATCTCCTCGGCCTTGGCGGTGAAATCGACGCAGAATTTGTCGAGCGCCGTTGTCCCCGCAGGCCCGTCCGCCGCATCCGTGCCCGCCGCCCCGATGGACGAGCCATCCATGGGCTTCAGCGTTTCCTCGTCGCTTTCGGCCCAAATGGCATTGTGTTCTGCGGCCAGCGCATCGGCGTTCAGTTTCTTGAACTCACCCGAGAGGTTCTGCAGCGTGCGGTTCAACTTGAGATCCTTCAGCATGCCCATCAGGACATGGCCCGTGCGGATCTGCATCTCGCCAAAGAACAGCGTCGCGTAGAACCAGCCGCGCTCCAGCGTGTCGACGATCTGCTCCGAGACCTGGGGCATCTCGGTGACCCCGGCCTTGAAGCCATCGACCACCGCCTGCACGTCACGCATCAACTGGCCCCGGTCGAGCCCATAATGATCACAGGTCAACGCCAGATCCGAGCGATCGTTCTGCAGGACATGGGCGAACCAATGAGCCAGTTCGAGGTTGGCATTTCCTGCGCCCTTGGCCTGACGCAGCGCCTGAATGAAGCAGTCATACCCCAGGCGGTTCAGCTTCCCAGTCACCGTCTCGAGACTGATATCGGCCATTGAAATGCCCCCATGTCCTGTCTGAAAATCTAAAGGTGTATTGTGCCACCGACGCTGTCGGTTGGCGAGAACCGTGTCTTCACATACGTTCCGTCGTCGACGCCCTTTGGCTTGCGCATCCAAGACGTCCAGCCCAGCCGGCCATAGCCGCCCAGTTGTGTCGGTTTCGGCTGATGATCCGGCAGAACGAGTTCAACGTCCCATTCGTACTCAAAGCCGATGGCGTTCGACATCGTGTCGACCAGCTTTTCACACCATGGCGCGCCCGGCAGAAACTTCTCGTAGTTCTCCAGCGTCTCGGGAAAGAGCCGGAGGCGGATCTTGCCATCGACACTGAGGACCCGTTCGCCGACCATCGCGCCATCGCCGAGACGCGCGTGCGTCGTGCCAAGGCGGGTTTGTTCGGGTTTGGAGAGCGGCAGAAACGCGCCAACAAACTCTTCGACCTCTGCTGTCAGGCCGAAGACGCCGGATACGAGATATTCGATCCGCGAGGCGCTGGCCCCGCGCGGAGAGAGCAATCCGGCAAACCCGAACTTGTCATAGTCCGGCACGGTATCGAGATCGCGCCAGCTTTCTCCCCCAAGCCCCACCGCAGAGCCCACATAGTCGCGGAACCGATCCAGGTCCGGGCGCTGCATCTGCGTGGTCGGCCGGGCGTCGGAATGCGCGCGATAGAAAAGCTGCAGAAAGCGGTTGTTGAAGATGTCGAGGAAGCGCACGAAGGCATCATCGCGTTTGGAGAACCACTCCAGCGC
>CAYYZH010000060.1:6676-16706 GCA_964475765.1 uncultured Limibaculum sp.
TGCCTCCGGCCAAGGCGCGGCGGCCAGCGCATGATTTCCTTGCGCTCGGGCGTACGAATGACGGTCTGCGTGAACTGGTTAAGCGAGACATATTCGGCAATGAACCGGTCCAGCACCGCACCGAGGAGGAAGACGCCGGAGCCCTCGAACGCCTTGTCCTCCATCGTCAGGGTCACTTCGAGACCGCGCGCTGCCGCGACACCGCTCAGGGCCCGGACCCGGCGCGAAATCGGGCGGCTTGTCACCGTGCGTATGCCCCTGATCCGGCGCTCGGTGACGTTGTCCGTGAGATCGCCGAAGAGCGACAGGATGTCCTTGATGGCCCGCGCGTTTTCCCCGGCCCGGTTCTGCACAAGGCCAAGATGGTTGAGGCTGAGCATATTGACCAGCCGCCACGCATTCTCGCCGGAATAGTTGGCCCTGGAGCGGTCCGAGATGCCACTGATCAGCGGCTCGCGCGGATGGGTCGGCTGGCCAATCGCGCGGATCTTGATCTGATCGTTGTCGAGGAAGACGAAATCAGCCCCGGTCTCCCCCACCGGCAGATGTTCGGGCAGATGCCGGTTGGAGCAGAGCGCTTTGACCGACAGCTCGGCAATCTCGTCATCGACATCCTCGATCCGCTCGTGGCCCGTCAGGCTGAGGAACATGTCCGTGCCCATGTAGTCCGAGCGCAGCCCGTACTTGTTCTCGTCGCTGGTGCGTCGACGCTGCAGCCTGCGGATCGCGAAGAACAGCGCCCGGGCATGCGCCGTCTGATCCTCCGGCGAGGAATAGACGGGGAAGACCGGCAGGCGTTCGGCTTGTCCTGCCCTATGCGCCGAGACTTCCAGCACCCGGTGCGGCTCGAACTCGAGATAGCGCGTGCGTTCGGGGATCACCTGATACTCAAATTCGTTCGGACGCAGAAACACACGGTCGCAGGTCTTCTCAAAGAGATTGATCGCAGGCGCGCTGAAGAGCGCGAAACTCTCGTCCGTGATCGCCGTCGAAAGGCGTGGATTGATGTCGTCGAAAACGAACACCAGCTCAAAGATCGGCGAGGTGACATCATCGAGATACTTGCCGAGATCCTTCAGCCGGAAGCCAAGGAACTTCTGCGGGAACGTGAAGTAGTCGCGCACATAATCGAACCCGCGGAAGACCCGGTGGTCGACGGGATAAAGCGCCTCGTCCTGATCGAAGCCGATCTGCTCCAACACCTCGTCGACCGGCAGGACCTTGGAGCGCCACTTCGTGTCTTGGCCTTGCCAGCGCAGCGCGATCTGAACGGTATGGCCGAAGATCTGCTCATAAATCGCAACCGCATCCGCCTCCGCGTCGCGGGCATGGAAGCGCAAATAAGGGATCTTGAGACCCTTGGCCCATGTGTTCGGCTTGTCCTCGGTCTCCTCCAGCGGCGGCTCGGCCTCCAGCGTCTTGGCCGACCGCACACGAAAGCTCATGCGCAGGCCCGCCGTGGCATCAGGCGGGACTACCAGCCCCAGCGCTTCGATTGGCGCAACCGAGCCAAGGTATTCGGTCTTGGTCAAACTCAGAGGCCAGATCGCAATCTCGGAGGTCAGCCGGTACCGGCAAGCAATCGAGCGGTCACGCTCGCGATAGGCCGCGTCGAGATATGCACCGCGTTTCAGGATCATCCCATCGCGCAGCGCATCATCGCCAAATTCCGGCACCGCCTCGGCCTGAAAGACCGACGGGATCGGCGCAAGGAAGTTCGGCACCAATTGCTCAAGCAGGTTATCGGTGAAGGTCGAGAACTCGTGCTTGAGCTTGAGCTGCACACGGGTGGCCAGAAACGCCGCGCCTTCCAAAAGCGCTCCGATCATCGGATCGGGGGTGTCCTTGGTCATGGACCCCAGGCGTTCGGCAACGCCCGGATACTCCGTCGCGAACTCTTCCGCATGTTCATAGAACAACGAAAGTTCGCGGTTGTAGAGCTCCATGAACTCGCGGTTCATATCGCGGCTGTCTCCATTCTCAGAACCGGCCCACCTTGATCTCGCCGGTGTCGAGTTCGACCTCGGTCACGAATTCGATCGAGGTCGGCACGGGATCGGCGCGCATGTCCGAGCGTACGACAAAGCGGATCGAGAGGTCATCTTCATTCTCGGTGTCCCGCTCGATGCGCATGGTCCTCGGCAGAAGTCGCGGCTCGTACGCCTTGAACGCGTCCTCCAGCTCAGACCGGATGCCGTTGATGCGCAAGGTCTCGTCGATGGTTTTGTTCGCCAGATCCTCGAGCCCGTAGTTGAGGATCGATTTCTTGACCGCGGGCAAATCGCCGATCAGCTCGGGCGCGGCTGAGTTCAGATTGATCGCGTTCAGGAGCCCTGTCAGATCCTCGGCCAACAGAGCCTTGAGCGCCGCATCCGACAGCGCACGGCGGCGCGTACCAGTTCCCCTGCGGCTGGCGATCACGCGTTCTCCTGCGTCGTCGCGCAAATCCAGCTTCATCTTGGAATCGCCCGCCTCGGCGGCGCTGCGAAACGCATACATCAGGGGAGCGGTGAGACGCTCCGAGGGTTTGACCTTTGCCATGCCTCGGCGCCCTAAAGCTGGAACCGCGCTTCCCTGAGATCGAGAAGCGGGAAGTCATCATCGGAACTCATGAGGACACGCTGGCCGAGCCCGGTGAACGTGTCAGACCCCGCGTCCACCCAATCCGTGCCGCGTGAAAGGACATGAGACGTTTCGGCGGAATTCTCCGAGCCCGGATACCGCACAGGGACAAATCCATGCAGCACCCGACCATCGGCCCACGTGAAATGTGCAGGCGCCCAGATGAAGTGATTGATCTGGCTGGGTTTCTCGATCTGAAACGCAGTCAGCGCAGAGAACGGTACCCAGCAATAGTCCCCTTCAGTCGGCAGGAAGGCCTCGAGCATCGGACCATAGCGGGCGTCGCCATCCATCAGCCAGGCGAACTCGGTGCCATCGGCGTTGCCACCCACAGCGGGAGCATCATTCAAAGCCTCGGCGCGAAGTTCGGCCCCGCCTGCGACATCGCCGGCCTGATGCATCTCGAAGGCTTTGGCGAACCCAGCCATCCAATCCGCGGGCTCCCCAACAATTGCGGGAGCCGATGCGTTTTCGTGACACTCCCGGCGCTGGCGGTCGAGCTTCATCAGAATCTGAAACTGCATCCAGATCGGCGCCTGCCCCCCAGCGGAGGTCATCAGCGCATCGAGCTGCGCCTCGGCCCGGTCCCATTCGCCGTTGAAGCAGAAAAGCTGAAACAACCGCGCGCGGTTCTCCGGATCGCCCGGGTCATCGCGCACGGCGCTCTTGGCCTGAGAAAGGGCAGCGTCCAGGTCACCGTCTTTCAATAATTCGAGTGCACTGGCCATGCCGCCCTCCCCCTGATTGCGGTCGTGTCGGTCAATCCGTCGACTTAGACCGGCTGGTTCTTGGCAATGTTGAAGCCGAAATCGACCGCACCGGAGCCCGAGCCATCCTTGGACTGCGGCGTGTAGGTGATCTTCCACTCGCGGAAGTTCAGGCTCACGTTTTCGGTGAGACGGTCCTCACCGCCGGAGCCGCCCGTCGATACTGACGTGACCAGAAGCTCTTTCATATCCAGCTTGATGTACTCGAGCGGCTTGTCGCCTGCCTTGCGCACGATCAGGTTTGCCGACTCGATATGGGTGCCCTTTGCGCAGGCCTGCATCAGCGTGACCGAGCCCTTGTCGACCCATTTGGTGATGCCGAGATCCTGGAAATTGGCCTTGCCGGCACCGCCGCCGCCGCCAACATGCATGGTGCCCGACTGGGACATGCCCCATGACCATGCGAGAACGTCGTTTTCGCCTTTGTGATCGTGGTCTTCGGACTCGCCGGCGACCCCTTTGATCTTGATAAACATATCAACTGCCATGGAACTCCTCCATTGGTTAGCTTGAGAAAATGGCCTTGTAAAAAATGGCCTAACGAATGCTCTGGTTTTAAGTCGCGGACATGCGACAGTCTGTGACGGGTGTTACCGAACGCAAAAAGGGCGCCACACGGGCGCCCTTTGTCTGATGCGTCAGTCGTTCGGCATGCGCGAGACGAGGCTGAGACCTACATCCACGCCTTCAAGCTGATAGTGCGGGCGCAGGAAGAACTTGGCGAAGTAGTAGCCCGGGTTCTCCTCGTCCTCGGCGATCTCGACCCGCGCATCCGCCAGCGGTTTGCGCGATTTGGTCTCTTCGGTCGAGCCCTCGGGATTGCCGTCGACATAGTTCGAGATCCAGCTGTTCAGCCAGACCTCCATGTCGCGCTTCTCCTTGAACGAGCCAACCTGATCACGAACCATGCACTTGAGATAATGCGCGAACCGGCATGTCGCCATCATGTAGGGCAGACGGGCAGAGAGGTTGTCGGCCGCGGTCGCATCCACGCCCTGCGGGCCTTCGAAGACCCGCGGTTTGAAGAGCGATTGTGCGCCGATGAACGCCGCCTTGTCCGTGTTTTTGCGATGGATCAGCGGGATCAGGCCGGACTTGGCCAGCTCCGCCTCACGCCGGTCGGGGATTGCGACCTCGGTGGGGCATTTCATGTCCACACCGCCATCGTCGGTCTTGAACGTATGGGTCGGCAGATTCTCGACCTCACCGCCCGAGGTTACGCCGCGGATGCGGGTACACCAGCCGTATTCCTTAAACGCGCGGTTGATGTTCGTCGCCATCGAATAGGCCGCGTTGATCCAGGCGTACTTGCCGCCATCATGTCCGTCGACCTGCTCTTCATAGCCGAACTCATCCACCGGCTCGGACTTCGCACCATACGGCACACGCGCCAGCGTGCGCGGCATGCAGAGCCCGATATAGCGACTGTCCTCGCTGTCGCGCAGCGTCTTCCACGCAGCATATTCCGGCGTGTCGAACACCTTGGAGAGATCACGCGGATTGTTGATCTCGGACCAGTCATCCATGCCCATCAGTTTGGGCGAGACACCGGTGAACATCGGCGCATGGCACGCCCCGCAGACCTTCGACATGTCGCGCAGCAACTGCACGTCCATGGGCGAGTGGTCGAAGTAGTAATCCATGGTCAGCGCGCCGTAGGGCTGGCCGCCAAGCTGTCCGAACTCGTGCTCGTACATCTTCTTGAAGATCGGCGACTGATCCCAGCGCTGGCCGGGGAACGATTTGAGTGTCCGGAAGAGTTCCTGCTTGCCGACATTCATAACCCGGATCTTCAGGGTGGCATCGGTCTCGGAGTTCATCACCAGATGGTTCAGCCCGCGCCACGAGCTTTCCAACTGCTGAAACGCTTCGCTGTGGATGATCGCATCCATCTGAGCCGACAGCTTTTCATCGAGCCGGGCGATCATCTCCTCAATCGTGTCGAGAACGTCGTCCTTGACCAGATTGGCATCCGAAAGCGCCTCGCCAACCAGAATGCCAATGGCATTCTCGACATCGCTGGCCGCCCGCTCGGTGCGCGGCTTGAAGCTTTGTTTCAGGAGATCGGAGAATTCGTCGGGCGTGACCGTTTCCGTGGCTCCGGCACCGCCAGCAGCATCAGCTTCTGTACTCATAATCTAGCCCCTTCCCGAGGTTACTTGTCGTCCGCGTCGCCGGATGCGGCGGCAGCGTCGTGTTTTTCCTTCAGCGCCTTCATCAGATCGGGATCTGCAAGGAGTTGGCGCACCTTGTCTTCGGCATCGACCTTGCCGTCCATGTAGCGGGTGAGATTGGCCAGCGCCTCGCGTGCCTCCAGCAGCTTGGCGACCGGCTCGACCTGACGGGCGACCGCCGTCGGGTTGAAGTCTTCCATCTTCTTGAACCGCAAGTTAACCGACATCTTCTCGCCGGTGTCCTCGCCGCCAAGCTTGTTCTCGACGCTGAAGGCCAGGCCGGGTTCAATCTTGGACATCCGCTCGTCGAAGTTGTCCATATCGAACTCCAGGAATTCCCGGTCCGCCACGTCGTCCTTCTCGACGCCGGGATCGTTGCCAGAAAGGTCGGCCATGACCCCCATCACAAACGGGATCTCAATCTTCTTGTCGGCGTTGTAGGGGTCGTCATACGCGATGTGTACGCGTGGCATCCGGTTTCTGCGGATGAACTTCTGACCTGTGTCAGCCATTACAATCTCCTTCAACTCAGGCGTATCGCGATTGGGAAATTCTCTGAAAGGTAGTGTCTCACATTTCCAAATCGATGCAAACGACAATGCGGGGCCGGGCGCGCCGCGTGGTCGCACCTCCATATGACGCTCGACAGGGTCACCAGGAGCCGCCGCTGTCCTCCGGCGGCGGACGGCGCTGCAGTGACCCATCGGGCAGCACGTTCTGGAGGATCTCCATGAAGCTCTTTGACGAGATGTCGATGGCCCGTTCGACCAGCAAGGGGATCGGGCTCGAAGGCTCGGCAACGCGGTAATAGGCGATCACTTTCTCCAACAGAGCAATCGCTTCAGGGCGCGAATTGGCAACAAATCGCGGCGCCTCGTCGGTTTCGACCGATGTCGGTGTGGCTGCCTGTGCCGGGTCCTCATGAGAGGCCGTCTCTTCAGCGTCTTCGTCGCCCCACCAGCCGCCTTTGGAATCGCGTTCTTCGACCGATTCGACGCTGGCCTCCTCCGCCGGAGTTTCCGCCTCGGCTTCATCGGTCGTCGGGACCTCGTCCTCTGGCGCCTCTTCCGCGGGCGCATCCTCAGCCTTGGGCTGGCCGTCGTCGCTCACCTCGTCCTCAAGGCCTGCGTTCTCCCATGAGCTGGCGCTGTCATCGGCGTCCGGCTCGTAGTCCGGCGCCGGATTGCGGGCGTCCAGCGTGTAGACCGACACATCAAACCAAGGCTCCTTGCCCAGCGAGATCTGCGCGCTTGCCGCACTGTCCGGCACGAGATCGTTCATTAACTCATAGAAACTCTTGGAACTGGCTTTCTCCGCCTCGCGCAGCAACATGGGCACCGGGCTCGACGGCTCGTTCAGCGCGAAATACCGCGAGGCCGCGTGAAGCGCCTCGACCGCTTCTTCGCGCGAGGCCACTGCGCCTGCGGGCAGTGTCACCGTTACTGCCGTGCCCGACGGTCCAGCCTCTGTTGCCTCATCACCCGTGGCGGCGGCCTCCTCTCCGCTGACCGTCGCAATGATTGTGAGCATTGTCTCGATGGCTTCGGGCAGTTTTTCCAGCGGTGGGGCCTGATCGTAGCCCGCCTCTTCAATGCAGACGAGCCGGATCCCGGCCACAGCATCGCGGGCGCGTTCCAGCGTCGCCGTTGCCCCGGCAAGTTCCTCGGCATCCGCCTCGGCCAATGCGCCGGTCAGCGTGCCGAGATCGATCGGATCTTCGCCTTCGCGAGGGTTCACCTCGCCTTGGGCAAGCTGCCACTTGCGCAAAGTGATCGGTCCCGCACGCCGCGAGCGCGTGATCGGTGTGTGCTGCAGCGGCAGGATCACGTTCGGCATATCGTCCAGCGTCGAAAGCTGCCCCATGCTGAGCGCCAGAAACTCAGCCGGCTGCGGGTGCACTTCGGCCCAGCGATCTCTCAGCAACCGGTGCGTAGCATCCAGCGCATCGGTAAACCCTTCGAGATCGCCTTGCAGGATCTTCAGCTTGGCCAGCGGCACCAGAATGCGAATATCCCGTGTGCGGCCCAGAAACTCGCCAATCTGATCGTAATAGGTATCGAATTTCAGTGTTGACGCATCGAAGCTGAAATACCGCGTCGGGATCAGACCATCGATCTCCGCAATGAAGTTCATGAAGTCCATATCGAACACCATGTCGAGATCGGGCCCGCAAGGCTCCTCGTCGCTGATGCTCTCGGTTATGGTGTCGAGGTCGATCTTTGCCACGGGGTCCCCACCTTCAACTGGCCTGACAGCACGGTCTTTCACCGCATCCTAGCACAAGTTTTCAGGCCGCGCCGAGGCCTGGCGCATAGGTCCGAAAATTCCGAGCAGAATATCGTGGCGGCACCTGCAAAGAAACGTGGTAGAATCCCCCAAGATGCCCAGGCGCGCCGGAGCCATTGCAGGGTGGATGAATGGTCCAGCGCATGGGAGACAGGATATTCTTTGGGCTATTTCAAGCCGATTGACCGGAGAAGAGCGTGCAGAGACTGGACCAGGCCAACCGATTTGCAAAGCTGCATACGCCCCTTGGGCAAGACGTACTGATCCTTGCTAAATTTCGGGGCGAGGAACGCATCAGCGATCACTTCGAATGGGTGATCGACTGCCTTCTGAATGCGGATGAGAACCCGGTCGACCCTGCAAAGATCATCGGCCTGGCCTGTCATGTCGAGATGACGACGCCGTCTGGCGACCGCTTCTTTCATGGGCTTTGCACCCAGATCCGCTTCAGCGGCTGGCGCGGGGGGCACATGCTCTACCAGCTGGTCCTCAGACCCTGGACTTGGTTGATGACGCGCGAAAGCGCCTGCGAAATCTTCCATACCAAGAAGGTCGATGACATCATCAAGAAGGTCTTCGGGGATCGCGGGTTCTCGGACTTCAAGTTTCAGCTGATGAAGTCCTACAGCGAGCTGCCCTACACGGTGCAGTATCAGGAGACCAGTTTCGACTTCGTCTCACGCCTGATGGAGAAGTTCGGGCTGTTCTATTTCTTCGAGTGTACAGCCAGCAAACACACCATGGTCATCGTCGACGACCGGTCGCTGTTGCCAGATGTTTCCGGCTACAACGGGCTACCCTATCGGCCCGACACCCAGAGCGGCACGCAGGAGGAAGTGCTCAGCGATTGGCATGCCGAAGACCGACTGCGCACCGCGCTTGTCGATGTGGATGACTATAATCCGGACAAGCCGACGACGGCTCTGGAGAAGACGGGCAAGGCTGGAGACAATCCCAAGCACGCGCACAACAAGCTGAAGTACTACAAATACCCGGCCGGGCATGGCGAGCCCGATGACGGACAATTGCTGGCGGACGTCTTTGTCGATGTCGAACGCGCCGATGCCGCGCGCAAATACGCCCGTGGTTATGCGCCGCTGCTGCATGCAGGCGGCGCCTTCACCCTCGAAGACCATCCGATCAAAGCCGAGAACGCCAAACACGCCGTTATCGCGGCGCATCACGATCTCTTTCTAAACCACACGCTTGTGGGAGAGGATGGCCAGCGCGGCAGCGGCATGATGTATCTCGATCAAGATCTCGAGGAGCATCCCGGAACGCCCACCGAAGACGACAGCTATGACGGGTATTTCGAGGTTGCCGATGCCCAGCTTGCCTATCGCGCACCCAAAACAACTGCAGAGCCGCGAATTCACGGGGCTCAGACTGCGGAAGTGATCACCGACCAAAACGGCGAAGAGATCGATGTCGACAAGGAAGGGCGGATTCTGGTGCGCTTCCACTGGAACGAGAAGAGCGCAGCCGCCTCCGACTGCTCCTGTCGGGTCCGTGTCGCGCAGCTTTGGGCCGGGAGCGGCTGGGGCAGCGTCTGGATCCCGCGCGTCGGCATGGAAGTCGTGGTCGAGTTCCTCGATGGTGATCCCGACCGACCTCTGGTGACGGGCTGCGTCTATAACGGCAGCAACAAACCGCCCATTTCGTTTCCCTCGGACAAGACGCAAAGCACGATCAAATCGGAAATCTCCAAAGGGGGCGGCGGGTTCAATGAATTCCGTTTCGAGGACAAGAAGGGGTCTGAGGAGATTTTCGTCCACGGCCACCGCCACCTGACAACCGAACTGATCGAGGGCGACGAGACCCGAGACGTCAAGAAGGGCAAGCGCACCACCAAGATCAAGATGGATGACAGCCGCCAGATCACGGATGGCAACGACATCCACAAGATCGACAAGGGCAATCAGACCACGACCATCAGCCGGGGCGATCAGACGACCAAAATCTCGCTGGGCAAGGGCACGACGACGGCTATGAAGTCCTTCGAGATCAAGGTGGGCGCGTCATCGATCAAGCTCGAGCCCGCCAAGATCACAATGAAATCAGTGCAGATCCTGATCGATGCCAGCGCGAAACTGGACACCAAAGCGGGCGCCATGGCCAACCATCAGGCAGGCGGGATCATGACCATCAAGGGCGCTTTGGTGAAGATCAACTGACCGGCGC
>CAYYZH010000060.1:16806-20980 GCA_964475765.1 uncultured Limibaculum sp.
GGCGCAGGCAGACTTACGCCTTCCAGGCTGAATGCCTCCTGAGCGGAGTATCCTGCATTCTGCAACGCATAGTCCGCGCCGAACGAGAACACGACCAAAGCGATCATCGCGGCCAGAAATGCTCTCATGGTTTTCTCTCCCCATTTGTCGCCGTGCTGCGCGGCCCCGTGTTTTCAGCCAGAAACTCGATCAGATCCTGCCTGTCCTGAAGCCCAGTAATCCGCTGCATCGGCATCTTTGAGCCGGGAGTATAGTGATCCGGACCCTCGTCGAACAGACGGTTGATGGTCTCGGCCTCCCACACGATGTCGGAGGCGTTGAGCGCATCGGAGTACGTATACCCCTCAACAGTTCCGGCTGGTCGGCCGAAGAGCCCCCAAAGGGTCGGCCCCGCCCGGTTTCGCCCGTCGCGATCCAGTGTGTGGCAGATCGAACATTTGCGGGCGAACTGACGCTCGCCATTGGTCATCTCGGACGGGTCGCGCAGAAAGCTCCGCTCGCCCTTTGTTAGCAGGCCCTCAACCTCGGCATCCGAGGCCGCGACCGGCCACAAGACGGCCGCATCGTCGAGTCCGCCGGACAGAACCCGCGCGCCGTCCCGGGTCCAGGCAAGAGCCCAAACAGGACCGCGTGCGGCTGCATGGAAATCTCGCTCGATCCGCCACTCGGCGGTATCGATGATCATCACGTAGCCTTCGCCATCGCCCACTGCGAGCCGGCTAGCATCCGAATTAGCCGCCAACGCCAGCACCGGGCGGCGATCTGCCGTAAGATCCGCGATCTTGTCCCCGCTGTCGAGATCGATGGCCCGCACGGCGCCATCAATCGCACCGTAGGCGAGCCAGCCCGCATCTTCGTTCAGGACGAGGTGGTTCACGCCGAATCCGTGCTTGACGAGTGTGCGTTCAGACTTGCCGTCCGCGACACGCCACAGCCGGACCGTCCCATCATGGCTGGCGGAGTAAATCTGCGTTCCGTCCGCCGTAAACACCGCATCGTTGACGCTACTTTTATGACCGGCAAGCCATCGGGGCGGAGCCGTAGCCGTCAGATCCCAGAGCCCGACCCGCCCGTCCCAGCCGCTGCTGGCCACCATCCGGCCATCGCCGCTGACTTTGAGCGACATGATCTTGCCCGTGTGCCCCTCCATCGCGCGCAGCAATTCACCGGTGTCGAGATCCCAAAGCCTCACGGTATAGTCGTCGCCTGCAGTCAACACCTGCTTGCCGCCGGGAAGAAACGCCACCGCGTTCACTGCCGCTTCGTGATCGTCGAGCCAGGTGAGCACCTCGGCTTTGTCCAGATCCCAAAGCGCCGCTGAATAGTCGAAGCTGGCCGTCAGAGCTTGCTTGCCGTCGGGTGAAATCGCCACCCCTTTGACGGGACCGCCATGGCCTTCCAGCCGGGCAAAGCCATCTTCAGCACCGGACGGGAGCGGCAACCCAACGCCCAGGCACACCATAGCTGCCCGAGCCCAGCGCCCTGCTTTGCGCTGCAGAACCATCGGTTATTCGGCAGGCGTTGCGGTAGCCCCCGGATGCGGCTGACCGATCTTGGCGTCTTCTTCTTCAACCCAAAGACCGTGATGCTCATGCGCCCAGTTGCGATCGACATAGCCTGTGCCCATCGCATCGAAAGCGCCCTCCATACCGACCGAGCCGATATAGATATGGGCAATGATGATGAAGATCATCGCAAAGGCCACGATGGTGTGCCAGATCTGCGCGTACATCATCTCTTCGATGGGGGTCAGAACCGTCGGCAACGGCTCACCCCAGACGAGCGGCCCGATCCCGATATCGTTCAGGAACGCAAAGGTCTTGGCGAACATTGGCGCCTCAAAGGGAAAGAGCAGCGAGATACCGCTTGCCGAGATCGATGCGCCGAGGATGATAACCGACCAGAACACGATTTTCTGGCCAGCGTTGAACTTGCGCGCCGGCGGGTGCGAGCCCTTCGAGAACAGCCCCCCGCCCTTCAGCATCCAGCGCAGGTCAATCAGGCCGGGAATGTTGTGCCGGACCCAGAGCAGGAACACCAGAACCAGCGCAAACATGAAAGCCCAGGCGACATTGTTGTGGATCCATTTGCCGATGACGGTGACCGTGGCGAACGCTTCTTTACCCAGATACGGCAGGATCCAGTCCTTGCCATAGAGAAGATTGAGGCCGCTGAGCGCGAGCAGGATGAACGAGCCCGCCAGCACCCAATGTGCAAACCGCTCCATGCTGCGAAAACGCTCGATCACCAGCCCGGACACACCGCTTTCGATGCGGATGCGGCCGCGCAGCAGGTAGAACAGCAAAAGAAGTCCGATGATGATCAGCATCGCGTAGCCGCCATAGACCTGCAGCGGCCCGCCTTTCTGGCGCCATTCCAGCCAGCCCATCCCGGCATCTTGCACCAGCATCGCCGCGTTCTTGTCCGGGATCGAAACCGACATGCGCTCGCCCGACCGAATTTCACCCCAGACTGTCGAGGCCGAATTCGGACCCTGATTGCGCAGGATAGTCTCCGCCTTGACCGGGTTCTGGGCACCGATCACATCGCGTTCACGTGCGGTGCCCGGCGCATCCGGAGCATTCGATTGCGGCGTGGAGGGCGGCCTGACGGACCCGCCCGCGGTTGTCGTCGGCTCGGAGTTGACCGCGCTGTCGGGAGGTCTGACCGAAGACTGCGCCGAAGCCTCGCTCACCACCAGGGAAAGCTGGATCGCGGAACCGGCAAAAGCCAGCAACGCTAGGGTGATTGCCAGAAACGCCACGTATATCGAGAGACGCTGGTGCATGTCTTGTCCTCCCTGTCTGGGCAGTCGGGGCTCTTTTGTGGCCCTCTAACTCTACCCTAACACAGCCCGCGGCGCTGAACAGGCCCCGGGCTGACCTGGCCGGGACAGCGCCCGGCCCTCAGCCTCATTCAGCTTTGATTTCAAGCAGTTCAATGGTGAAGTTCAGAACAGAGTTCGGCGGGATATCTTCGCCGGCACCCTGCGCGCCATAGCCAAGTTCAGACGGGATCCAGACCTCCCAGGTCGAGCCAACCGGCATCTCCTGCAGGATCTGCGTCCAGCCCGGGATCACACCGCCGACGGGAAAGGTCGCGGGCTGACCGCGCTCGACCGAGCTGTCGAAGATTGTGCCGTCCGTCAGCCGCCCGGTGTAATGAACCACCACCGTTTCGGTCAGAAGCGGGCGCTCGCCGTCGCCTTCCTTGTCGATGCGATAGAGAATGCCGTTCTCGGTCGCTTGCACGCCGTCCTTGGTACCTTGCTCATCGAGGAACGCCTTGTTCTCGGCAAGCCTCGCTTCGGCGGCTTTGGCCTGGATCGCCGCCAGCATGTTTTGCATTTCGTTGAAAGCGGCGGTCATGTCCTCCTGGCTCATCTGACCGCCCTTCTCGCCATAGGCATCGCGGATTGCCTGAACGAGCACATCGATATCCAGATCGATCCCGGCGAGATCGTTCTTGACCCCGTTTCCGACATTCTGGCCGATGGCATAACTCGCCCGCTTTTCCGGCGTATCGAGATCCAGGCCATCCTGTGCCCTGACCTCCACCGCCGGCAGGATCAGCAGCGCGGCAAATAGGATCGGCAGGAAATTCAATCGGGGCATCAGGGCACTCCTTGTGCGGTCAGGGGCTGTAGAAAGTGTTCCAAAGGAAACACCCCGGCTCATCACCGGGGTGCTTGATTCTTAACAGAACTCGACGCCATCGCAGGGTGCGTCCATGACGCACCCTTGGGTCTCGTCAGCTGCCGCGTTGGCCGTAGGCAGAGCCCCAGCCCCAGGCGCCTGACCCAAAGCCACGGGCCACGACGCGTTCGCGATAGATGTTCGCGACCTCGTCGCCATCGCCTGCGAGCAGTGCCTTGGTCGAACACATCTCGGCGCAGATCGGCAGTTTGCCCTCTGCAATACGGTTGCGCCCGTATTTCGAGAACTCGGCGTTCGAGTGGGTCTCTTCCGGACCACCGTTGCAGAAGGTGCACTTGTCCATCTTGCCCCGGCTTCCGAAGTTACCCGCCTGCGGGAACTGCGGAGCGCCAAACGGGCAGGCATAGAAGCAGTAGCCGCACCCGATGCAGAGATCCTTGGAGTGCAACACCACACCGGCGTCGTTCTGGTAGAAGCAATCCACCGGACAGACGGCCATACATGGCGCGTCTGAACAG
>CAYYZH010000061.1:0-20498 GCA_964475765.1 uncultured Limibaculum sp.
CGCGCCCAGGAGCCCCGCAGCGGAGGCCGTGTTCAGGATCGCGCCCCCGCCTGCAGCGACCATGGCCGGGAGCTGGTGTTTCATGCCAAGGAACACGCCTCGCGCGTTGATCGCCATCATGCGATCGAACTCCTCGACAGAGGTCTCGTCGACCCGGCCCATGTCGCCGATCACACCTGCATTGTTGAGCGCAATGTCGATGGTGCCGAACCGGTCCAGAGTGGCCTTGGCCCACCCCGCCTGATCCGCCTCGCAGGAGACGTCGACCCTTTCTGCGAGGGCCTCTCCACCGAGATCGTCGGCCAGGTCGGCAGCAGCATCCCCATCGATGTCCGAAAGGGAGAGCCGCGCACCTTCGTCCGCGAACTGCCGTGCTGCCAGACGCCCGAAACCGCCGGCCGCGCCCGATATCATCACCGTTTTGCCGGAAAACCTCATGCGGCGCTGGCGGCCTCGAGCCCTTTGGCGGCGAACATTGGGACATAACTGCCCATCCGCGCGGCCCGTTCGGGGTTGGAGGCGTTGCCGTCGAGCCCGCGTTTCTTCACGCCCTGCACGATCGCTGCCATGCGAAAGAACGAAAACGCGACGCAGAAGTCGAAGATCGGGATGCCGCTGAGACCCCGGCGTTCGCAATAGCGGTCGATATAGGCCTGCTCGGACGGGATGCCGAGCGTGGTGCGATCGGTCTCGCCAAACCCCCGGCCTTCCTCGCCCGCGGGCATGCGCCATTGCATGCACTGATAGGCCAGATCGGAATAGGGATGGCCGAGCGTCGAAAGTTCCCAGTCGAGCACGGCCAGCACGCGCGGCTCGGCGCGATCATAGATCATGTTGTCGATGCGATAGTCGCCATGGACCAGCGTGGTGATCCCGTCATCGGGCGGCATATTCGCCTCGAGCCAGTCGATCAGCGCATCCATATCGGCGATGGTCTCGGTCTCGGAGGCTCGGTACTGCTTGGACCAGCGCGAGACCTGTCGCTCGAAGTAACTTCCGGGACGGCCGAAATCCGAGAGGCCAACGGCGGCCACGTCAACGTCGTGCAACGCCGCAAGCGCGCGGTTCATGTCGTCATACATTGCGGCGCGGGTGGTGTTGTCCGTATCAGGCAGTCGCGGATCAAAGTGCACGTCTCCGTCAACGCATTCCATGACGTAGAAGATCGTGCCGATGACGTCCTCATCCTCGCAGAGAAAATGCATTCGTGCGGTGGGAACGTCGGTGCCCGCCAGCGCTTTTTGTACGCGAAACTCGCGATCGACCGCGTGAGCCGACTTCAGAAGCTGCCCCGGCGGCTTTCGGCGCAGCACATAACGCCCGGAACGCGCGGTCAGAATGAAGGTCGGGTTGGATTGCCCCGTCGGCGTTTTCTCGATCTCGAGAGGGCCTTCGAACCCGGGCAAATGCTCGGTGAGATAGCGTTCGATGACGGTCTGATCGAGCTGGGCTGCGGCGTGGGTCATGGCATCGCGGGTCTGGCACTGGTTTCCAAGGCAGATCTCTCCGGATGGCGTGCGCCAAGAGCCCGGAGCGTGTCACCGCCCCCGAATGTGTAGAGACAATTCGATGACCTTGTGAAGTGCAATTCGCGCGGGATCAGTGCTGAACCGGATGACTGCGCCCGTCGTTTCCACTTTGATCGTCAAACGTGGAGACGTTTATGCCCTTTGGACCGGCGTATTCGGTCCAGGTTATTCCCGGTTCAGCGGGCGTGGCTTGGGCGTCGGAAAGATCGGGGTTTGAGAGCCTGCCTCGATCTCGGGCGCATCGGATTCAGTATCGACAGTTGCCGCGGGTTTGGGGTCTGTTTCAGCTTCAGACGTGACCTCTGCCTCGACAGCAGCAACTTGTTCGACCTCTGCCTCAACTGGCGCAGCGGCAAGCGTGGAGGGTGGAACTTCGATTAGCACAGCTGGTTGCGGCTCCTCTGGGGCAGGCGTGGGCGCAGACGCGCCGAGCGACGCTTCCAGCGTCGGGACAGGCGCGGTTTCGACTTCCACAACTTCTTCACGCACCGAAACCGCTGTCACCTCTACAGCGGCGACGGGTTTGGCCGGTTCAGGTGCTGGCGATACCTGAGCGGTTGAAGTGTTGCTCGGTGTCGGTTGAGGCGCGGGCGCTGTCGCAGCCTGAGCCTTGCTTACCACAGGCACGACGGCGCTGCGATCCGTTCGCATCAGGTCGATATCCGCAAAGTCATCGATGGTGGAACGCTTCTCGTCCTCTTCATCGCCAAACCGGTCCGTCGCCAGCCCGATGACCAGCATCGAGATCGTCAACGCAACAGCGGTGGTCAGCACGCGGTCCGGCAACGCCATGAGTTCTCTCCGATGGGCTGTGCGCAACTTCTGCGCGTTCATCGTGGCGAAATTTTTGGGAAACAGCGGTGAAAGAAAGGCAAAAATCCGCCAATCGGCCGCGTGTGTCGTCAGCTATAGGTCTCGGCGTGGCGCCGGTCCGGGCGTTCGAGATGCGGGATAGTGTTGAAGGCGTTGAGGTAGACCGTGCGGCGCGTGAAAATCAGTCGGCTCACTCCGGTATTGCGAGCCTGAAGGTTGAACTCGATCATGCGCTCCGCCCCGAGACCGAGGATACGGGTCAATGCCATGGCGATCGCCCCGCCGGAAGAAGCGGCGAGCACCCTGCCCTTCTTGCCTGCCGTAAGCTCCGAGATCGCCGCCATCACACGCTCTTCGAACTGGACCCATGTCTCCGCGCCCACGGCCTTGCCTGCGGACCAATCCAGCAACACCCCGCGCAGAAGTTGAAAGTGCTCTGCCCGCGAACGGCTCGGATCTCGGTCCGTGTGACCCGCGGCGCGCAGCAGGCTGGCGGAGTCGTATTCCTCAAGACCGGGGACGATGCCCGATGGCTCCTCCAGAACCTCGGCCACCGTTTCCGCAGTCTGTTGCTGACGTCGAAGGGTCCCGGCGGCGATCCAGTCGAACCCGGTCTCCATGTCTTTCAGATGCTCGCCCAGCCAGCGCGCCTGCTGAAAGCCAAGATCCGTCAGCTGGTCGTAATCTGCGGCATCGAACGACGCCTGCCCGTGACGGACCAGCCAAAGCTCACACGCCATGCGCGCTATCCCGCTTTGATCAGGTGGTATGTCAAGGCAAGCTCGATGCAGTGTCGCAGTGCCTGCTTCGGGACGGGCTCCGATGCGCTCATGACGATGGAACGGTCGTCGACAATCCTCAACTGATCCCCATAGCGATCGCGATAAAGATCCCCGAGCCGTGACTGACAATGAAAGTAGAGCGCATATTTTCCAGGCGCCGCATCCTCGCCCAACCGCAGCGTGGTCCCGACGCGGGGGCGTTTCGCGAGATAGGCCGGTTGGTGCCATTTCAGCGTTTCTGTCACGCCTCCGGTCTGTGCCAACGCGTCGGCAGTCTCCAGAATGAGGCGACGGACTTCGAGCAGCGCCTCGCGGACATCATCCGAAAAGCTGTCGAACCGTTCTGCCACCGCTGGAGAGTCAAAGGACCGCATGGTGTGTCATGGGTACCGATGATCACCGGATTTGGCAAAGGTCGCGCACAAACAGCCATCACGTCTTTGATGATCTGACCGGAGCGCATGGCCCTCAGCCCCTTTAGTGCTTTCAAACCCCCTGAAGTTGTGGAACGCTGTTCATCATGAAAAAACGCCTGCTGAGAACCGAACAGGGAGGAAACAACTGATGAATTGTAATAATATAACAGTATTCGGGAAGCTGTTGGGAGTTGGCTTTGGTCTGGCCGCAATGGTTGGTCTTTCGACTTCTGCGTCCGCCTGCTCGGGAGACGATTGGAAAGCCTGCAAGGGCAAGCCGTGGGTTGATGGCGATGTGATGGAAACGCCGCTTGGCTCGAAGTGGTGGCCAAACCCGCTTTGGGGCGAAGGTGACGAGGCCGGTTCGACCAACTGGTACACCAAGCCCGAAGTGATCGCCCGCGCGATGGCGGCCAACAAGGGGAACGGCAAGGTCTATAAGCTGGGCCATGCCTATACCGCCGATATGCCGCTCTTTGGTGCGCGCAAGTTCAGCCTGCGCACGCCCATGCCAACCGGCGTGACGGACGGCCTTGGCGGCAACAAGATCACCTGGAACGACGAGTTTCTGGCAACCGAGGTCGGTCAGGTCGGCACCCAGTTTGACGGTCTGGCGCATATCGGCGTGACCATGGGCAAGCCGGGCGAGTTGGGCGAGATGCGCTGGTATAACGGCTTCACCGGGGCAGACATGGCCAGCGCCTATGGTCTGAAGAAACTTGGCGTCGAGAAACTGCATCCGATCGTGGCGCGCGGTATCCTGATCGATGTCGGCGCGATCTGGGGCAAGGACATGGTCGCGGGCGACGTGATCGGGATGGAGCACATCAACAAGGCGCTCGAAGCGCAGGGAATGGGCGGCTACGAGTTCATGCCCGGCGATGCCATCGTGATCCGCACCGGCTGGGAGAAGCACTGGACCGATGTGCCGACCTATAACAATGGCGCGCCGGGGATCGGCATGGAAGTCGCCCGCTGGATTGCCGAAGATGTTCAGGCTGGCGTGACCGCTTTCGACACCTGGCCCGGAGATGCAGTGCCGAACCCCGACCCGGCCTGTGCGTTCTGCGTACACACCTACCTGCAGACGCGCCACGGCATCGTGAACCAGGAAAACGCAAAGCTGTCCGAGCTGGCCGCTGACGGGGTTTACGAGTTCACCTACATGTACTCACCCGCTCCGATTGCGGGTGCCACGGGCTCGATGGGCGCACCGGTCGCGATCCACTGAATCCGAGTTAATCTTGGAAATGCGGGGGCGGCCTTCTGGCCGCCCTTTTTCGTTGTGGAGCTTTGGCGGAGATGTCTGGACGGGCACATATGGGCGCGCATGTATGCCGCGGACCGAACGGGCAGAGGGTCGCCGCAAGCCAAGCGTGCACGCCATAGTCTCTTGGCGACCCGCCGCACACTCATTTGGCGCATTTCAAACCGGCAAGCGAGGTCCCGATATACGCAGGCATCAACAAGATGGGCATACTCAGCGATGATCACGGGATCTGCGGTGTCGCGGCGGTCCTTTGGTATCAGGCAGGCTTGCGGTGTCAGCCCACCGGCGCAGGTTCGGCACAGACCACGGTATCCTCACATTTCACCGCAAGGACGCAGATCTGCCAACCGCTATCGCCCAACCTGAGAACATAGTTCACGCGGGACTTCAGCAGGACGTCGCCACCGGCACCGAGAAACGTATTTTCCGTCACGACGAAGGCACTGTCGTCGGCCACTGCCTGACTGATCAAATTGACCTCAGAGCGGACAGCACCGAGGCCGACACACCGGTCCCGCAGATCCCGAAACATGTCCGTCAGGGCGTCCTTATCCTGCACAACTTCGTTTTCATCGTCCCTGGAGACCACCAATGGCAGGCTGTATCTGTCGACCACACGGTCGATATCGTTACGGTCAAAGAACTCCGGAAAGGACGATACGACAGCGTCCAAGGACTCCAATGGCATATCATACACCCCTATATCTCACATGCGCCTCGGCCTCGTGGATCACGCGACGCGTGGCGGTATTTGTTTTTCCGGGTGATACTTTTTTTGCAAGCCAAGGCTGGCGGAGCCTCTTCCGCGAACCGTCTAACCCCCTGAAATCCTTGGCAGTATGATAATTTCGTTGTCAGGGGCAACGGGCTCGAACAGCGCTTCGGTATAAATCCGCCCGTCGATGGAGACGGAGACGCCAGTGTCCAGACGGTCCGCGATGGCGGGCGCGACCTCGGCCAGACCGGTCAGCACATCGCGGATGGTCTTGGCCGGGATCTGAAAGGTCTTCTCCCCCGCCGCTTGAGCAAGGGAGCCATAGAGATCCACGGTGACGGTCGGTGCCGTCACCCCGCCTGATCGTCCAGCGCCTTCAGAATGCGTGGCGGCGACATCGGAAGTTCCGTCATGCGCACGCCAGCAGCCCGGCTCACCGCGTTGGCGATGGCCGCGAGTGGCGGAACGATCGACGTCTCACCCACCCCGCGCACACCATAGGGGTGACCGGGGTTCGGGACCTCGACAATCTCGGTGTCGATCATCGGCAGATCGGACGCTACAGGAATGCGATAGTCGAGAAAGCCGTCATTCTGCAGACGCCCGTCCTCGCCATAGATGTATTCCTCGTTAAGCGCCCAGCCGATGCCCTGCGCCGCACCGCCCTGGAACTGCCCCTCGACATAGGCCGGGTGGATCGCCTTGCCCGCGTCCTGACAGACCGTGTAGCGGGTGATCGAAGTGGCGCCCGTCTCGGGATCAACCTCGGCATCCACGATGTGGGTCGCGAACGAGACCCCTGCCCCTTCAGGCGTCGCTTCGAAGTGACCGGAGATCGGCCCGCCCGTGCGGCCCATCAGCTTGCAGATCTTGGCGAATGGCATGGGATCGTGCTCGCCGGCGTTGTGGCCGGCGGGAACAGCCATCCCGTCCTCCCAGTTCACGGCATCCTCGTCGATGCCCCAGATCTTGGCCGCGCGCTGGCAGAGCTTTTTCTTGGCATCGCGCGCCGCCTTGATGGTGGCAAGGCCCGAAGCGTAGGTCACACGGGAGCCATGGCTGACGTCGTTGTAGCCCAGCGATGCCGTGTCCACGACGGTGGTCCGGATCTTGTCGAAGGGTATGCCCAGCTCTTCCGCCGCCATCAGGCACATGGACGCGCGCGAGCCGCCAATGTCGGGCGTGCCGACGCTGAGGTTCGCCGTGCCGTCGGGGCTGAGCGCGAGCGAGACCGAGGTCTCTCCGCCATGGTTGAACCAGAACCCGCAGGCGACACCGCGTCCCTGATTGGGTCCCAGAGGCGCGGACATGTGCGGGTGCGCCTTGGCGGACTCCAGCGTGGCTTGCAACCCGATCTGCGGCCATTTCGGGCCATAGGAGGCCTTGGTGCCCTCGCGCGCGCCGTTCTTGATGCGGACCTCGACCGGGTCGAGATCAAGCTCCTGACACATCATGTCGATGACGCTTTCCACCGCAAAGGCTGCCATGGGCGAGCCCGGCGCGCGGTAGGCCGCCTGTTTCGGGCGGTTACAGATGACGTCGTAGCCAACGGCCTTGACGTTCTCGAGCGCGTAGCAGGCAAACGAGCACATCGAGCCCATGTCCACCGGCGCGCCGGGATAGGCGCCGCCCTGGAACCGGTTGACGGCCAGTGCGGCGGTGATGGTGCCGTCCTTGGTCATGCCGATCTTGACGTCCATCGAGGTCGAGGATGTCGGGCCGGTGGCGCGGAAAACTTCCGAGCGGGACATGACGATCTTGACCGGACGGCTCGACTTGCGGCTGAGAGCCAGCGCAACCGGTTCGATGAAGACGGTGGTCTTGCCACCGAACCCACCGCCGATTTCCGAGGCTGCCACCCGGAGCTGTGCGGCATCGATGCCAAGCAGATCGGCGCAGATGTTGCGGGCCACGAAATGCCCTTGCGTGCAGCACCACAGCTCGCCCCGCCCGTCCGCACCCAGCGAGCCCAGACACGCATGCGGCTCGATATAACCCTGATGCGCGGCAGCGGTTTTGAACGACTTCTCCATGACCAGATCGGCCTTGGCAAATCCCGCGTCGAGATCTCCGTGGCCGAACTCGTGCGAGGCCATCACGTTGGGCGACATGCCCTCGACGGCGGGATCGGTGCCTTCGCGCAGAACCGGAGCACCCGGCTTCATGGCCTCGTCCACATCCGTCACATGAGGCAGCACCTCGTAGTCGACCTCGATCAGGCGCAGCGCCTTCTTGGCCAGCACGGCCGAGGTCGCGGCAACAGCGGCGACCGCGTGCCCGTCATAAAGCGCCTTCTCACCCGCCATGACATTGTCCAGCACGTCGGCATTGGCGCGGCTGACCTTCTCGGCAAAGTCGGCGCGGGTCACGACCGCCTTGACGCCCGCCAGCGCCTCGGCCTTGGAGGTGTCGATGGCCTTGATCCGCGCATGCGCATGCGGTGAGCGCAGCACGGCGCCGATCAGCATGCCGGGCGCGACGATGTCAGCCCCGAACTGTGCCTTGCCCGTGACCTTGTCGATGCCGTCGGGGCGAACAGGCCGCGTGCCGACTGCGGTGAAAATGCGGTTCTCGCTATCGAATTCGTCGAGCGCCATGTCAGGCTCCTCTCATCTCTTGGGCGGCGTCCATGACGGCCCGTACGATCTTGTCATATCCGGTGCAGCGGCAGAGATTGCCAGCCAGCCAGTACCGCACCTCGGTCTCGGTCGGATCGGGATTGCGGTCGAGCAGGTTCTTCGCCGCGACCAGAATGCCCGGCGTGCAGATCCCGCATTGCAGGGCTGCGTGATCGAGAAACTGTTTTTGCAACGGGTGCAGATTTTCGCCTGTCGCCATCCCTTCGATGGTGCCGATGTCGCGGCCCGAAGCCTCGGCGCCGAGCATGAGGCAGGCACAGACCGCATCGCCGTCGACGGTCACGGTGCAGGCCCCGCAATCGCCGGTGCCGCAGCCTTCCTTGGCGCCTGTCAGCCCCAGCCGGTCGCGCAGCACGTCGAGCAGCGTCTCTTCGGGATCGCAGAGAAACTCGGTCTCGTCGCCGTTGATGGTTGTGGAGACGTGGATCTTCATGCCGTCTCTCCCTTTGCGCGGGCAATGGCCGTGGCAGCCGCCCGGCGGGCCAGCACGCCCGCGACCTTGGTGCGGAAATGAACGGTGCCGCGTTTATCGTCGATGGGATTGCAGGCGGCCGATGCTGCGGCGGCCAGCGCCTCCATCGCAGCCTCGTCCCCGGTCGAGCCGATCAACGCCTTGGCGCCATCCTCAACCAGCAGCGCGGTCGGCGCCACGGCCCCGAGCGAGACACGCGCCGAGGTGACAGTGTCGCCGTCCAGTGCCACCGCAACGGCGCAACCGACAACCGCGATATCCATCTCGGTCCGAGGGATGAAGCGCAGGTACGCATCCCCTGCCCGGTCCGCGCGTTTCGGAAGCAGGATCGAGCCGACGATCTCGCCCTTTCCCAGAACAGTCTTGCCCGGCCCGGTGCAGATCTCTTCGACCGGCAGGTCGCGATGGCCGTCCGGCCCGTGCAGGCGCGCAGTGGCACCGGCTGCAATCATCGCGGGCACACTGTCGGCGGCAGGTGAGCCGTTGCACAGGTTCCCGGCCAGGGTCGCGCGGGATTGGATCTGGGTCGAGCCAACCAGCTCGAGCGCCTCGACCACGCCGGGCCACATCGCTGCAACCCCGGCATGCTCGGCCAACTTGGCGCCGGGCACAGCAGCGCCGATGCGATATCCGCCGTCTTCATCTACGATGTCGAAAATGCCGTCGATGCGCTTGATGTCGACGATCAGGTCCGGCTCAACCCGGCCCGAGCGCAACTGCACCAGTACGTCGGTGCCTCCGGCGAGGATGCGGCTGAGGCCGCTTTCGGCTGAGAGCAATTCGACCGCGTGGTCGAGCGTGCTCGGGGCTTCGTATCTCATGCGCAGACCTTTGCGATTGTGCGGGGTGGTGCGGGATCTTTATCCCGTCTGGACCCATGAAAAACCGGATTCCCGGCGAGTTCAAGCCATGATCAACGCGTTCACGGAAAATCGTTACCGCAGACGGTCGGGCGGCTGTCAGCGTGCGCCCTGCCGTAGCAAGCTGGAGACGGCAAAGATCGCCACGGCGCAGACAACAATGGACGGCCCCGTGGGCGTATCGGCCTCCAGAGAGAGCCCCATACCGCCGAAGATGCACGCGACCCCTATGCCGCCTGCGAGAAACGCCATTTGAAGCGGGCTGGCGGCCCAGTACCGGGCGGCCGCTGCTGGCAGGATCATCAGTGCGGTGATCAGAAGAGCACCGACGATCTTGAGCGAGATGGCCACGAGAAGGGCAAGCATCACCATCAGCGCCAGGCGACTTGTGAGCGGGTGGTGGCCTTCCGCCAAAGCGAGGTCCTCGTTCAGCGTGCAAAGCAACATGCCCCGCCAGAACCAGACGATCGTTGAGAGGATTACGACAACACCGATCCAGATAACCGCCAGATCTGTGCGCGTGACCGCAAGAATGTCGCCGAAAAGAAAGCTCTCGAGATCGACGCGCACGCCGGGCACGAGGGAAATCGCCACCAATCCCATGGCCAGCCCTCCATGGGCGATGGCGCCGAGAAGAGTATCCGCAGCCAGTTTCTTGCCCGCCACAACGGCGACCAAACCGGCAGCGATCAAGGCCACGATGCCAACCCCCAGTGTGATGGGAAGCTCGGTCAGTAGCGCGCCCGCGACACCGAGAATGGCTGCGTGCGCGATGGCATCGCCGAAATAGGCCATGCGTCGCCAGACGACAAAGCACCCAAGCGGCCCCGCGATCAGCGCAACACCAATCCCCGCGACGACGGCGCGGACGGCAAAGTCGTCAAAAAGGCTCATACGGGTTGGCGGCCTTCCGGCGGGGGCGGAACACGCGACGTGCCCGGGCCATGGCCGCAACCGTCATCATGGCTGTGGTCGTGACTGTGATCGTGCTCATGGCGGTAGAGCGCCAGCGTGCCCGCCGTCTCCGCTCCAAACAAGGCGCGATATTCCGGCGTGCGCGAGACCGTTGTCGGCGCACCCTGACAGCAGATATGCCCATTGACACAGATCACCCGGTCGGAGGCGCGCATCACCACATGCAGATCGTGGCTGACCATCAGGACGGCGGCTTCGAGTTCGGTGCGCAACGTCTCGATCAGGCGATAGAATTCGGCGACGCCAGACTGGTCCAGACCCTTGGTCGGCTCATCGAGGACCAGCAGATTGGGGCGACGCAGGATCGCACGGGCCAGGATCACACGCTGGAACTCCCCGCCTGACAGCTCCGCCAACTGGCTGTCGAGGACATTCTCGGCTCCGACGGTGCGCAGCGCTTCTTTCAGTCTGGTGGTCGGCAGCTTCTCGGCCAGTGCGAGAAAACTCGCCACGGTGAGCGGCATGGTTCTGTCGATGCTTAGGAGTTGCGGCACATAACCGATGCGCAAGCCGTCCGCATGACGCACCATCCCGATATGCGCGGGCACAGCACCGATCAGAGCGCGGATCAGCGTCGTCTTACCCGATCCGTTCGGGCCGACCACGGTGACGATTTCGCCCGCCTCCACCTCGAGATCGACATCGTAGAGGACGGTCTGACCGCCAAACCTGACGGACAGCCCGCGGGCCTCAATCAGTGCTGTCATGGGGTCTCCTGCCCAGCCTTCGCGTTGTAGCAGTTCTGGCAGGTGCCTTCGACCTCGACAACAGCCGTCTCCACGGCAAACCCTGTGGAGGACGCCGCGTCGGCCACGCTCTTTGCATGGGAGGCGGCGATCGACTCGCCAACCGTTCCGCAATCGCGGCAGATCAGGAAGGCCGCCGATTGGTCCGGATCTGCGTGCGCGACCGGATCGGCGCAGGCGACAAAGGCGTTCAGGCTCTCGACCTTGTGGGCAAACCCGTTCGAGACCAGAAAGTCCAGCGCCCGATAGGCCACGGGCGGTTGTGAGCCGAGGCCATCGGCATCAAGCCGTTTCAGCAGGTCATAGGCGCCGACCGCGCGGTGCGATTCCAACAGAACTTCCAGCGCCCGGCGCCGCACGGGTGTAAGCCGCAGGCCGCGCGCAGCACAGGTTTCGGCGACTTGATCCATGACCGCAGCCCTGCATTGACCGTGGTCGTGATCCGAGAAGGCTACGGTGTCTGTCATGTCGATGATGCGCCGTGCGTTACATGATAACAGGAAGCTTGAATTGTTATACTATTGCGACTTAGGTGAACGCAACACATCTCGAATCGATGGAATGCACCATGTCCCGATCCCTTACGGCCCTCGGCCTCATTTTCAGTCTTGGCGCAGCGCCAGCCCTTGCGGGTCCCCAGGTCACCGTGGACATTGCACCGGTCCATTCGCTGGTTGCGTCGGTCATGGGAGATGTGGGCACGCCGGAGTTGTTGATCCCGTCGGCTACGTCGCCGCATGACTTTAGCCTGCGGCCGTCACAGGCTCAGGCCCTGCAGGACGCGGATGTTGTTGTGTGGGTCGGGCCAGCGCTGTTGCCATGGATGGAAGAAACGGTTGGCTCGCTCGCGCCCTCCGCCATCTCGGTCGAACTTCAGGAAGCCGATGGCGTGACCCTGTTCGATTTCCGGGAAGAGACGATCTTCGAGCATGAAGACGACGATCATGCCGAGCATAAGGACCATGACCACGACGAGCATGCTGAGGACAAGCATGACGATCATGACCATGCCGAGCACAAGGATCATGACCATGACGACCATGCTGAGAAGAAGCATGACGACCATCACGACCATGGGCACGATCACGGCGGGGTTGATCCGCACATCTGGCTGAGCCCGGCAAACGCACGCATTGCAGCCGGTGCCATCCGGGATGCGCTGAGCAAGGCCGATCCGGACAATGCCAGCACTTACAGCAGCAATGCGGATGCCCTGATTGCGGAGCTTGATGCGTTGGAGGCCGAGTTGATTGCGGACCTCAAGCCGATCCACGATGTGTCCTACATCGTGATGCATGACGCGTATCAGTACTTCGAGAAGGCCTTCGATGTCGGAGCGGACGCGTCGATTGCCGTCGGCGATGCCGCGCAGCCCGGCGCGGCTCGGCTCCGTGAGCTGCAGGAACACATTGCTGAGCACAAGATTTCGTGCGTCTTTAGCGAGCCTCAGATCTCAGACAAGCTGGTCGATACCATCACTGAGAACACATCGCTGAAGCGCGGCGTTCTGGACCCGCTCGGCAGCGATATCGATGTTGGCCCTGATCATTACGCCGCGATGATGCGCAAGATGGCCGGTGCAATGACAGGCTGCATGGGCTCGTAAGACTTAAAGAACGGATGGAGGGGTCGCTACCCATTCTCCCGCGCTTCCTTGGCCCGAAAGGCGCGCATCTCGCGCAGGTATTTGCCCAGAAGTTCGCGCTGATTGAAATCGGGCTTACGGCCGGACGCGCTGCCAATGATCGCGCTATGGGCAGGGATTTCACGCTCTACGGCGTCGTGGAAAAGATCAACATCGCGAAAATCCTCGGCATAGGCCCGGTCCAGCAGCGATGGCCCCTCTGCGGTGCCTCGCCCGTCAAAGCCGTGACAGTCCGAGCACCCGTTCGTAAATACGGCCTGTCCCGCCTGCGCCGGTTCTGAGAGAAACTGCGAGGCCGCGTATTTCTGCAACTCCTCGGGCGGCACCGTCCTCAGGGGCGGTGTGAAAACATAGCTGACAAGGAACAGCGTTCCGATGAGAGAGGCTACAACGATGAGGCGCATGAACTTCTTCTGCTGACATCGCGGGCGCGCGCTGGCAGCCGCTTCGGCGTGGCAGCATCGTTGACCAAGAGTGCAAAAATATTGCTAACGCGGACTTGGCGGCGTCAGGTCAGCTCTTCGCGCAGGGTTTCAAGCTCGAGCCATTCCTCCTCAGCCGCCGTCAGTTTGTCCTGACGCTGGGCGAGCGCGGCCGTGGCCTTGGCGAACTTGTCCGGCTCTCGGGTGAAGAGATCCGGATCCGCCAAAAGCCCCTCGAGCCTGGTGATATCAGCCGTCAGTTGGTCTATTTCTGCGGGCAACGCATCCAGCCGGTGTTGCTGCTTGAAAGACAGCTTCCGCGCTTTCGCCTCGGACGTCGGTGGTTTTGCCGCCTCAGTGGGGCGCGGCGGCTTGGGCTTTGTCAGCTGGGATTCAGGTTCGGCGTCCGCGGGCCTTTGCGCGCGGTAATCGCTCCATCCCCCGGCATAGATCACCGCTGCGCCATTGCCTTCAACGGCGATGGTCGCGGACGCGACACGGTCTACGAAATCCCGATCGTGGCTCACCAGCAAGACCGTACCGTCATAATCGCCCAGCAATTCCTGCAAGAGATCGAGCGTTTCCACGTCGAGATCGTTGGTCGGCTCGTCCAGCACCAGCACGTTCGAGGGTCGCGCCATGATACGCGCCAGCAGGAGCCGCGAGACCTCCCCGCCGGACAGAGCCTTGACGGGCCCACGCGCCTGACGCTCGTCGAAAAGGAAGTCCTTGAGGTAGGCGACAACGTGCTTTGGCCGACCGCGCACCATGATCTGGTCGTTGCGGCCCTTGACGCCGACCTCTTTGTCGCCGGCCAGCGTGTCCCAAAGCGATTTCTCGCGGTCGAGCGCATCGCGGTTCTGATCGAAGACTGCCATTTCGAGATTGGCACCGAGGCGCACGGTGCCAGCATCCGGTTCAAGCTGTCCGATCAGGGTCTTCAGGAGCGTTGTCTTGCCCGCCCCGTTCGGGCCAACCAGCGCGATACAGTCGCCGCGCGCCACGCGCAGGGAAAAATCGCGAAAGAGCGTGCGTCCGTCGTAGCCCTTGGCGATGCCCTTCGCCTCGATCACCAGCTTGCCCGATGCCTGCCCGCTATCGAGTGCCATCGCGGCAGTGCCCTTGCGGGTGATCTGGGCGGCCCGTTCGGCGCGCAGACCCTCGAGCTTGCGCAAGCGTCCCTGATTTCGGGTGCGCCGCGCAGAAATACCATAGACGGCCCAATGCGCCTCGGCCTTGATCAGCCGGTCGAGCTTATGGCGCTCCTCGTCCTCCTGTTGCCAGACCTCATCGCGCCAGGTCTCGAACCCGGCGAAGCCTTTGGGGGAGCGGCGCAGATCACCGCGATCGATCCAGAGCGTGCCGCGACTGAGCGCGGACAGGAACGCGCGGTCGTGGCTGATGAGCACAAAGGCACGGGAGGTCTTGGCAAGGTAGCCCTCAAGCCACTCGATGGCCTGAATGTCGAGATGGTTGGTCGGCTCGTCGAGCAGCATCAGATCGGCCTCGGCCGAGATCAGACGCGCCAACGCCGCGCGGCGCAGCTCTCCGCCCGACGCCGAAGCCGGATCGTGGTTGGCTTCAACTTTCAGCCCGTCGAGCGCGCTTTCGGCCCGCCAACGCTCCGACGGGTCGAGATCGGCGGCAGCGAAGTCAATGAGCGAGCCATAGCCGGACGCATCTGGGTTCTGCGGCAGGTACGCCACCGATTTGCCCGGCTGGACAAATCGGGTCCCGCTGTCTGGCTCGACCTGCCCCGCAATGACTTTCAGGAGGGTCGACTTGCCCGATCCGTTGCGGCCCACAAGGCACAATCGCTCCCCCTCGCCCACGACAAGGGAGATGTCCCGGAACAGGGGCCGCCCGCCGAAGCCGAGCGCGATGTCCGAGAGGGTGAGAAGTGGAGGCGCCGCCATCGGCGCCTTTTCGTCGCCGCCCCGCGGGGCGTCAAGGGCTCTCGCGGTCTGTCGCTTGCGAAAACAGCAGGACTGCCACCAAGGCCAAAGCTGCAGGAACAGCCTGCGCGAGCAGAATGATCAGCGCATCCGCCGAGGTCCAACCCAGCACACCGGCAACGACGATGCAGATCAGCAGGAACACCTGCATGGACCTGTTGAACAGCGCAGGAAGAAGCAGGGTCAGCGCGAGGCCCGCCGCGAGGAACCCGTTATAGAGCCCCTGATTGAAACCAAGCACTGCAGTTTGCGCGGTGACGTCCTCGTTGAAGGGCAGCTCCAGCATGGCAACGATATCGGGCCACAGGAACATCTCCTTGAACATGAAGTAGAAGTGGATGAGGGCGACAAGGCCCACAAGGATCTTTGCAATCATCTTCCGGCTCCTGAAACGGCTTTAAAGAATACCGCGCTCTTACACGAAGGCAACGCCACCCGGCATCACCAGCATGGGGGATGTCCCCGGAGGGAGACAAGCCCACCGGACATGACCCAACGCTCTGGATATGAAGGGATCTTCGCATTACGATGCGCAGGGGAAGGGGAGTTCTCATGAAACCGCCGTTCAGCCCATTGCTGACCACCGCGATGGCGCCGCCGATCATGGAGGTGCAGCGTTGGGTGCGCGAGACCGAATTGCCCGAGGGTCTGGAGCTGATCAACCTCAGTCAGGCCGCGCCGGTCGGCGCTCCCCCGGAGGCCCTCCGCGCGCATCTGGCAGATGCTATTCTTTCGAACGAGGCCGCGCATTTCTACGGGCCGGTGCTCGGCAATCCGGATCTGCGAGCCGAGATCGCGGCGCAATGGTCGGCGGCCTATGGCGCCGATATCAGACTGCCCCAGGTCGCGATCACGGCGGGGTGCAATCAGGCGTTTTGCACCGCCATTGCCACCGCCTGCGAGCCGGGCGATGAGGTCATTCTGCCCTTCCCGTGGTACTTCAATCACAAGATGTGGCTGGACATGGCCGGGGTGACCACGGTGCCGGTGGCCTGCAATGACCGGATGCTGCCTGACCCCAGCGACGTTCGGCGCAAGATCACGCCGCGCACCCGCGCCATCGTGCTGGTCACGCCCAACAATCCGTCCGGCGCGGAGTACCCTGGTGATCTGGTCCTGGATTTCTTCGAGCTGGCCGTCGAAACCAATCAGGCGTTGATCGTCGACGAGACCTATCGTGACTTTCACGGGGAGGATGGCCCGCCCCACCCGGTCTTCCAGCAGCCGGGCTGGGAGCGCACGCTGGTCCATCTCTACAGCTTTTCCAAAGTGTTTCGCCTGACGGGGCATCGGACCGGCGCGATGATCGCCTCGACCGAGCGGCTGGTAATGGCGGAGAAGTTTCTCGACACCATTGCCATCTCGGCCCCGCAGACGGGCCAGATCGCCGCGCTTTTCGGTCTGCACAACCTCGGGGACTGGGTGGCGGACGAGCGTACGGAGATCCTGGCGCGGCGCGCGCATCTGATCGACCTTTTCGCGCGGGATCTGCCAAACTGGAAAGTGCATGGCGCGGGCGGCTACTTTGCGTGGGTCACACCGCCCTTTGACCTGCCTGCGGCCGAACTGGCCCGGCGTCTGCTGGCCGAACGCGCCCTTCTGGTCCTGCCCGGCTCGATGTTCATGCCCATGGGCACCCAGACCGGCGCGCTGCGCATCGCTTTTGCCAACGCTGATCGCGAAGGTTTGACCGAGATGACCCGCCGTCTCGCATCCTTTCAGCCATAGATACTTGTCCGCCCGCACCGCGCGGACTAAGCAGAGAGACGATCTCGGCCTCAACATCCGAACAGGGACGTTTCATGCTCGACTTTCTTCGCCGCGGGGTAAAATCCTGGGTCGCCAAGGTGCTTCTGGCTCTCCTGATCCTCAGCTTTGCGGTCTGGGGCATTGGAGACATCTTCTCGTTCCGGATGGAAAGCATGGTCGCGCGGGTCGGCGAGACCGAGGTGACGGCGCAGCGCTTTGCCGACACGATGAACCGCCAGCAGCAGGCCTTCTCGCGCCAGCGCGGCGAACTGGTGTCCCTCCAGGCGCTCAGAGACACCGGGATCGACAGGCTGGCGCTGAACGGTCTGATGCGCGATGCCGCCTTCACGGAGGAACTGCGCAGCATGGAGGTTTCCGTACCGGACGAAGCGGTGCGCGAGGCGATCATGTCGAACCCGTCATTCCAGGACGGCGGAGGCACCTTCAGCCAGTTCCTCTTCCAAAGCACCGTTGCGCAGCAAGGCTATGATCCCCGGAGCTTCGAGGAGTTGACCCGGACCCTGCTCGGTCAGCAGATCATCCGCGATGCAGTCACCAGCGGGGTGGCGCCACCGCCCGGTCTTGGCCAACAGATTGCCGAGTTTCGCGGCGAGCAACGCGAGATCTCGACGATCCGGCTGACACCCTCGATGGCGCCTGATCCGGGTGATCCCGATGAAGGCGCGCTGCGCAGCTATTTTGACGAGAACAGCGACCGGTTTATCGAGCCCGAACGCCGTTGGGGCCGCTATCTCCATGTGGACTTTGCCAAGATTGGTGAAGGCGCCGCCCCGAGCGACGAAGATGTTCGTGCGGAGTATGATGCCAACATCGCCCGCTACACGGTCGAGCCAAGCCGGACGTTGGAGCAAATCGTTTTTGATAGTGCCGAGGACGCAGAGTCCGCGCTTCTGCGCATGGCCCAGGATGGTGTGACCTTCGAGGAAATCGCCGCAGAGCAGAACGTCGCGCTCGAGGACCTGCCGCTGGGCACGGTCGGCCCGGATGATCTGCCTGATGCAGCCTCCGCCGCCGTATTCGACATGACCGAGGCAGGCATCGCAGGTCCGATCGAGACCCCGTTTGGGTTCAACGTCTACAACGTCACCGGCGTGGAGATCGGCGGTGTGGCCCCGTTTGAGGACGTGGCGGATGGGATCCGCGCCGCGCTCACGCAGATCCGCGCACGCGAACTGGCGCCCGAGGCGGCCAATCTGGTGGATGACCTCAGAGCCGACGGCAAATCGCTGGACGAGATCGCGACCGAGACAGGACATGCGCTGGTCGAAGTCGTCGGATCGGACGCCAGAGGCAACCTCGCGGATGGCGGACGGCTGGCGGAGGCCAGTGATGTGGCCTTCCTGAGCGAACTGGCGGAGACACTGGACGGGGAGGAGCGCGATCTGGTCGAGCTGACCGATGGCGGCTACGTGCTGGTTGAGATCGATCGCATCGTCGAAAGCCACCTGCCCGATCTTGGCGAGATCCGCGACAGGGTGATTGCCGCGTGGCGCACCGAACAGCGGCTGCAGTCGCTTGAGGCGCAAGCTGGTGACATGATCGAGGCGTTCTCCACTGGAACGACGTTTGCTGAGCTTGCGGAGAGTTCCGGTCTGACACCGCAAGAGCAGCCCGCGTTCTCGCGCGAAACGCCGCCGCCGACCGCCTCCGAAGATCTGATCGAGCGCGTTTTCACGGCTGAGCCAGGTGCGCTTGTTGCGGCACGTTCGGCCATTGGCGATGCGGTCATTGTCGCCGAAGTTCGCGATGTTGTGTCGGTTCCCGAAGACGTTCTGACCGAACGCACGGACGCCATCAGCGAGGCGCTGAGCATCAGTATGGCCCGTGACAACCTCGAGTTTTTCGCCCGTGCCCTGGAGGAGCGCCATGGCGCGTTCATCAACGAAGAGAACGTCGACACGGTCTTCCAGTACATGAGCGGCTCCGGCCGTCCGATTGGCCAGCACGGCGGCATGTGATCGCGGACAAGAATGGACATTCATCCGGAAAGGAGCGCGTTCTCAAAGGCTTATGAGAATGGCGCAAACCAGGTCGTGTGGACCGAACTGGTCGCCGACATGGACACCGCCGTCTCACTGATGCTCAAGCTGACGGGGGCCACGTCCGATACCTTCATGCTGGAGTCGGTGACCGGCGGCGAGATCCGCGGGCGCTATTCCATGATCGGCGGCAAGCCCGATCTGATCTGGCGCTGCCGGGGCGAAGCGGCCGAAATCAACCGCAATGTCTTCGAGACCCGCGATGAATTTTCACCCGAGACCGCTCCGAGCCTGACCAGCCTGCGCGCCCTTTTGGCCGAATGTGACATGGATCTGCCCGAGGGCCTGCCCCCGATGGCCGCCGGTCTCTGGGGTTATCTCGGCTATGACATGATCCGGCTGGTCGAACATTTGCCGGATGTGAACCCCGATCCGCTGGGCCTGCCTGACGCGATGCTGATGCGCCCGTCGATCATTGCGATTGTCGATAACATCAAGGACTCGGTCATTCTTTGCGCGCCATCCTGGCATCGCGCAGGTCAAACCGCCGAGGAAGCCTGGACCGATGCCACAAACCGTCTGGATGACGCGCTGATGGCCATCGACCGGACGCCTGCCGAGACACCGGTCACGCCCGTGCCGGATGCCCCCGTACGCGCGATCTCTCCGATCTCGAACACCACCGAGGCCGAGTACCGCGACATGGTCGAACGCGCCAAGGACTACATCCGCGCGGGCGACATCTTTCAGGTCGTGCCCTCGCAGCGCTGGGCGCTGGATCTCGAGGTGCCACCCTTCGCCCTTTACCGCGCGCTGCGCCGCCTGAACCCGTCGCCCTACATGTTCTATTTCGACATGGGCGGGTTCCAGATCATTGGCGCCAGCCCCGAAATTCTGGTCCGCGTGCGCGGCGACACCGTCACCATCCGACCCATCGCAGGGACACGCAGACGGGGCAAGGACGCCGCCGAAGACCAGGCGCTTGAAGACGAATTGCGCAATGATCCCAAGGAACTGGCCGAACACCTTATGCTTCTGGATCTGGGGCGGAACGATGTCGGGCGGGTTGCAAAAATCGGCTCGGTCGACCCGAACGAACAGTTCAACATCGAGCGTTACAGCCACGTCATGCACATCGTCTCCAATGTCGACGGCAAGCTTCGCGAGGACGTCGATGCGGTCGATGCCTTGCTCGCCGGACTGCCCGCTGGCACCGTCTCCGGTGCGCCAAAAATCCGGGCGATGGAGATCATTGACGAGCTCGAGAAAGAGAAACGCGGCGTCTATGCGGGGGGCGTTGGCTACTTCTCGGCAGGCGGCGATATGGACACCTGCATCGCGCTGAGGACCGGTGTGGTCAAGGACGGCAAGCTCTATGTTCAGGCCGGCGGCGGCGTGGTTTATGACAGCGATCCGCAGGCCGAATTGCAGGAGACCGTGGACAAATCCAAGGCCCTGATGACTGCCGCGATGATGGCCCGTAACTTCAACTGAAGCCGACTCAGGCGAT
>CAYYZH010000062.1:0-20374 GCA_964475765.1 uncultured Limibaculum sp.
GCCGATAAAGCGACTCTGCCTCCCTGTATTTGCGCCTGTGATGCAGCGAGCCCGCGAGGTTAGTGAGGATTGGCAAATAATCGATGTGTTCCTCGTTCGCCGTTGCCACGATAATCTCCAAGGCCCGCCGCAAAAGGGGCTCTGCTTCGTCGTGTCTGCCCATGCGCTGCAACAGGCGCGCGAGAGTATTGAGCGGGTAGACGTTGTGGATATGCGCCTTCCCAAGCCGAGCCATCTGAATATCGAAGGATTGGCGGAAGAGCTGTTCTGCCTCTTCCAGCCTGTTCAGGTCCAGAAACAAATCCGCAAGATCGTAGAGGCGTGCAGCATAGGCGGGATCAGCCTCACCCAACACGGCCTTGGTGCGTTCTGCAACTTGCCGAAAGAGCGTCACCGCTTCCTTAAACTTGCCCTGGTTCCGGCGCGCCAATGCCCGTGCAAACAGGTTCGCGTCGATCAGCCTTTTCTCATACAGATTTGCGCGGTCCACATCGCCGGAGCGCAAGGCGAATTCTCTTGCCTCCAACAATCGCGCCTTGGTTGAAGCGAGCCCTATGGCCCTGAAATAGTGATTCTTGGCTTCGTGCCAGCGGATTTCATGCTCGGCGATTCTACCGCGCTCGAAAGCGGCGTCGGCAGCGCGCTCGTTGTTTTCCCGCCCCATCTTTTCGACTTCGGCGAACAGAGCATCAGCCTTCGATGTATCACCGTCGCTGAGGGCTTGCTTGGCGGCGTTGATTGTCTCTTGCGGGAAGCCCTCGCCGATTTCCAACAAATTGGCTCCGATCCGGGTGAGTTCCGCAACCGCTTCCTTGTGCGATGTATCAATGTCTGCGCGTTGGCTTTCGATTTCGGCCAATTGGAGTTCGAGCGCATAGTGTTTGATCTGATGCGCACGTTTCAGTTCCTCGCGGATCTGCGCCTCGCGTTTGGCCAGCGCTGCCTCATGCTCGTCCTTGGTATAACCGCAGATGCTTGTGGGTTTGCTGACATCTTCGGTTCCGACGCCGCTGCATACATCCGCCTTGATCTGGGCTGCGGCTTCCAGAGTAGGGGTGGCCAGCAGCAGCGCTATCACAAACGTTCTGACGCCCAATTTGATCGTGCGCGAAACCAGCGTACGGCCAGCTCCGATGGTGCAAATTGCTGTCGAGCGCCTAGATGCGATCGTCATGAAAACCTCCTTTCCAATCCATCAGATATGGGTGTTCGAGAGGTGTCCCACAAGTTGAGTCGGGTGGTTCCAAGCGCTTCCAAAGAGTTCACCCAGAATTGCGCGGGTGGGTCTTGAACGGCGTTAACTCATCGACATTTTGTACATACGCCTGCCATACGCGTGCGGCACGGATGCCATACGCGTGCCGTACAGGTGCCATACGCTTGCCATACGGGGAAAAAGATGGGTTTGCTTGTCGATGGGAAATGGGTCGATCAGTGGTACGACACCAAAAGCTCGGGCGGGAAGTTCCAGCGTCAGGACGCCGGGTTTCGCAACTGGGTGACGGCCGATGGCAGTGCCGGGCCGACCGGTGAGGGCGGCTTCAAGGCCGAGAGCGGGCGCTATCATCTCTATGTTTCGCTGGCCTGTCCGTGGGCGCACCGGACGCTGATCTTCCGTGTTCTCAAGGGGTTGGAGGCGCATATTGATGTCAGCGTCGTGCATCCCCTGATGAAGGACAAGGGCTGGACCTTGGCCTCGGACTACGCGGGCGCGACCGGCGATCCGCTGCTTGGCAAGCAGTTCATGCACGAGGTTTATACTGCGGCTGTTCCCGATGCGACGACCCGGGTGACGGTGCCGGTGCTGTGGGACAAAGACCGCGGCACCATCGTCTCGAACGAAAGCTCCGAGATCATCCGGATGTTCAACGGTGCCTTCGATGAAGTCACTGGAAACACTGAGGATTTCTACCCCGAGGCGTTGCGGGCAGAGATCGACGCGATGAACGCGGGCGTCTATGACAAGGTCAACAACGGGGTCTACAAGTCCGGCTTCGCCACCACGCAAGCCGCGTATGATGAGGCGGTCACGGCGCTCTTTGCCGAGCTTGATCGTCTCGAGGAACGGCTGACCACGCAGCGCTACCTGACGGGCGCACAAGTCACCGAGGCGGACTGGCGGCTCTGGACCACTTTGATCCGTTTCGATCCAGTGTATGTTGGGCACTTCAAGTGCAATATCAGGCGGTTAGTGGATTATCCTGCGCTCTGGGGTTTCACGCGGGAGCTCTACCAGTGGCGGGGGATCGCGGCGACGGTGAATATGGATCACATCCGATATCACTATCACGCCAGCCACGAGACGATTAATCCGCATGGCATTGTGCCCGTTGGGCCGGTGATTGATCTGGATGAGCCGCATGGTCGGGGGCATCTGTCCGCCGCCTGACGGGGCGCTTCAGAACGCCATCAACGCCGCAACGAGGGCTGCAATGATCAGGAAATTGGTGATCGCCAGTTCCCGGTGCGAGCCATGCAGCCGGTCCTGTTCGATTGCCATGACCTCTACCGGCGCGTCGCGTCGGGCCACGATCCGCTGCTTGCTTTCGCGAATGCGCAGACGGGCAGGTTCCGTCTGGATACAAACGATCCCGGCCACCATAGCAGCAAGGGCAATCGTCGGCTTGGTGCCGGATGCGATCATGAAGAGACCAACAATGGTCAGGGCAATGCCCGCCACCATCATTAGGGCAAAACGGGCGCCGGGTTCGAACGGGTTGGCTTTCGCGTCCACCACTTCGGCATCCGATATATCTGCCACTCCGCGCACATATGGGCAGCGCAACACGGCAAAGAGAGAGTGCGCGGCAAACAGCAACATGACGGCGACAACTGCCCAGGACCTCGGATCCTCAGCGAGGGCATGAAGCTCGTCAATCAGCATATTCATGGGGCGGCGCCCTCCTGCGGCGCGTCCGCGGCCTCCACCAACTCCCGGATCACCTTGACCCAGGTCTCAGTGGGTTGCGCGCCCTGGAGCACGTACCGCCCGCCGACGATGAAGGTCGGCACCCCAGTCACGCCCATTTGCCGTGCGGTGGCGTCCTCTTCGGCCAGCAATTCGCGATCGGCATCGCTCTCGAGCAGCTTCTGCACGATGTCGCGTTCCATCCCGGTGCTCTCTGCGACATCCAGCAGGACCGTATGATCCGAGATGTCCTCGCCCGCCTCGAAATACCGGTGGAAGAGCTGGTTCACGACGGCGTTCTGCTGCCCTGTGGTCTTGGCCCAGCGGATGAGCCGATGCGTATCCATCGTGTTGGGCGTGCGTTGGATCTTGTCGAAGGCAACATTCAGTCCGGCATCGGCGGCGGCATTCTCGATGCGGCCATAGATCTCCTTGGCGCGCTCAGGTCCGCCGAACTTGGTATCGAGATACTCGCGCCGATCCATGCCTTCGGGCGGCATCTCCGGGTTCAACTGGAAGATCCGCCAGTTGATATCGAATGGATTGAGGCCGGTCTCGGTGAGTGCGCCCTCAAAGTTGGCCTTCCCGATATAGCACCAGGGGCAGATCGGATCTGAGATGATGTCTAGCTGTACCATGGCGCTAACTTAAGTCAGGCGGGGCGAAAGCGAAAGGGCGGCTGTCCCAAGCGTGATTGGCCATTTGGATCAGTCGGTATCGGGGTAGAGCGTGGCCGCCAACCGCCAGCCGACGAGCGCGCCTACAATCTGCGCGGCGATGAACGCCGGGGCGTCGATCGGCCGGATGCCCGTAAAGCTGTCCGTCAGCATCCGCGCGATGGTGACCGCCGGGTTGGCAAAGCTGGTCGAGGCCGTGAACCAGAGCGCCGACATGATGTAGAGTCCGACCAGCGCCGGGATCAGTTTTTCGTTCACCTTGAGCCCGGCGAGGATCACGAACAGGAGCCCCGCCGTCGCGACGACCTCGGCCACCCATTGGCCTATTCCGGTTCGGACCTTGCCCGAGCTTTGCATCAAATCGACGCCGAACATGATGTGAACCAGCCAGACGCCCGCGATGGCGGCGATGATCTGGGTCACGACGAAGGGGAGGGCTTCGCGCACTGGCAGATCGCCTCGCAGCGTGAAGATCATGGTCACGGCGGGATTGAAATGCGCGCCCGAGATAGGACCGAGCAGCGTGATCAGAACGAACAGCATGGCGCCGATCACGATTGCATGAGGCAGGAGTGTGTCGCCGGGTTGGCCGTTTGCGAGGTTGTCGCCCATGATCCCGGAGCCTGCGATGGTCGCCAGCAAAAGCAGTGTGCCCAGACCTTCGGCCAGAAGTTTTCGTCCCATACCTGTCTTCTCCGGAATGCTCAGCTTTGGCCGATGGCCGCAATTTTCGCCTTCAGCGCGTCGGGTGCCAGCTCCTCGAAGGGCAGGGCAAGGAATGCGTTTATCCGTGCGCTCAGGCGGTGATACGCGACCTGAAACGCGAGGTCTATCTGATCCGGCGGAGCGCTGGCGGGATCGTCGACGCCCCAGTGCGCCGTCAGTGGTGCGCCGGGCCAGATAGGGCAGACCTCACCCGCCGCAGACGCACAGACAGTGACGACAAGGTCCATCTCCGGTGCGCCGGGGCTTGAGAACTCCTCCCAGCTTTTCGAGCGATACCCCGCAGCGCTCAGCCCGCGCCGCTCCAGCATCCGCACTGCGCCCGGATTGACCTGTCCCGCCGGGTTCGAGCCAGCAGAGTATGCCATGACCCGGCCTGCGCCATCGCGGTTGAAGACGGCTTCGGCCAGGATCGAGCGGGCCGAATTGCCGGTGCACAGGACCAGAATGTTGAACATGTCGCGCGATCCCCAAATCTGACGCGGACATAAGCCCGGCGCGTGACAGATTGATGACGCCGCGCACGCGTTTGGGCAAGGCAGTTGTCGACGTTGTTTGGGTCAGGTCACTCGAACATCGCGCGCAGATCGACCGAGCTTTCGCTGCCGATCTTACCCCAATGGGTCGTCAGGAAGCGATCTGCCGCTTCTTGCCCGCGCGCCTTGAGGTGGTCGAAAATCTCCGGCTCGGGTGAGATTTTCGAGGCGACGTTCAGCTCGGCCATGGTCGCGTCATCGCGCACGGCATGGATCAGAACATCGCGCATCTCACCGGAGCCGAGGCGGCCATCCCCGATCAGTCGGCGCACGAAGTCGATGGCCCTAAGCTCGCGCAGCAGCGACGAGTTGAACGAAATCTCGTTGATCCGGTTCTGGATCTCGTTCGCGGTCTGGGGCACATCGGGCCGCTCGATCGGATTGACATGGACGATCAGGATGTCGGGACTGTCCGCATTGTAGATCAGCGGGAAGAGGGCGGGATTGCCCATGAACCCACCATCCCAATAGGCTTCGTCATCGATTTCGACCGCCTGAAAGAGCGTCGGCAAACAGGCGGACGCCAGCATGATGTCGACCGAGAGATCATCATCGTCGAACACCTTGATCTTGCCCGTCCGGACATTGGTGGCGCTGACATAGAGATGGGGATCGCATTCCTTGCAGACAGTCTCCCAGTTGATCAACTCGTTGAGCAGGTCGCGCAGCGGATTGATGTTCAGCGGGTTCCAGTCATAGGGCGACATGGTCCGGCTGAGGGTATCCTGCATCTGGTAGAGCGGGCTGGAGAAGATCCCTGCGGCAATCTTGGCCGCATCGTTGGAAAAGAGCGCGATCCAGTCGGCAATCGGGTTCACGTTCTGCGCCGCGCGTTTCTTGATCTCGCCCCAGAAGAGATCGAGCTGCTTGCGCGCGCCCTCCCGGTCGCCATCGACGATCCCGGTCTTGAGCATCGCGGCATTCATGGCGCCCGCGGACGTGCCGGAGATGCTGTCGATCACTAGGCGTTTTTCCTGCAGCAGCCGGTCCAGCGCACCCCAAGTGAAGGCGCCATGCGCACCGCCGCCCTGAAGCGCGAGGTTGATGGATTTCTTCTTGTGCTGCGCTGGCATGACTGTCCTGCGGTATCGTTTGAGGGATGGGGCGCAGATGTCAGAGGGCGGTCCAGCCTCCGTCGACGCTGATCGTTGTCCCGGTGATCTGGGCCGCATCATCCGAACAGAGAAAGGCAACGGTCCCGCCAAGCTGATCGGTGGTGGCGAACTCCTTGGAGGGCTGTCGGGCCAGCAACACGTCCCGCACGACCGTGTCGCGGTCCATGCCGTACTCCTTCATCGTATCGGGGATTTGCGCCTCGACCAGTGGGGTCAGGACATAGCCGGGGCAGATCGCATTGGCCGTAATCGGCTCCTCCGCCGTTTCCAGCGCCGTGACCTTGGTCAGCCCCACAACTCCGTGCTTGGCTGCGACATAGGCCGATTTGTAGGGCGAAGCGGTCAGCCCGTGCGCTGAAGCGATGTTGACGACACGCCCCCAGCCAGCCTTCGCATCAGGGGCAGGGCGGCCGCCGTGGTGTGAAAGGCCGAGGACATGTTGATCGCGATGATCGCATCCCACTTGCTCGCCGGAAAATCCGGGATCGGCGCGACGTGCTGGATGCCGGCGTTGTTGATGAGGATGTCTGCCGAACCAAAGGCTTCGGCTGCTTTCTCGACCAGAGCCCGGCAGGCCCCGGCATCCGACATGTCAGCCTGGATGTACTTCGCGCTGCCGCCCCCCGATGCGGTGATCTGATCGGCAATCGCGTGATCTTCAGGCGTGTCGGTGAATGAGTTCAACACCACATTGGCGCCGCGCGCCGCCAGAACCTCGGCGATACCAAGCCCGATGCCGGAGTTCGACCCCGTCACAACAGCACATTTCCCTGCAAGCGTCATGGCTGACCCTTTCCTTTTTCGCTGATGGTGGCATGGTGCCCCAGCGGGCAGAGCCTTACATGGTGCACTGCAATATGCCAATCACATCGTGGCGCAAAACTCCAGGGAGCAGGCCAACCAAATGCGGACAGAAGGTCTGAGAGCAGACAAAAAAAAGACGCCGCCCGAAGGCGGCGTTATAGGTGTTGAGGCAGGTTTCATACAGGCAAGAAACCTATCGAGCAGTGAGATAACTGTACGAGAAGATTTCGCGTCCGGCAAGACCCTTTTGGGTTGCGGCGCGTGGCAGCTGTTGATGACCCGCCTTTTGCACATTTTTGCCATCGCTGTCTTTTTCGCGATATCCCCGGTTCTGTCCCCAGGCAAGGTGGGCGACGCGCGCGCCGAGCCGGTGCATGGACTGGCGATGCACGGCACACCTGCGCTGCCGACAGGGTTCACACATTTGCCGTATGCGAATCCGGATGCGCCTCAGGGCGGGTCGGTGATCTTTGGCGAAGTCGGCACTTTCGACAGTCTGAACCCCTATATCTTGAAGGGAAGGGCCCCGTGGCCTGTGCAAGTGCACAGCGTCGAGGCGCTGATGGCGCGCAACTGGGACGAGCCGTTTTCGCTCTATGGGTTACTGGCCGAAAGCGTCGAGACCCCGCCGGACCGTTCCTGGGTGGCCTTCACCTTGCGCGAGGAAGCGCGGTTCTCCGATGGCTCTCCGGTGACGGTCGAGGACGTGATCTGGTCCTTCGAGACGCTGGGGACGGTGGGACATCCGCGCTATCGCAATGCGTGGTCCGGTGTCTCCGCGATCAGCGCAACGGGTCCGCGGATGGTGCGAATCGATCTGGCCGAACCGAATCGCGAGCTGCCGTTGATTCTCGGTCTGCGTCCGATCCTGAAGAAAGCGCAGTGGGAGGGGCAGGATTTTGCCTCAGCCGGGAACGTCCTGCCCATCGGGTCCGGGCCTTACGTAGCGGAGAAACATGAACTTGGACGTGTCATTGAATTTCGCCGCAATCCCGATTGGTGGGGCAAGGATCTCGCGGTCAATCGCGGACTGAACAATTTCGAGACCATCCGCTACGACTACTTCCGCAATCAGGAGGCACTGTGGGAGTCCCTGCGCACAGGGGCGATCTCGATCTTTGCCGACTATGACGTGGCCCGCTGGGCGGACGGATATGATTTTCCCGCGATGCGCGAGGGTCGGTTGACCCGCGCCGAGTTTGCGCATCAGCGCCCGACCGGGATGGAAGGCTTTGTCTTCAATACACGCCGCGCGATCTTTGCTGACCGCCGGGTGCGCGAGGCTCTGGCGCTGACCTTCGATTGGGAATGGATCAACCAGAGGCTCTTTCGGGGGCAATACACGCGCATCCAAAGCTACTTCGGCAACTCGCCACTCGGCATGTCCGGAGCAGCCGAGGGGCTGGAGGCCGACTTGCTGGCCCCTTTCGCGGATAGTCTCCCGCCGGAGACGTTGACCGCGCCCTGGCGTCCGCCGGTGAGTGACGGCTCGGGACGTGACCGCCGCGCGTTACGCCGGGCCGGGCGGCTTCTGGATGAAGCGGGCTGGACCGTGGTCGACGGCGTGCGTCGCAACGCTGACGGTGAGGCCATGCGCTTCGAGATTCTGCTGGTGCAAAGCCGCGACGAGACGCTCGCCAGCCTCTGGCGCGAAGCATTGGAGCGGCTGGGTATCGAGGTCGAAGTGCGGCTGGTCGATCAGGCCCAGTACACCGAGCGTCGCACGGACTATGATTTCGACATGATCGTCAATCGCTGGGCGATGTCACTCAGCCCCGGCACCGAACAGCGTCTTTACTTCGGGGCTGCTGGGCTCGGGACGCCGGGCACGCGCAATTACATGGGCGTCACCGATCCCGCCGTAGACGCAATGATCGGCGAGATCCTTGCCGCGACCGAGACCGAGGCGTTTGAGGCGGCGGTGCGTGCGCTCGACCGCGTCCTGACCTCCGGCATCTATGTCATCCCGTTCGGCGTACAGCCAACAGACCGGCTGGTTTGGCAGCCCGGCTATGCCCGGCCGGAACAAGACAGCCTCTACGGCTGGTGGGGATGGTGGGCCGGTCCCGCTGTCTGGTGGAAGGAGCCCTGAGCATGTCCGCAATCGAAGAGACCCATGAGCTGACAGGTGGTTGCCTCTGCGGTGCTGTCCGGTATCGCGCCGCGCCCGGCCTGCGGCTGCACTATGTCTGCCACTGCACCGATTGTCAGCGCTATGCCGGGGCGCCGTTCCATGCGGCCATCGTGGTCGCGGCCTCGCATCTGGAATTTACCGGAGCGCCCAAGGCATGGGCCAAAGAGGCCGACAGCGGGCGCGATGTGGCCCGTTACTTCTGCGCTGACTGCGGGGGCCATGTCTGCACTTCGCCCTGGCCGGACGCGACTCGATATTCGCTGAAGGCGGGAACCCTCGACGACCCGGCGCTGTTCAAACCAGGCCATGAGATCTGGTGCCAGAGCCGGTTGCCCTGGCTGGCGCTCTCGGCGGATACCGAAGGCTATGCGCAGGGCTTTACGGATCCTGTGGATGTGACGAGCTAGGTTCACGGCGCCTGTGATATTTGTCACAACGCCATGAAATGTCAGAAAAATATGAATCTGCGTACTTTGTAACATCTCTTACAGAATTGAAGTTAAGGAATCGTTCATAAACCTCCTCACGAACAAGATTGGGAAAAGGAGGTTCGACATGACAGATTTTGATGATGGCTTCTTTCGCGAGGTAATCGATCAGGATGTTGCCGTGCTGAAAGCACTCGCATCCGTGGATCGCGGGCTGTTCGATACGGACGAGTCCAAGGACGAGGACCTGCAGGCGCTCTACGACAACTGATGCCTGCCTCTCCTGACACGAACGCCTAAAGACGTGCAGACCTGATTTCAGACCGAAGGCTCATTTTCAGACCGCGCCCGGATCAGAGCATTGCCGCTCGGCCGGGCGTTTTTCATGGCCGTGAGGTACCGCGCCGGAGCGGGGCAAATGTTTCCCTGCGAATGTAAGGATCATCACATCCTGGCCGTCTTGGCTGCCCTTAACGTCAGGTCGAACCGGCAAGCAGGAGGGTTTTGCGATGACGGATGAGGAGCAGAAAGAGTTCTTACGCACGGTGTCTCTGGCTCAAGCCGCTCTGCGTGCTGCGACCGAGGGGAGTGAGCGGCCCCCCAGCCTGGACACTCTGTCGAAGGAAGAACCGGCGCGCCAACTGGTGAACGCCAAAGGCGCGTAGGCCCTGCACCCGTCCGCGCGATGAGCGGCGGCACTTGGGGAAAGGTCCTGTCTTGCCGCCGCTATCCTTCCGGCGAGAACGGGTTAGGCCCGGGAATTGGTCGGGCTTCTGAACGCTGTGTCAGCGCTTTGAATTGCCGTTCGGCTTGGACGCAGAAGCCAGTGCGGCTTTTCGTGCCTGAGCCCGGCGCTGCGCGGCTTCCAGTTCTTCCTTGGTCGGCGGCGTGACCAGCCCGGCCGAGATCACCAGCTTGGCGGCTTCCTCCACCGACATATCGAGCAGCACCACATCCTCGGTCGGCACGAACAGCAGAAACCCGCTGGTCGGGTTCGGGGTGGTCGGCAGGAAGACGCTGGTCATCGAGCCGGGACCCACCTTCTGAATGATCTCACCCTTCGTTTGCGTCGAGACAAATGCGACGGCCCAGATGCCCTTGCGTGGATACTCCACCAGACAGGCATTCTGGAACGATGCGTTCGACTGGCTGAGGATCGTCTCGACGATCTGCTTCAGCGCGTTGTAGATCGACCGGATGATCGGGATGTTATCGAGCCAGCCCTCGCCGATGCGAATGATCTGGCGCCCGAAAAGGTTCTTCGTGAAGTAACCGACGATGGTCGTGAAGACGAGGAAGATGAAAAGCCCGAAGCCGGGGATGTCGTACTCGACCCAGGTGCGCGGATTGTAGACCTCCGGCAGCAGCGGCACGACCGCGGCATCGACCAGTGTGATCAGCGTCCAGGCGAGATAGATCGTGATGCCGACCGGTGCGACGACGATCAGCCCCGTCAGGAAGTTGGTCCTGAGCGAGGCGATCAGGCTGCGCCGTCGGGCACTTGCCAGGGATGGTTTTTGCGAGCCGTCCGCCATGTCTACTCCTCGCCCACGCGAGGTATCTAATAACCCCTCTCGGGATCGACAATGTGGCAAAGCGGCTTTCCCGCAAGATCGCGTGCGATTTGTTCGGCAATGACCTGGGTTGCCGTGCGGGCCCGTGTGATGGCAGCGATGTGCGGGGTCACGGTCACCTTTGGATGACGCCAGTAGGGATGCGCCTCGGGCAGTGGTTCCTCACGGAACACGTCCAGCGTGGCGTGTCGGATGTGGTCAGAGGCAAGGGCGGCCAGCAGCGCGTCATCGTCGATCAGAGGTCCGCGCCCCGCATTGATGATGCAGGCGCCCGCAGGCAATTGCGCCAGCGTCTCGGCGTTCAGAATGTTCGTCGTCTCCGCGGTCAAAGGCAGAATGACGACGAGGATCTCGGACTTGGCCAGAACCGCGCGCAGCCCGTCAGAGCCTGCACGGCAGTCAACGCCTTGCAGATCCTTTGGCGTCCGCGACCAGCCCGTGACCTGAAACCCAACGCGGCGCAGCATTTCGGCCGTTGCCGCGCCAAGCGCACCAAGACCGAGCACCCCCACCACGCGATCGCTTGCAAGAGGGGGAGACCATTTCTGCCAGCGTGCGGCGGCGCTGTCGGCCTGAAACCGGTCGATGTCGAGGTGATAGCGCATGGCATGGCCGGTGAAATACTCGACCATCCCCTCGGTCAGCCCAGGCTCGACCATCCGGCAGAACGGCACATGGGCGGGCCAGTCCAGCTTGCCGACAACACTTTCGACCCCGGCCCAGGTGTTCAGGATCGCTCGGAGTTTCGTATATGGCGTGAAATCGGTCAGCCCGCTGTCGATGTTGTAGACGAGGTAGTCGATCTCCGCTTCGGGAACGTCCGGCCCGGCAATCTCGACGGGCAGGTCCGCCTCAGTCAGTGCAACTTCAAGGGCCGCCGTCCATTCCTCGGTCTCTTCAGGCTCAAGGGCCACGCGCACGCGGCGGGTCGTCTCGCTCATGTCGGGTACTCCGAAAGGGGATCAGCGGCGGTGGACGTGCGCGCTTTGGATCAGGCCAAAGGACAACAAAAGCACAAGCATCGCCGAGCCGCCATAGCTGACCAGCGGCAATGGCACGCCGACCACGGGGATCAGCCCCATGACCATCGCCATGTTCGCCGCCCAGAAGAAGAAGAACGTCGCGCTCAGGCCCCCGGTGATCAACGCGCCATAGCGGTCCCGGTTGATCGCCATCGACGCAAAGCAGAAGATCACCACCAGCGCATACAAGGCCAGCAGGCTGATCGACCCGATGAACCCGAATTCCTCGGACAGGGTCGTGAAAATGAAATCGGTATGTTTCTCCGGCAGGAAGTCGAGCGCGCTTTGCGTGCCCTGCATGTAACCGCGTCCGGAGAGCCCGCCCGAGCCCATCGCGATCTTTGACTGCGTGATGTGATAGCCCGCGCCGAGGGGATCGGATTCGGGATCCAGAAAGGTCTCGATCCGCCTGTACTGGTAGTCCTTCAGGATCTGCCACTCGGTCCCGCGCGAGGACATCACGGCCCAGATCGCCGAGACGCCGAGCGCAGCGGCGGACCCAAAATACCACCAGCTCACACCCGCCAGAAACATCACGACTGCGCCGCCCATGCCGAGCAAAAGCGCCGTGCCAAGATCGGGCTGCTTGAGCACCAGCAACATCGGCAGGATGATCATGATGAGGGGCGGCAGCAGCCAGAGTGGATGGCTGACCCGACCCCGTTCGATGATCGTGTAATAGCGTGCGAGTGCCATCACGAGGCCGATCTTCATGAGCTCGGACGGTTGGATTTGTAGCGGGCCAAGTTGCAGCCAGCGTTGCGCGCCCATGCCTTTGGTGCCGACAAACTCGACCGCGACCAGAAGGACCAGCGCGCCGATATAGGCGAGCGGCGAGAACCACTTCCAGACGCGGATGTCGATCAGTGCAACGATCAGCATGATGACGATGCCGACCCCGAACCTTGCCATTTGCCGCCCTGACCAGGGGTCGAGCGAGCCATCGGCCACGGAGTAGAGCATCAGGAACCCGGCGCCCGCGATCGCGCACACCAGCAGGATCAACGCCCAGTTCAGCCGCAGGATCTTGCGGAAAAAACCGCCCGGCGGATCGTTATATCCGGCGCTCAAACTCATGTCGGGGTGCCGTCCGGACCTTCGGGCCCATGCGTGTTCCAGCCCTGACCGGACGGGACAGCGCTTCCCGGCTGCGTGACCTCGCGGGCCTTGACCAGAATATCCTTGGCGATAGGGGCTGCGGCCTTCGAGCCGCCGCCTCCATGCTCGACCACCACCGCCACGGCAAAGCGCGGGTTGTCATAGGGCGCGAAGCCGACGAACAGCGCGTGGTCGCGCCGTTCCCAGGGCAGATCTTCGTTGCGGAACACCCCGCGGGCGCGCTCGGCCGCCGTGATGTTGCGCACCTGACTTGTCCCGGTCTTGCCCGCCATTTTGTAGATGTCGTCGCGAATGCGCGAGCCGCGCGCTGTACCGCGCTTGGAGTTCACCACATCGAACATGCCGCGCCGGATATACTGGAGGCTTTGCCGAGAGATCCCGAGATCTGCCGCGGGCTCGACCGGAATGGGCCGCCCTTCGCGTGCGCGGACCAGCCTTGGTTGCACTGCCGTACCTGACGCCATCCGCGCCGTCATCACAGCCAGTTGCAACGGGGTCGCCAGCACGAAGCCCTGACCAATGCCGGAGTTCAGCGTGTCGCCGACCAGCCAGTCGATTTCCTTGGTGGCGCGCTTCCACTCTTTCGTAGGGATCAGGCCCGAACGCAGCGCCGAGACCGGCACGTCGAGATCGACGCCCAGCCCGAGCCGGCGTGCCATTTCGCCGATCTTCTCGATCCCGACCCGGCGCGCGACCTCGTAATAGTAGACATCGCAGGATTGCTCGAGCGATTTGCGCAGGTTGACCCAGCCATGTCCGCCGCGCCGCCAGCAGTGGAACCGGCGATTGCCGAGTTTCATGTGGCCGGGGCAGTAAACCGTCTCGCCCGGCCCGACCAGACCTTCCTCCAGCGCCGCCAGCGCAACGACCATCTTGAAGGTCGAGCCCGGTGGATACATGCCCGAGGCCCATTTGTTGTGCAGCGGGCGGTAATTGTTGTTGCGCAGCGCATCATAGGCGGTGTGAGAAATCCCCAGAACGAACGGGTTCGGGTCATAAGTCGGGTTCGAGGCGGCGGCCAGCAGATCGCCGGTGCGCACATCCATCAGGACGACCGCTGCGCTCTCGTCGCCCAGCCGCTCGTGGCAGTATTTCTGGATCTCCAGATCCAGCGTGAGGTGCATGTCCTCGCCTGCGATCCCTTCCGTCCGGTCCAGCTCACGAATGACGCGCCCGACCGCGTTGACCTCAATCCGGCGGTTTCCGGCCTGACCGCGAAGCTGCCCTTCGATGGCATTCTCGACCCCGGTCTTGCCGACCTGGAACTCAGGGATACGCAGGACCGGTTCGACCTCACGCCCTTCGTTCTCGATCGTGTCCAGATCCTTTTGCGAGACGCGCCCGACATAACCGATCACATGGGCGGTCTGCTCACCGTGCGGATAGAACCGCGAGAGGCCAACCTCGGGCAGGATGCCGGGCAGGGCGGGCGCGTTGGCATTGATCTCGGCGAAATCCTCCCAGGCCAGATGCTCGGCGACGACGACCGGCACGAAGGCGGATTTCTTGCGCATCTCTTTCAGGACCCGCTCGCGTTGGTGGGCCGGGATATACATCAGCTCGCCCAGCCGCTCGAGCATCGCCTCGGCATCGCCTGCCTGCTCGCGCACCATGACGACCCGGTAGTTCTTGGTGTTGATCGCCAGCGCCGCGCCGTTGCGGTCGAAAAGCTGACCGCGCGCGGGCGCAATCAGGCGCATGTTGATGCGGTTTTCTTCGGCCAGAAGCCGGTACCGCTCGCTTTCGGTGACCTGTAGTTGGCGCATTCGCCAGGCGAGTCCCCCCGCGACCGCCAGTTGCAATCCGAAGACAACAAGGCCGCGGCGCGTCACCTGCACGCGCTGCTGCGCCTCCTCGTCGGTACCCGTGCGTCCGTTCGATCCGAAAAGACCAGCCATCATGCGGGCTCCGCTTTGCGCCATGAGATCCGGAGGACCCAGCGAAAGATGACGGCAACCAAGGGATAGGCCATCGCGGTGTAGACCACCTGATAGAAAAGCTGCCCCAGAAACGCGGGCTGCGCCAGCATCAGAAGGACCATCAGCCATTGCATGGCCACGGTGGCAAGCGCTACGCCTGCGACCACAACCCATTCCGTGGCAAAGCTGTAGCGCGCGAGCGAACGGCGCCAGGCCTTCAGCGCTTCGGCGGCAAGAACAAGGGTCAGCGTGCCTGCCCCCGGCGGCACGTCGGTGACGAGATCACGCACGAGGCCGAGCGCGAAAACCGCCAACATCGGCGTTGAGCCCGGACGGCGGATCGCCCAATAGGCAACGACGCAGAGCACCAGATCGGGCGAGGGCCGGGCGCCTGCGCCAAGGCCGAGCGGGGCGGTTTCGATCGAGATCGCCAGAAGCCCCATCACCACCATCAGGACGGTGCGAAAGAGGCGGCCAGTGTCGAGATACTCGAGCGCGCTCATCTCAGTTGCTTGCCGTATCGGGCTCGCCGGTTGCCGTCTCGGCCTGCGGTCCATCGCGTTGAACCAGACCGCCGGGATCGTCGATGCGCGTGTCCGGCTGGTAGCGCAAAAGGCGCACAAACTCGAGGCGTGCAAAGTCTGCCAGAAGGGCGGCGCGCCATGTCCCCGATGCGGTCGCCACCACCCGCCCGACCGGCAGGTCAGGGGGAAAGACGCTGCCATCGCCGGAGGTCTCGACCAGATCACCGGGCTTGACCTTGTCAGCCCCGTCAAGGAATTCGAGTTTGGGGGCGGCTGTTCCATCGCCGGAGAGGACCGCGCGCCGGGCGCCGGGTTGGATGACCACCGGAACCCGCGATGAGAAATCGGTAAGAAGCATCAGTCGCGAGGCCCGCTGGCCGACGCCCACGACGCGGCCAACCAGTCCGCGACCATCGACTGCGGCAGCGCCATCATCGACACCGTCGCGCCGACCGACATTGACCAAAGCGGACTCCAGAAACGGCCCGCCGGAGTCCGCGAATACATCGCCGGTGACAAAGGTCGTGCGGCTGGCCAGCCGGACATTGTTCAGCGCGCGAAGCTGCGCGTTCTCCTCCTCCAGCAGCCGCGCACGCTCGCGCCAGGCCTGAAGGCTTTCGATCTCGCGCCTCAGCGCCCGGTTTTGATCATAGACATCGAGGAAGTTCTGACTGTCCTGTGCGATGTTCCAGGCGAAATCCAGTGGTTCATTCGCCCAGTTCATCGATGGCGCGACATTGTCGATCAGCGACATGCGCAATCGTTCGAGCCGCGGGTTATCGGTGCGCCAGAGAAACAGCAGGATCAGGCAGACGAGGATCACAATGCCCAAAAGGATCCGGTGCACGGACCGGGCCAGGGCATTTTCGGGACTGACGGGCATACGCGCCACGGGATAAGTCTCCGGTTAGCTCCTCAGGCAGTGATCTTCATGACATGGCCAAGCCGGTCCAGATGCTCAAGCGCCCGGCCCGTGCCGAGCGCCACGCAATGCAGAGGCTCCTCGGCCACGGAAATCGCCAGCCCGGTCTGCTCGCGCAGGCTCAGATCGAGATCGCCCAGAAGCGCACCGCCACCTGCCAGCATAACACCATTGTCGACAATGTCTGCCGCCAGATCCGGGGGCGTCGCCTCGAGCGCGACCATGACCGCCTCGACGATTTGCTGCACCGGTTCGGCAAGCGCTTCTGCGATCTGGGCCTGAGTGATTTCCTGCTCCTTCGGCACGCCGTTCAAAAGGTCGCGGCCGCGGATCACCATGGTCTCGCCGACCTTGTCCGCAGGCACGCGTGCGGTGCCGATCTGCTTTTTGATCTTCTCCGCCGTGGCTTCGCCGATCAGAAGATTGTGCTGGCGCCGCATATGGCTGATGACCGCTTCATCCATCTTGTCCCCGCCGACCCTGACCGAGCGGGCGTAAACAATGTCTGAAAGCGAGAGCACGGCGACTTCGGTGGTCCCGCCACCGATATCGACGATCATGCTGCCTGTCGGCTCCGTGATCGGCAGGCCCGCACCGATGGCCGCCGCAATCGGCTCGGGGATCAGCAACGCCTTGGAGGCACCGGCGCGTTTGACGCTTTCCTCGATCGCACGCTCTTCAACGGCGGTCGCGCCATAGGGCACGCAGACGACGACCTGCGTCCGGCCAAAGCGCGTGTTCACCTTCTTAATGAAGTGCTTGATCATTTCCTCGGCAACTTCGAAATCCGCGATGACGCCGTCGCGCATGGGCCGGATCGCCTGAATGCTGCCGGGCGTGCGCCCGAGCATCAGTTTGGCGTCCTCGCCAACCGCCTTGACCTCTTTCTTGCCGTTAATGGTCTGAAACGCCACGACCGAGGGTTCGTTCAGAACGATCCCCTTTCCCTTGACGTAAACAAGGGTGTTCGCGGTGCCGAGATCGATCGCCATATCATTGGAAAAGGCGCCGAACAGCTTGCCGATCATAGCATACTCGTCCGTGTTATCTGCCCAAATGCCTCAGCCGGGCCGGTTCTAGCCCGCCCTTGTTGAGGTGCTTATAGGGCCGCTTCAGGCTTCGCGTAAAGCGAAACCATGGTTCAACGCCCGGTTTTGCGGAGGAATTGGGCCGAGAATATGGCGCCAGCGCCGGAGGATGAGCCCTTCTTGCTGCGCTGCTTCAAGGAATTCCCGGTCCAGTGTGGTCACGACCCCAACCACTTTGCAGCGACACCAGTGCCAATCGTGGGAGGTTTTCACCATCCTGCCTGCGCTCCGGTTGTGGTCACATCCCTCAGAACGTGTGCGCGTTAACCTTTTGTCAACCATCGTTAACGAGGGTTGGGCCCCGTGAGAATTTACACATGTGCGCAATCGATGTGAACGCTTTCGAGGATCAAGTGATGCATAGCGTGACCGCTGACCTACCGACATCGCGGCCCAGCCCGTCTGCTGCCTTCGATGCCATTACCCGTCTGACCACCCGTCTTTTTGATGCTCCGATGGCGATGATCTCGGCGGTTGATCCTGAAGCGGCGCATCAGGCGCTCCTTTCCACGCAGGGCCTGCCCGAGCCGTGGGCAGGTCTGCCGGATCTGCCGGTCTCGCATTCCTTCTGCCAACGGGTTCAGCGCGCCGGTGCCCCGCTGGTGATCGAGGATGCCCGGGACAGCTCGGACTTCCGGGACGCGCCCGCGATCACAGCGCTCAATATGGCCGCCTATCTCGGCGTTCCCGTGCGGAACCTGAAAGGCGAGGTTGTTTGCGTGCTCGGCGTTGCGGAAGGCGCCCGGCGGGACTGGACCGAGGACGACATCGCCACCATGCAGGACCTTGCCCTTTGTGTAGGGGACGAGTTCGAGCGTCGCCATCCGGTGGACGCCGCAGGGGCGTAACCTCCCGACTTGCTCCACCAATGGACCAGGGCCGCATGTCTTCGTGCGGCCTATTCATCTGTGAATACCCCTCTTCAGGATCGTAGATTGAGCCAAGCCCCCAAGCGCCGGACACTTGGCGCATTGGACAAGCAATTGCGTCGGCTTGGATGGCGCAGAGTCAGCGCGAAGGGGGCAAGATGTCTGAGATGCTCGAGGCGGGAATGCTCACCTGTTTTTCGCTCGGATGGTACTGGTCGATTGGCACGATGCTTTGGACCGGGCTGCCCACCGGCAAAAGCGCACCCTTCGTCACCTTCACCGTGGCGGGATACATCATGGGCCTCTCGGCGAAACTCTGGCTTTGGGCGTCGGGCAGCGCGTTCAGCCCGCTCCTCTATGTTTACGGCTGGAACTTGCTGATCACTCTGCTCGACCTGACACTGGTGCTGCATTACTCGCGGCTGCGTTACGCCCGCGCAAAGATATGATCACGGCCCCCGCCACGATCAGAGCCGCGCCTGCCACGGCATGCAGGGATGATGTCGAAGACAACGAAGTCCAGCAGCGCCGCATAAACGAGGATCAGGTAGAACAGCGGGACCACCAGGCTGGCCTCGCCCCGTTTCATGGCCTGAATGAAAAGCGCCTGTGCTGAGATCATGGTCACGCCCAACGCGCAGAGATAGATCCAACCAAGCTGGCTTGGCCACTGCCAGACAAACATCGCGGCGGTGCAGGAGAGGACCACGCCGATCGAGTTGTTGATCAGCAGAATGCGCGCGGGCGGTTCGGTGTCGCTCAGCTTCTTGATGAAGATCGACTCGACCCCCATGAAGATGGCGGCGGCAATCGCGATCAGCGCTGCGGGCTGAAAGGTGGCGCTGCCGGGTTGCGTGAGGATCAGCGCCCCCGTCATCGCGATCCCCGCTGCTCCCCAGCGCCTGAGGCCGACGCGCTCGCCCAGAAACAGTATCGAGCAGAACATCGTGACCAGCGGGCTCAGAAACGACAGCGCATTGGCGCTCGCCAGCGGCAACACCACCGCCGCCGCGAAAAGACAGGTGCCCGATCCCCAGCCGCAGGTCGCTCGCGCGGTATGAAGCTTCCAGTTGGTGCCGGTAAAGTCGGGGCGCCAGATGGCGGCAAAGCCTGCAATCGCGATCCACGCGAAGACGAACCGCCCCGCGCTGATCTGCAAGGGATGGAGGCCAAGCCCGTCCGGCCCGGTGCCGAGCAGTTTGGCGAACAGCGTTGTGCCTGCCAGCAGGGCACAGACCGCGAGCATCAGGAGAAACCCTGTCATAACAGGATATGTCCCGCGCGGCTCAGCCCGGGGTCGAGCGTGCGGTGCCCGGCAACCAGGTCGCAAGCTCGGGGAAGGCGACCAGCACCGCGACCATGACGACCATAATCAGGAACATCGGGATCGCGGTCTTGGCGATATAGCCGATCTCCTTGCCGATCATGCCCTGCAACACAAAGAGATTGAACCCGATGGGCGGTGTGATCTGGGCCATCTCGACAACGACCACGACGAAGATGCCGAACCAGATCATCGAGAAACCCAGCTCTTGGAAGGCCGGAATGTTCACCATCGGCTCGATCACCGCCATGGTCAGAACCACGGACGAGATGCCGTCGAGAAAACATCCGATGATGATGAAGAAGACGGTTAGCGCCGCGATCAGGGTAAAGACCGAGAGGTCCATCGACGCGATCCACTCCGCCAGTGCACGTGGTAATCCGGTGAAGCCCATGGACTGCGCCAGCGCCGCCGCCCCCATCAGGATCAGCGCGATCATGGCCGATGTGCGCGTGGCCCCCATCAGGCTTTCGCTGAAGGTCGCGAAAGTCAGCGAGCCCTGGATGGCCGCAAGGATCAGCGCGCCGATCACGCCGATGGCGGCGGCCTCGGTCGGGGTGGCATAACCAAGATACATCGAGCCGATGACCGCGAGGATCAGGCAGATCACCGGGATGAGAAAGCGCGAGTTCCAAAGCTTGTCAGCGAAGGCCATACGCGGCTCGGGCTCCGGGCGCTGGCTCGGGAA
>CAYYZH010000063.1:0-20372 GCA_964475765.1 uncultured Limibaculum sp.
GCCGCGGTCGCGCATTGACCTTGCCAGTTAAGGGTTTTCAGTAGGAATCCCAGCCCTTTGCGCTCTCTCGCAAACGCGTAGCCTCATTATGAGTCGCAACGCTCGCGCGTGCCCGATGCTCTCTTGGCGGAGCCTCCGGGCGGATGCGTCTGAGGTGCAGTTGCCAATAGACGATGAACACCAAAGCTGCGACCGCGATGCCACCGGTGAAGAGCCAACCTGCCATTATCTTCAGATGGGGATTTCAAGGGCAAGGATCAAGCGGGGAACGTTCGGATTAGTCCAGATCCAATTCGCCTTCATCCGGAGCGGTCTTGCGGAACATACCGCTGAGACCCGGGAACAGAAACCGCAGGCCCGCGTAGATCGCGAACAGAAATACGATCAACCCCGGAAGGGAAAATTCTGCAAATCCAAGATTGTACATCTGGGACATAACTCACCTCACACACCAAGCCACACGCGGGCGTCCATAGCCAGTCTTTGTGGCTGAAGTGCGGGGAGAGCGCCCCGAACGCGTCCTAAATTGGATCAGTTGCTGGTGTGTCTGGGCAGATGCGCGCAACGGATTTTGTGTGCGCCGGGAACTGCGGTAAAATCGCCGTCGATTTAGATGCTCTCATTTGCGCCGAGGAGGTCTTTATGAGGTTAGGTTGTCTCTTCGCGTCGGCCCTGCTCGCTGCGGCTTTGGTTGCGTGCAACAAAGGTGTGATCGTCGGTACGGCGGGCGGATATCAGAACTTCAAGGGCACGCTCAGCAATGGCGAGGTCTTTCAGGGAACCGCGTGGCACGATGCCGAGGCGAACAGGAATGGGTTCTGTTCCTATATCGGCGAAGCGGAGTGCCGCGCCGAGTTTCCGCCCGCGGGACCCGATGGGTATGCACCTATCAAATTTCAATGTAGCGACGGGCGCACGGGCACCTCAACCACCGAGGGTCGTCCCCGCCGAGGCACCTACGAGGCGCTGACGTCGTGGATCGAAATGTCGGATGGAACCATCGGGGCCGTCGACTACAGCGGCTTGCGTCCGTGGCTCGGCGGCGAACTCTGCCGGTCCTGAGCGAGTTGAATGGGCGAGTTGCGCTGAACCAATCCGCCCGCTGACTTCTCGGTGAAGACGCGGATGTAGTCACCGGGTGAAGAGCCCGCCCAAAACACCCAGAGCCGGGTTGGCATTTTCTCGTCAATCCAGATGAAGTCGCCTTGTTCGAGCCCACGCAGTTCGGGGCTGATGTAAGTGACAGAGGTGTTGGCGAGAAAATCCGTCGCCGCCATCGTGTCCTGAAACGCAGCGACGCCAAGGATTGGCGCATCGAAATCCACGTATCCGTGCTGGATGCCGTTGATGCTGTCGAAGAACACATAATGGCTGGCGACAATGGTGCCCTCTGCGATTTCGCCATCGATGCCGCCGACATCGACACGGATGGGCGCGTCCAGCAGGATGTTCTGATCCTCGTCAAATCCATAGAGGTGCGGTGTATCGAAGGTATCGAAGCCAACAACGAAAGGCTCTTGCGTATCCAGCTTGACGAACTGGCCATAGCCGTTCTGCCGGATGATGTCTCCGCCGATGATAAACGCCAGCGCGGCTCCGGGCAGGGCGGCCAATACAACGGCAAGGCAAAGTCGGTGCAGCATGTCTGCTGTTCCCCTCGATGTTTTAATCACTTCGACCCTAGCGCGCCATGTTGGTTGGGCAATCATCGCAGTGCCTGCTCGCGCAGTTGTGTAGGCGTGGCGACGGTGAATTGTGAAGAGCTGGGGCTCGACAGGGTGCGGGAATTCCGGTCAACTCGGCTCATGCGCGGGTTGATCGCCTTGCTTGTCTTGATCATTGGGCTGGTGCCGCCGGTCCGGGCCGAGACGCCCGTCGATCTCGAGCTGATCCTAGCGATAGATGTCTCCCGCTCGATGACACCACGCGAGCTGGAGATCCAACGCAAGGGTTATGCCGAAGCACTGGTCAGCCCGGATGTGATCGAAGCCATCGGCCTTGGTCGCCATCGCCAGATCGCGCTGATGTATATCGAGTGGGCCGGATATCTCTCGCAGCGCACGATTGTTGACTGGACACTGATCCGGACACGCGCTGATGCCGAAGCGTTTGCCGCGCGTTTGACCGCCCAGTTCAGCGAGGCGATGCGCCGAACTTCGATTTCAGGGGCAATTTACTACGGAGTGGAGCGGTTCGCAGGGAACGGGTTTGCCGGCATCCGTCAGGTGATCGATATCTCGGGAGATGGGCCGAACAATCAGGGGCCTCCTGTGTTGTCCGCCCGGGCCGAGGCTGCTGCGCACGGGGTGACCATCAACGGGCTTCCTCTGATGACCCGCGAGGGCATGGGGTCGCAATGGCATCTGGACGATCTGGACCTCTACTACCGGGACTGTGTGATTTCGGGGCCGACCTCGTTTGTGATCCCGGTTCTGGAGTGGGAGGATTTTCCTGCAGCGGTGCGCCGCAAGCTGGTACTGGAGCTGGTCGACCGCCGTCCCGGCGCGGAAATCACGCAGCCGGCGGAAGGTTATGATTGCCTGATCGGAGAGCGGATCTGGGATGAGATCATGGGCGATTGGAACTGATCCGCCCGGCGGCGTCGGTGTGGGCCTTCGCAAGGCGTCGGAGACAGACACCAGGGTGACGTGTCCCGGCACATGAATGATGCGACGCTGTGCCAAGAGCGTGCGGTCACGTCACGATGCTATGAATGACCCATGATCCAGTGTTCTTCTCACGACAGCTCAGTGTCGCCGCAGTCCAGCGGGTGCTCAGCCCCTGCGCGATGGCGGCTGAGGATTGGCCAGAAACCGGTAATCGCGGCGCATTTGGTCAAACCGGGCGATTGCGCGGTCGATACGGTCGTTGAGATCGTCGAGATCGACGTCTGTCCGCGCGTCCCCAGATGCCTTCGGCTGTTGGGTAAGATGTTTCATAGCTCGCTCCTTCGTCATCTTTTGACCATTATTGAAAATCAATTTAATTGTCAAAAAGAAAGTTATAGAACTTTGCTGGGGCACCATGAACGTCAAGGAAGACAGCCATGCTGACGCTCACCTGTCCCTATTGCGGTGCTGTTTGTGAGGAGACCGAGCTGCATCCCGGCGGCGAGGCGCATCTCACCCGCTATGGCCCGGGATCGGACGATGCCGAATTCACCGATTATCTGTTCACCCGCAAGAACCCGCGCGGCGTGCATTTCGAGCGCTGGCGCCATCAGTACGGGTGCGGCAAGTGGTTCCACGCGGCCCGTTGCACAGTCACGCTCGAGGTGTTTGCAACCTATTCGGCGCAGGTCTCCGAGCCACCGCCGGATGTGATTGCGGCTATCAAGGCGCGCCGTCCGGATTGGGAGGGCTGAGCGTTGGTGCGGCACGTAGTAGGTTCAACCACTCCGACTTATCGGCGGAGCAATGACCACGATATCCACGGTGGACTGTGTTCAGGGGCGTTCGACCCGATTTGGCCTTTGACGCTTCACGGCGCTGATGGTCTTGCTGTCCTCACAAAGCTCTTCACCAACGCGAAGCCTGTGCATCGTGTCTTCGGTGATCGACTTCAGCCGATACTCAGTTGCACGCTGCCAATTCAAGGCATCCGCCAACGCTTCGGACAGGCTCGCCGCTTTCTCACGGTCGCGTGGGTCGTCAAATGGGTTGTCGTCCTGCGCCATTGCAACCCCATTCCTTGTTTTTGGAAACATTTTCCAGCCATTGGGACTATTCAGCAATTCTGGGCACGGGTCAACACTTATGCGCGAGTGATGATCGGAACTCTACTTATGGAAGATCGGTGTTCTGATCGGAGGGCAGCGCAATGATGCAGCGGCTCGATACCGGAGGGCGTCTGATCCAGCGTGACAAGCCCGTGAGTTTCTTGTTCAACGGACGCGAAATGCAGGGGTTCGAGGGCGATACGCTTGCGTCCGCCCTGCTGGCCAACAGTCAGATGCTGATCGGGCGCAGTTTCAAGTATCACCGCCCGCGCGGAATCATGGCAAGCGGGGTCGAGGAGCCGAATGCCCTGCTGGGTGTTGGTGAAGGCGGCCGGTTCGAGCCGAACCAGCGCGCAACAACAACCGAGCTCCATGATGGGATGGTTCTGACCAGTCAAAACCATTGGCCAAGCCTCGAACGGGATGTCGGCGCGCTGAACGCGGCGGTTGCAAGCGTGCTGCCGGTGTTCTCTGCCGGGTTCTACTACAAGACCTTCCTTTTCCCGCGGGTCGCGTGGAAACACCTTTACGAGCCGTTCATTCGCCGGGCCGCTGGACTGGGCAAAGCAACGACCGAGCCGGATCCCGACAGTTATGAGCACGTCCACACCCATTGCGATGTGTTGGTTATCGGCGGCGGGCTTGCCGGCATCGCGGCGGCGCGCAAGGCCGCCGATGAAGGAGCACAAGTGCTTCTCGTCGAGCAGACGGCACATTGGGGTGGGCGCGCGCTCGCCGAGACCGACACGTTGATCGACGGCCAGCCCGCCGCCGACTGGGCAGAGGCTCAGATCGCGGCGCTGGCCGATAGGGAAAATGTCATCCTGCGCGCTCGTACGATGGGGGCAGGGCTCTATGATCATGGGTACGCGCTGCTTTATGAGCGTGTTGCAGATCATCGCCCGGGCCTGCCCGGTGCACCGCGACATCGGCTGTGGCGCGTGCGCGCCGACAAGATCGTTGTGGCCACCGGTGCGATCGAGCGACCGCTGACCTTCGCCAACAACGATCTGCCCGGCGTGATGCTGGCCTCTGCCGTGCGCGACTATATCCACCTCTGGGGCGTGCAGCCGGGCAAGCGTGTCGTCATCTTTGCCAATAACGACGATGCCTATCGGACAGCGCTCGCGCTGAAGGGAGCGGGAGCAAAGATCGAGGCAGTGCTGGACAGCCGCGCCGAGGCTAATGGCGAACTGCCTGAACAGGTGCGCCAAGCCGGCGTGCGGATCGAAACCGGAGCCTGCCTCGTCAAAGCCAAGGGCAAGCACCGGGTCGAGGAGATCAGCTTCGGGCGCATCGGTGCAAATGGAGAGGCCGCAGGTCTGATCGAGGACGTCTTCTGCGATCTGGTGGCAGTCTCTGGCGGCTGGTCGCCCGTGGTCCATCTGTGGTCCCATTGTGGGGGAAAACTCACCTGGGACGCTGAATCCGTGATGTTCCGCCCCGACGCAAGTCGTGCACCCATCGGCGCTGATGGAGAAGCCAACACATCCGTGGTGGGCTCTGCCAACGGACACCTCTCCACTGCTGCCGTTCTGACCGATGCGGGGGCCGCAGCAAAGGTTGAAGAGCCATCCGAACAGGCGTTGGAGCCGATGTGGTTCTCTCCCTCGCAGGGCAAGCTCGCCAAGGGAACCAAGCATTTCGTTGATTTCCAAAACGATGTGACCGCCGCTGATGTGCGGCTCGCCGCGCAGGAGGGGTACGAGAGCGTAGAGCACACCAAGCGCTATACGACGCTTGGAATGGCGACTGATCAGGGCAAGACGTCGAACATCAACGGCTTGGCTCTTCTGGCTGAGGCGTTGGGGGCTGACATACCGGATGTCGGCACCACAACCTTTCGCCCGCCGTATACACCGATCTCGATGGGCGCGATCACCGGTTCGGCAAAGGGGCCACTCTTCAAAGCCATCCGCCAGACGGCAATGCATGACTGGCATGGCAATCAGGGTGCCGACTTCGAGCCGGTTGGTGACTGGTACAGGCCCTATTGCTATTTGCGTGCGGGCGAGGATCGCCATGCCGCCGTAACCCGTGAGGTCCTGAATGCGCGCCAACATGTCGGCATGCTTGATGCTTCGACACTCGGCAAAATCGTGGTCAAGGGGCCGGATGCAGGCAAGTTCCTCGATCTGATCTACACCAACATGATGTCCACGCTGAAGGTCGGGCGTTGCCGGTACGGGCTGATGTGCAACGAAAACGGCTTCCTCTTCGATGATGGAGTCGTCGTGCGCACCGGCGAGGACGAATTCCTCTGCCATACCACATCAGGCGGCTCGGACCGTGTTCATGCCTGGATGGAAGAGTGGCTTCAAACCGAATGGTGGGACTTCAGGGTCTTCACAACCAATGTCACGGACCAGTGGGCACAGATCGCCGTGGCCGGTCCAAAGGCTCGCGCGGTGCTTGAAGCAGCTGGCTGCGAGGCAGACCTCTCGTCCGCCGCACTGCCCTTTATGTCTTATGTCGACACCAAGCTGGCGGGATGCCCTGCACGGGTCTTCCGCATCTCGTTTTCAGGCGAGCTCTCGTACGAGATCGCCACCCCGACAGGCCAAGGCCTCAAGCTTTGGGAGGCGCTGGCCGATGCGGGCGCGCCCCACGGGGTCATGCCCTATGGTACAGAGGCGCTGCACATCATGCGGGCCGAGAAGGGATTCATCATGATCGGCGACGAGACCGACGGCACCGTGACGCCGCAGGACCTTGATCTCGGCTGGGCAGTTTCGAGGAAGAAATCCGACTTCATCGGCAAACGCGCGCAGGCACGTCCGGACCTCACCCGGTTCGGGCGCAAGCAACTGGTCGGCCTGATCTGCGAGAACCCACGGGACGTGCTGCCCGACGGTGCCCATGCAGTCAAACGGGTGCGAGAGGAAGTGGCGATGCAGACCATCGGCCATGTCACCTCGACTTACTTCTCGCCGACGCTGGATCACGGCATCGCCATGGGGCTGATCGACAACGGCCTGGCCCGGCGCGGAGAGTGGCTGGAGTTTCCCATAGGCCGCGACCGTGTGATGCGCGCGCAGATCGTCGATCCCGTGTTCTACGACCCGAAAGGGGAGAAGCAACATGTCTGAAAGTGCTGCCCCGACAACCACGGATCTCTTGATTGGTATCGCGCGCGCCCATGACCGTGGCATGATCACCTTGCGCGGCGATCTTTCAGACGCCCAGATCGTCAGATCGGTTGAGACCGCAACCGCTGGGGCCGTCCCCGGTGAGCTTTGCGTGGCGTTGAACGGCGATCGGGGCGCCGTCTGGATGGCGCCTGACGAGCTGCTGGTCTTCGTGCCCAAAGACGACGTTGCGTCCGCTCTCGCGATGCTCAGCACCGATCTTGGGGATCTGCATCACCTCGCGCTCGATATGTCCGATGCCCGTGCGATTTACACGCTGACCGGTCCCTTGGTTGCGGAGGTCCTTTCCAAGGGTGCGCCAATTGACCTCTCGGAACGAGGCTTTCCTGTGGGCGCTGCCCGGCGCACGCATCTTGGCGGACTGGCCGTGGCAATCTGGCGTCTCTCCGATGAACACTGGGAGATCGTTTGTCTCTCCAGTTTTGCCCATCATCTCCAGGCATGGCTGGAGCAGGCGGCGGTCCCGGGATCAGAGATCGGATTAACCCGCCGGTAAGGACTTTGGCGAACTCGCCATATTGCGGCGCAGCATTTTGCTGCACTGCGAAACCAGCTATGCATTTATGGGCGTACTCATCTGGCTCGTGGCTCCCTACCTTGAAATCAATCCGCCGACACAAGCGCTGGGCGGTCTTCGAGGAGAGCGAGATGAACTATCAGATGCCGACGGACACCGAAGTCCAAGTCCTGGTCAAACAGGCACACGACATGCGCCGCGAGGCTGTAGCAAGCATGGTCAGCGACGCCGCGAACTGGCTGGGCCAGTTGTTCGCGCCACTGCCGCAAATCATCAAGAGCTGATCCAACCCGGATACGGGGTTGGAGAGCGTAAGCGGCTGTTCCCCCTCCCATAGACAGCCGCCGAAAGGGCAGGTCCTTTCCCCGGGGCCTGCCCATTTTTATGGCTCGTCTGCAGCACAGTTCCGGGATATGCACCTGCCGTGAACGAACGACGACAGGTCAAACTGCGCCCGGGTAAGGGCAGGCGCCTTGCCGAAGGCGCGCCGTGGGCATTTGCCGACGAAATCGCAATGGATCGTCGCACCCGCGGGCTCGCGCCCGGTGAAATCGTCACGTTGACCTCAGGCGATCAGACCATCGGCACGGTGGCCTTCAATGGCGAGAGCCAGATCGCAGCACGATTGCTTGATCGCGATCCTGAGGCCCGCATTGATCAGGGATGGTTTGAGGCGCGGCTGACCGCAGCGCTTGCCATGCGCGACCGGCTCTATGACGCGCCCTTTTACCGGTTGGTTCATGCCGAGGGTGATGGTCTGCCAGGCGTTGTCATCGACCGGTTCGGCGATGCCTTGGTGATCCAACCGAACGCCGCGTGGGCTGATCGTTTGCTTGACGAACTGGTTGCAGCCGCCTGCGACGTGACGGGCTGCACGACAGTTGTGGTCAACGCGCAATCACGGGTGCGCAAGCTCGAAGGGCTTGAGATTGGGCTCGAGACCGTGCGCGGCCAGGCCGATGCTCCGATTGAGGTGGCGATGAACGGGGCGACCTATCTGGCGGACATGACCGGTGGGCAGAAAACCGGGCTGTTCTTCGATCAGCGCGAGAACCACGCCTTTGTCCAGCGGTTCGCCAAGGATGCGCGCGTGCTCGATGTCTTTTGTCATGTCGGAGGGTTCGGCCTTGCAGCGCTGGCGGCCGGCGCCTCCCACGTCACGGCTGTCGACAGTTCTGCCCCGGCGTTGGCATTGGCCGAGGCAGGGGCGGAGCGGATGGATCGCTCCGCTGACTTCGCGATCATGAAGGCCGATGCGTTTGCGGCATTGGGGGCGCTCGATGGACAGAAGTTCGATATCGTGATCTGCGATCCACCCGCCTTTGCCCCCAACAAAGGCGCCCTGAAAGCGGGGCTTCATGCGTATGAACGCGTCGCACGGCTTGCGGCGGGTCTGGTTGGGCCTGGCGGTCTTCTGGTTCTCTGTTCCTGCAGTCATGCGGCCAGCCCAGAGGCGTTTCACCGTGCCTCTACCAACGGTATCCGCCGGGCAGGGCGCGGCGGCGCACTCATCTATTCCGGACGCGCCGGACCCGATCATCCCGTCCATACCGGTCTGCCCGAGACCAGTTATCTCAAGGCCACGGCCTACCGTCTGGACAGCGAGCCTGCCGGGTGAAGCTGTTCCTCGATGCCAATGTGCTCTACCCGCAACTTGTCCGGGGCGCGCTCCTCAGCTGCGCCAGATCGCTAGGCTGGCAGCTATTTTGGTCCGAGCGCGTGTTTACTGAATGGCGCATCGCGGTTGCACGCAATCTCGGGCTTGAGGCTGAGCAAACCGTCGTCACGGCGCAGGCCGAGCTGCGTGAGGATTGGCCCGCAGCGGTTGTCGTGCCCGACCCAGCGGTTGAAGATGAGATCACGCTGCCCGATCCTGCCGACGCCCATGTGTTAGCCGGCGCCATCGCGGGTCAGGCGCAGATCCTCGTGACCTTTAATCTGCGAGATTTCCCTCGGAGGAAACTGTCCGCGTGGGAAATCGAGACGCGTCACCCCGACAGCCTTCTTTGGCAAGCCGTCTCAGATGACCCCACGCGGGTCGTGGCGGCTCTGACCAAAACTGCCGAAGAGGGCGGCATTGCCCCCGACACCTTGCCAACCGCGTTGAAACGCGCACGGCTGCCGCGTCTTGCCAAGGCCTTGCGGGGACACACTGCAAACGCCGCTCTTCAACCACGATAAGTGTAGTATTCTAAACCGATCTCACCGGTCCAACGCCATGCGGCCAGGAAACCTTGTCCGGCGGACCGGCTCTGGTGTTCAACCATCGAGGGGTGATGGCTTGCCTCGCCCGGCCCCAATGTGCGCCACGCGTCGGGCGGCATGCGCCACTCGCCCTGACCGGACAACATGATGAAGGTTTCCTCCGCCGCATGGGTGCGGATGGGGTAATCGACCCCCTTGGTCTGCGCAAAAAGTCCGACGCGGCAGGTGTCGCATTTCAGCGGGCCGCGTTGTCCGAGGATCTCACAGGTGATCATTTCGCGCGCAACGGCCTCCGGGATGCGCCCGTCCGCAAGGCCGGAGTGATGCCAGGGCAGCGTGTTCCACGCGGCATCGGCCAACCCCGCCGCGGGCAGGGCGTCCGGCAAAGTGCAGAGCGCCCGGATTTGACCATCGATCTCTGTCGATGTGCCAACGGCGGCAATCGGATCATTCCGGTGACGGCGCAGCGCCGCTGCAACCTCATCGCCGCCGGGTCGTCCCTCGGCTGCATAGAGTTCCGCCAAGGCATCGACCAGCTTTCGTAACTCGGTAGACATCTCACTCCCCTCGTTTTCGCAAAGAGGAGCAAAAAGGCACGCGCCGGTCTGCCTCACCAGCGACGCGATCCGGCGCAAACGGGGCTCCGGTCGGGCTTCAGCGTCAGTCGAAGACGTCCACCGGATCAATGCGCCGGTCCGGCATGAGACACTCAATGCAGATCCAGATATAGCTGATGGTGGCGGCCCCGATGAGCGCCAGCATGGTCAATCCGTAGGCTGCGGCCACCGACGGTTGTCTCTCCAGCCAGCTCGGATCATAATTTTGGTTGGTTCCAGTGGCAGCCATGGCGCAGGCCAAAACCAGCCACGCCCCCCCGGGTAGATCTGCAAGCCATAACTGCCGGGCGCGGGCCTTCAGTCTGCGCCGTGCCATCAGCCTCCAAATCGGGAAGAACGCGAACCAGAATACGAGGAAAAGGAGCGTGTATGCGATCATATCCATCCAGAAGTTGTGCCCAAAGGGTCCATGAAAGGCCAATGGTGCCGCAAGCCTCAATCCAAGAACGACCAGGCCCAGACCCAGCCAGAGCCCGACATTCCCGAGAAGGAACGCCCAGCGGGAGATCTCAGGTCTCGCCCATCAGCTTTGCAAACCCAGTCTCGTGGGCTGTTCGAAGATCTGTCAGCGCAAGTTTCGAGGCGCCGAGGGTGATGGAAGCTCCTCCCGTCTGGCCCACCTTGCGGGCAGGCACTCTGACGGTGTTGGCTTCGGCCAGAACGGCATCGGGGTCAGCGGTCGCGAGCAGATACCGTCCCTGATCTTCACCAAAGAACCAAGCTGCGTCTTCTAGTTCCGGATTTGCATCCAACGTGACGCCCGTATCTCCGGCCAGCGCCATCTCAGCAGCCGCCACCGCCAGTCCGCCGTCGGATAGATCATGTGTCCCTGCGATCAGACCGCGAGCCTTGAGGCCCCGGACGAGTTCCCCAGCAGCACGTTCGGCTTCGAGATCCACGGGCGGCGCGTCGCCGTCTTCGACACCGAACAGCTCCCACGCATAGGCCGACTGCTCCAGATGCCCCCGTGTTTCGCCCAGCAACACCAGCGTTTGATCCGGCCCCGCCGCCATCGGAATCGCCTGATCAAGTGTCTCCAGCAGGCCGACAGCGCCGATCGTCGGGGTGGGCAGGATCGCCTGACCGTCGGTCTCATTGTAGAGGCTCACATTTCCCGAGACGATGGGCATATCGAGCGCCCGGCAGGCCGCACCGATGCCTTTGATGCAGCCAACGAACTGCCCCATGATCTCGGGCTTTTCCGGATTGCCGAAGTTGAGATTGTCGGTGGTCGCCAGCGGCCGCGCGCCCGTTGCGCAGAGGTTGCGATAGGCTTCGACCACGGCCTGCTTACCGCCTTCGACCGGGTTGGCCCTGCAATAACGCGGTGTGACATCCGATGTGAAGGCGATGGCCTTCTCGGTGCCATGTACCCGCACGATGGCCGCGTCCGAGCCCGGGCCGCGCACGGTGTCAGCCATGACCGAATTGTCGTACTGCTCCCAGACCCAGCGGCGTGAACAGAGGTTCGCAGATCCCATGAGGGCCAAAAGCGCCTCGCCCGGGTCCATGTCGCGTAGCGAATGTCCATGATGCACTCTGCTTGTCTCAACCCAGGGCCGATCGTATTCCGGCGCGGTTCCCGACAGCGTCGCCAATGGCAGATCCGCCTTTACCTCGCCATTCAGGCGGATCAGGAAGCGGTCTTCCGCGATCGTCTCCCCAACCACCGCGAAATCGAGATCCCACTTGTCGAAGATCGCCCGGGCGGTTTCCTCCTTCTCCGGGCGAAGCACCATCAACATGCGCTCTTGGCTCTCGGACAGCATCATTTCATAGGCGGTCATGCCGGTCTCGCGGGTCGGCACCTTCTCCAAGTCGAGCACGACGCCGAGACCTCCCTTGTCGCCCATCTCGACCGCCGAACAGGTCAACCCGGCAGCGCCCATATCCTGGATTGAGATGACAGCGCCCGAGGCCATCAGCTCCAGTGTCGCTTCGAGAAGCCGCTTTTCGGTGAACGGATCGCCGACCTGTACGGTTGGGCGTTTCTCTTCGATCCCCTCATCGAATTCTGCCGAGGCCATGGTGGCGCCACCGACGCCATCACGTCCTGTCTTGGCCCCGAGATAGACCACCGGCATTCCGATGCCGGAGGCTGCCGAGTAGAAGATCTTGTCCGCATCTGCGAGCCCTGCGGCAAAGGCATTGACCAGACAATTACCGTTATAGGCTGGGTGGAACCGCACCTCTCCCCCGACTGTCGGCACACCAAAGCAGTTGCCGTAGCCGCCAATGCCGGACACCACCCCTGCCACGAGAGAACGAGTTTTGGGATGATCCACAGCCCCGAACGACAGGGCGTTCATCGCCGCGATGGGTCGCGCGCCCATGGTGAAAACATCGCGCAGGATCCCTCCCACACCCGTGGCCGCGCCCTGGTAGGGTTCGATATAGGACGGGTGGTTGTGGCTCTCCATCTTGAAGACCAGGGCCTGCCCGTCGCCAATATCGACCACGCCTGCATTCTCGCCGGGGCCGCAGATCACTTGCGGACCTTCAGTGGGCAGAGTGCGCAGGTGCATCTTCGAGGATTTGTACGAACAGTGTTCGTTCCACATTGCCGAGAAGATCCCCAACTCGGTCCAGCTCGGCGTGCGCCCGATCAGATCAAGGATCCGTTGGTATTCGTCAGGCTTCAGCCCATGGTCGGCGGCCAGCGCCTCGGTCACTTGGGGGTCGGTCATGCGTTGGGGTCCGCTCTTGCCATCCGGTTTTGCCCGTGTTCTAGAGCGAATTCGGATCTGAGTGTATCGGAAATCTCCGGATCAGCAGATTGCTTGGCGATGATGACCTATTCGGGTCGCACCGGGATCGCTCGAGCGAAGGGATGGCGCGGGTGACAGCAATGAGTTCAGGCCAACCCGTGCAGAGCTGGACGCCGTGAGCGAGCCTTCCGGCACCACGCAAGAGGCGCTGATAAAGCCTTGGCTGGGGTTGCTGGGCGGTGCGATTGCAGTTGTCATCTGGGCCGGGTGGATCACAGCGACACGGTTCGCGGTGGCCGAGCCCACGGCGCCCACAGATCCGCTGGTCCTCGCGACTTGCCGGGCAGGGCTGCCCGCCCTGATCCTTGCGCCCGTGATCTGGCGGCGCGGTCTGATCCCGCGCGGCGCACGTCTCGGACCTGTGATCATGATGGCCGTTGGCTGGGGCGCACCGTTCACCTTCTTTGTCGCGACAGGTCTCAAGACTGTCCCAGCCAGCCTTTTCGGTCCGATTGTGCCCGGTATGGCACCGATCATCGTGACCGTGCTCGCTTGGGCGATACTACGGCAACACCCAAGCCGTCAGTTCCTGTCAGGTCTTGTTCTCATCGGCAGTGCCATGGCGGCGATTCTGGGGGAGTGGTTCTTGAGTGGAGACTTGGCGGCTCTGGGCGGAGTGCCCTGGCTCTTGATGTCAAGCCTTGGGATCTCGATCTACACGGTGATGTTCCGCCTCAGCGGGCTGAACGCGATCGAGGCGACGGCCTATCTCAGCCTCTATTCCATTCCCATGCTGGCGGTCTGGGCCCTGATCAACCCGGCGGGGATCGAAGGCCTCAGTCCATCGGAGTGGGCATTCCACGCATTGACCCAAGGCGTGCTGACCGGCGTGGGCGCTGTGTTGGCCTATGGTCTCGCGATTCGCCATCTGGGGGCGGTGCGTGGGTCGACCGCGAATGCCTTGGTGCCGGTGTGCGCGGCGCTTAGTGGCGTTCTGATCTTGGGGGAAAGCCTAACTTCGCTGGGTTGGATCGCCGTTTGCGTGGCCTCACTGGGCGTCGCAGTCGTCAATGGCGTTTTCTCGCGTAAGTCTTAGGTCAGCGCTAACCAACCAGGGGCGGGCAGGCCGTCTCTCCTGTGCGCACCGCACGATCAAGACTTTCAACCAGCTTATTGGCCTTTATCGGATCGCCGACGACAGGACCGGAAAGCCGCACGCGGCTCCGCCCACCTTTGTTCGCGAGGAAATCGGCGGCCAGAAGGTCGCTGGTCTCATCGACGATGATGACGCGCCCGGTCTGTCGGTCCACGATCAGTTGCGCGCCCAGCACCACGCCATCAAGCCAGCAGCGTGCTGCCACCAGCTCCAGAAGATCACGGGCGGGTTGGCCGGTTTTCGAGATCAGCACAACCATCTCGGGACCGACGGGGGGCTTTGGTTGCGCTTGTCTTTGGACAGGCACACAGGCTGTGGCCAGAACAGCCAACGTCAACGCAAGAACACGGATCATGCCATCTCCAGAGCGCCAAGCAGGCCGTCGAACAGCTTGGCGCCGTCCGTGTTGCCGACCGCCGGGTCCGCTGCCCGTTCGGGATGGGGCATCATGCCGAGGATTCGCCGGTTCGCGCTGAGTACACCTGCGATGTCCCGCATCGCACCGTTCGGATTGTCCCCGGGGGCACCGTCTTGGTGGCAATAGGTGAACGCGATCCGGTCCTCAGCGTTGAGAGCCTCGAGCGTCGCCTCGTCGGCTATGTAGTTGCCCTCGTGGTGCGCGACCGGGACCCGGATCACGCCGCCGTTTCCATATGCTGATGTGAACGGACTGGCGGTGGTTTCAATCTTCAAATGCACATCGCGGCATACGAATTTGAGCCCGGCATTCTGCATCAGTACGCCGGGTAGCAACCCGGTCTCGACCAGCACCTGAAATCCGTTGCAAACGCCAAGGACATGGCCGCCGTTCTGTGCAAATTCGACCACGGCCCGCATGATGGGCGAACGCGCGGCAATCGCCCCGCAGCGCAGGTAGTCGCCGAAGGAAAAGCCGCCCGGGATCGCCACAACGTCGAGACCGGCGGGCAAGGCGGCGTCCTTGTGCCAGACCATATGCGCGGGTCTGCCGGATACGCGCTCGAGCGCCACCGCCATGTCGCGGTCGCAGTTCGATCCGGGAAAGACGATGACAGCGGAGTTCATGAATGGTCCCTCATCCGATTTCGACGGCGTAGTTCTCGATCACCGTGTTGGCGAGCAGCTTCTCGCACATCTCGGTCACGGCGGTCTCAGCTGCAGCAGCATCGGTTTCAGCCAGCTCCAGCTCGATCACCTTGCCCTGGCGCACACCGTTGATGCCGTCAAAACCAAGCGCGCCAAGCGCATGGCGGATCGCCTCCCCCTGAGGGTCGAGAACACCGGTTTTCAGGGTGACATGGACACGGGCGCGCATGGGCTGCTCCTGTTGACTGCTCAGCCGTGTTCATAGGGCAGGGCGTGCCCGGTCTCAAGCAGGTTTGCGTCCATGCCGGATCAGAGCGACCAAAAGCGTGCCGAGCACCACGCCGTTCAGGAGATGCCAGAGCCAGTGCGTCCCGATCAGGAAATGCGCACAAAGCGGCTTGTCGATTGCCCGGAAGGTCAGGGACACCGCGAAGATCAGCGCCGCTGCAATCAGCCATTTGCCGGCGGCATGCCCGCAGCTCATCAACCAGGCGCCAACTGCCAGAAGCGCCAGCAGGGCAGGGATGTAGCTGACCGAACCTCCGATCAGATCAAAGAGCAGAATGCGGAGGACATAGGACGTGCCGATCATCGCCGCGAGAAACGCCAGCACGGCCAGCGTCGACATGCCCCAGCTCAGTCCGGCATATCGATTCATTGCGATGGCGAAGTAGCTGAGGATGAAGAGCATAATTGGCGTCGTGTCGAGGATCGCGGCCCAGACCATCGCATAGGTGTGAAAGAGAAACGATCCGACCCCGACGGCGAAGGTGATAGCGGTCAGCCAGCCCACCGGTCCGTCAAGACGCCCGGCGCGCAAGGCCAGCACCAGCGCCAGCAGGGCGGCAAAGATGAACGATCCATTCGTGACGGCGTTGAACGGCTCGGCCCAAAATCCATCGGACAGGCCGCGCTCGCAGTATCCGTAGATCCGTCGTGAGAAGTTCATGCCAAGTCCCGTTCAACGTCCAATCGGTTATAGGTCAGGTACCGCATTCTGTCAGGTAACGATGGGTCCCATCACGTCTTTCGCCTGAGGACCAGAACCCAGGCTCGAAGATCCGCGATCACTTTGACCGTTGCCGCCAGCACCAGCGCGCAGAGGACCACTTTTGAGATCATCTCCATCGTACCCTCGATCAGAAGCGCGTGGACGATGCTGGTGACCACAACAATTGCGACGACAAACGTGTGCCCCGCTCGCCAGAGCCGCGGGCCGAGGCGGTGACGGATCATCGCGAGAACAGCAGCGAGCATCACCGCCCACATGGCGATCACACCCCATGCCGAGAACGGGGTTGGAGATCGGAAAAGCAGGGCATCGACCACGTCTGGCGGGCTTGTGATCCAGAGGCCAACGACGTGCAGGATCACCGCGCTCAGGAGCCCGATCCCGATGAGGCGGTGAACTCTACGGCTGCGCCGTGCGGGCAGACCGGGGAGATATCCGCCGGCCAGCAAGGGTTGGACCAGTAGCAGCCCCATCGCGATGATCCCCGCAAACCCTGCGCCGATGTAGACCGGACCACGCCATTGCAGATGGGGGCTGGTCGCCGCAATGGCGAGTGGTACGATCACGGCCGCGGCCAGCACCGCCCAGGGCAGGATGGCGCGGGCGCGGCTCACGTGGGTCAGGCGGGCTTGAGGACGAAATCGGTGCTGAGGCTTGTGTCTCTCGCGCTCGACATCACCGGGCGCAGGAAGACCGTTTCGAACCCATTGTCGTCGAACTCGGAATCGTAGGCGAGGTGCGCGTGGGGCTGTCCGAAAGCTGGAACGATCTGCGGCATCTCGAGCCGGAACGCGCCATCCGCATCAGTCAGCGTTGCGCCATGGCTCTCGGGATCGCTTTCATAACCCTCGGTCGTGTGGGCCCAGATCTGAATGCGCACACCCGACAGGGGCGCAGCATCACCGGCCCGCCGAACGGTTCCGCTCATCCAGAAACCTCCAGCCCCGATCCGCTCGACAATGGGCGCACCGGGCCGGTAATTGTTCGCGCCGCCACGCATGGTCGGGGTGGCCGCAAGACCTGCGGCGTAAGCGGGTGCAATCAGGCCCGTCCCGGAGGTCAACAGGGCTCCGGTTGCTGCAGCTCCGGCGGCCAGAAGGCGGCGCCTGTCGGTCGCGGATCGGATCATGTCTATCTCTCCTCTTTAGTCAGTCACAACATAGGCGCATGACACCCACAATAAAGAGGAAGGGCATGGTTCTTCGAAGTTTTGATGTAAGCGGTCTGGGCGCTTCCGGGGACGGGAATGGCAGCTTGGGAGTGTTTCCCCAACGCTTAGTCATCAATCGGTTTCGACGTAGAACCGGTCTGCGATGCCCGGAGAGATCACACCGGAATGTAATGCCAGAAGGATCAGGCTAGCATCCGGACCATCACCCGCGGCGATGGCAGCTTCAAGACGGACCTCAGCCCGTTCCGCCTCCTCAAGGGTATTGCTTGCGATGAATTGGTCCCGGCCAAGAATACAATAGCCGAGCAGCTCCGCAGCGCTTGTGTAGGCGGCTTCCGGAGGCTTTGCTTTTGCGTCGGTCTCGTTTTGCAGGATCTTGACCGTTGCCAGCTTGACCGCCTCGGGGACCGTTCGCGGGTGCATCCCGAACGCGCGCAAAGCCTGATCCAACGCTTTTAGGCTGTCCGCCCGACCGAAGATACTAAAGAGACCGATCATTTCAGAACGCTAACACGCTGATGATTACTTGCCACGGGAAGTTCTTTTGACCAGAGTGCAATCTGTCAGAGCTTAATCGAAAACTAGCAACCAACGCACGGACCATGGGACGTCGATGCTGGGGCGGATCTAGGGAGTGATGCCAGCGCGCGTAGGACAAGGTCAGTCCGTCTCGCCGTCATCGGTTCTTGCGCCCTCGCCGGAGAAAGCGACTTCCATCTGTGCTGCTGGATAGGGGCGCAGCAGGCCCTGCGCCTCATCGGTAGAGCCATGCAGCCAGGTTTCGTAGGTGCCGGGGTCAAGGATGACGGGCATCCGGGAGGGATGGATCGGCTTGACGACCTCGTTCGCCGTCGTCGTGACCATGGTATACGCGGGCCCTTCGGCAAGAGCATCGTCCCTCCAGAGCCCGGCAAAGGCAAACGGAGGCCGGGCCTCATCGCCGGTCATACGAAACCAAAAGGAGGTCGCGGGGTTGCGCCCCTTGGTCTCACAGAACGACGATCCAGGGATCAGACAGCGCCTCGCCTCAAAGCTTTGACGCCAAAGCCCGGCGCTGCGCAGCTTGTCGTCGCGGGCGTTGTTCCAGGCCGCAGGCTTGATCGGCTTTCCCGTCTTTTTTGAATTTTGCGGTGTTAGAAACCCCCAGTGCATGCTGACCAGCTCGCGTGATCTGTTTTCTGAAAGACGCACCACAGGGCCCTGATGTTTTGGAAAGATCGCGGACAATGGCTGTTGGTTGCCAAGCTGATCCTGACCGGGATCTACTCCGAAGAGCTGGCGCATCGCGGCCTGTGGCATTGTCGCACTATATAGATTGCACATGGTCGGTGTCGCCGTTGCCCGGATCAGAGGATCTTACGTTAGACAGTATCGTTTTGATCCGGACCCGGCCAGTCGGGAAGCTACTTCGAGTGATCGGCGTCTTCGGAAGATGGCTCAATGTTGAGTTTAAGGTGAGAGCCTATCACCTTTGGTTTTCAACGGTAAATTAGCTCCACGAGGCCCATTGGCACAATAGGAACGTAGGTGACGATCATCAACAGGCCGAACAGCAGGATGATGAAAGGCACGTTTGTGCGTGTCGTTGCCCAGATGTCAGTTCTGGCGATCGAACATGACGTCGCAAGAACCGAAGCCACCGGCGGTGTCTGCTGACCAATCGCAATGTTCAGCGTGAGGATGATACCGAATTGGACGGGATCTATGTCCAGCTCCCGGATCAGAGGTAGGACGATTGGCACGATCAGGATGATCGCCGCCGCGCCGTGCAGCACCATCCCGAGGATCAGCAGCATGACGTTCAGCATCATCAGGACAACGATCCGGTCGTTCGAGACCGAGGTGATCCATTGTGCAAAGCGTTGTGGTAGTTCGATCTCGGTCAGGTAGAGACCGAGGACCCCGGATGTTGCAACCAGCAGCATGACCGCAGCCGTCTGGGTCACGCCTTCCAGTAAGGCGCCATGTAGCTCCGGTAATTTGATCTCGCGATACCAAAGCCCACCGATCAGCAATGCAGCGACGACCGCAAGACCAGCGCCCTCGGTCGCCGTGACAATGCCGCCGAAGATGCCGCCGAGAATAATCAGCGGCAGCAACAGGGCAGGGCCGGCATCGAGAAACGCGCGGCCAAGCCGGGGCAGCGAAAACCCTTCCTCGCGCGGCAAATCATAGCGCACGGCGAACCAGTAGCAGAGGCAAAGCATCAGGAACCCGCCCAGCAATCCCGGCACGATACCGGCGACGAACAACTGCACGATCGAAGTGTCGGACAGGGCCCCGTAGACGATCATCGGGATTGAGGGGGGGATGATGATCGCCAGAGAGGCCGATGAAGACGTGACCGCCGCGGCAAACGTCGCCCGGTACTTCTTGCGTTTCATCTCGGGGATGATCACCGAGCCGATTGCGGCGACGTCAGCGACCGCCGACCCGGAGATTTCAGCGAAGAACAGGCTGACACCAACATTCACCATGGCCAACCCGCCGCGGATGAATCCAATCAGGGCCGAGGTGAAGTCGATCAGGCGGCGGGATATGCCCCCGGTGTTCATCAGCGCTCCGGCAAGGATGAACAACGGGATCGCAATCAGGGGAAAGTTGGTGGCGCTGTCGAAGATCTTCAGCGCAGCGTCATAGAAGCCGAAGAGCCCCTTGTCGAACCAGATCCCGACAAACGCGACCGCGCAGATCGAGACGGCTATCGGCACATTGATCGCGATCAGTACGGCCAGAAGAAGGATCAGGAGGAGCGCTTCCATCAGGCCCGCTCCTGCTGGGCCTGCGCTTTGGCGATCTCTTCGGCGATTTCCTCATCTTCGGCGGTGCGTCCGGCCATAACGCGCCGGTAGGCGTCCGGTGTGGAGAGGACCTGCGCCAGAATGAAGAGGCCGGCGCCAATGGGCACTACGGCCTGTGTGAACGACAATGGCACCCAATCGAGGGAGACCAGGGTTTCGGACCCAAAAATCCGGAGGACAAACCAGCCCGCATAACCGAGCATTGCGAACACCGCATAGGTCACGGCTTCGGCAATAAGGAACAGCGTCAGTC
>CAYYZH010000064.1:0-3897 GCA_964475765.1 uncultured Limibaculum sp.
GGTGACCCGGACGTGGGCGCTGGCGATCCGGATGTAGGTGCTGGCGATCCGGATGTTGGCGCTGGTGACCCGGACGTGGGCGCTGGCGACCCGGATGTTGGTGGATCCGGGCCTGTCGTGATAGCTCCCCCGGTTCCCTCTGGTGGGGCGGTTGTTTTTGACGGAAACGAGCCCGAACCCTTTGGCTCGGTCGAGGCCGGGTCCCTGATCGGCACGGCAAACGGGCGCACGATCACCATTCCGGTTGCGGAGACGCCCGATGATTTCGTCGACTTCAGCTCGTTCTCCAGCGACCCCTCGATCGATTTCGACTTCGGGTTCGCGAATGATGGCAATCCGAACACGGGTCTTTTCATCATCGATCCGGATGCCGGCGCCGAGGACAGTGTGGCCGGACCAATTTCGGGTATTGGGTTCTCTGATCTCGATCGTAACTTCCACTTTGCCGTAATCGATACGGAGGACGAGCAGACAGGTCTGGTGTTCTTCGGCGACCCCGGTCCGGGGTTTGGCCCACTGCTGCCATCGGACAACGGAACTGGTGACCCTGCCACTCAGAACGTGGTGGAGCAGTTCGATCCGGTGTTCGCCGACCTCGATGACGATGCTCCGGAGCCGGTTTTCATTGTGTCCGATCCGGGCGTGAACATCGGCTCACCCAATGCTGGCACGCGGATGCTGTTCGCCGATGTCACGATCGACGAGACCGCCAATGGCGGGGTGGGAGAATCCGACTTCACCCTGTTCCTCGCCAGCGAGGGCTTTGATGGAGGGTTCCTGACCAACCAGCAAACCCTGTTCGAAGGCGAGCTGTTCTCTTCGACCTTTGATGGCAGCAACCTGTTCTTCGACAACCTGTTCCTGACCAGCGTGAGCGACGACAATGGAGAATCGGTGTTTGGCCCCAACAATGACTTCATTGTCGTGACCAACTTGATTGACAGCGAGTCGACCGATCCCCGGCGTAATGGCGGCGTGGAGCGCGTCTTCGGTGGCCCTGAGGAGAGTTCCGAATTCACGGCGGCGTTGCTGCAACGTAGTCCAGGCGGCGGCGGACTGGTGCAGGAGGCCCTGCCGCTCTTCTCACTCTCTGCCCGGGATCAAGGCGACAATGGTACACTTTCAACTGGCGGCGCAGTCGCCGGCATCGCGGTCTGTTCGACGGGCAATTGCGGGCAGTTCCAAGAGTCTGGTGGTCGCACCAGTTTTTATTCGACGCGGGGTGAGTTCGGCAGTTCGGTCCAGCTTTCCTTCGATGAAAATAACTCACTGGGTGTTGGTAACCAGAACGAAGTAGGGGTGGCGCTGCGGTTTTCCGATCGTGGGGAAAGTGACTTGGGTAACTCGGACCTGTTCTCCTTCACCAACGAGGGGGCTGGTGGCAATTCCGGGTTCCAGTCAGCCTATATCGACGACAACCGGTTCCTGACCGCGTTCTCCACGCAGGAGTCGGACGGACAGGTCGTGGCCGGGAACGTCAGGGATGGCGCGGTGAGCTTCCAGTTCGCGTCCTCGGGCCTTGCCGGAGACGGAGACTTCGCCGCCTACCAGCAGCTTGATGTGGACACCGAGCCGGAGTTTGCCCGCTGGGGCTGGTGGGGCACAACGATTGCCTCGACCGAGGAGAGCGGCGCGGCGCGCGAGGATGCTGTGCATCTCGGCACATGGGTCTCCGGCGTGAGGCCGTTCGAGTCGGATATCCCGAACAGTACGGTTGTGGCCTATGACGGTGTCGCGGTTGGCACGGAAATTGGCATACGGGTCAGACCCGTGGCTGGCCGGTTCGATCTGACCTATGATTTCGGGACCGATGAAGGTCAGTTCAATCTGAACATTGGGAGCGTGCAGGCCAGTACGCGTGTGGTCGGGAGTGAAACGCGCACGACCTTTAGCGGCGCGGGAAGAACCGCAAACAGCGTCACCCAGGTCACGGGCGGGTTCTTCTCCGGCGGCGGCAATCCGGTGGCGGCCACGGGCGGAGAGTTCCAGCACGATGTGACCCAGGAAGGTAACCTTGTCCGCCGCACGGTCGGCATCTTCGCAGGCGACGCCCGGTAGTGTTTGTGCAAATGGGACCCCGCGGCTTGAAGCGGCGGGGTCTCGTTCAGACCGGCAGCGGGGTGTTGGCGCTCAGCTTCTTCAGCTCGACCGCGCAGAAGATCATCACCGTTGAGCCGACGTTTTCGAGGTTATGCAGCGCAAATTCACCCGCGCCGACATCGTAATAGTGGGTCAGACCGGCCTCGTAATTGCTCTCATATGTCGTGCCGTCATAGGTCCGCTGTAGGAAGCGCCCCGGGGTGATGGCCGTCCAGAAATACGTCAGCACATGGCGGTGGACCGGCATCTTCTCGCCCGGCTGCAGCGTCATGTGCCAGACGCGCACGGAGGCGTTCTCGAACACCAGATGCGTGCCGATGCGCCCGTTCATCTCGTTGGTCTGAAACTCGCGGCGGATCTGTTCGGGCCAGCCCTGAAACCCCGAGGTTGCCAACTCACCCGATCTGAAGGCGTCGGCCTGCCCTGTGACCGGCGCGGAGGGGCCGAATTTCGGGCGGCTGTCATAAAGCGAAAGCGGAACGTTCGCGCTCTCTTTCTTTAACTCGACCGCACAGAAGATCATCTCGGTCGTGCCGACATTCTCGAGATTGTGGAGTGCAAACTCGCCGGATCCGACATCATAGAAATGCGTGAGCCCGGCCTCGTAGTCGCTTTCATAGGTCGTGCCGTCATAGGTCCGTTGCAGGAAGCGCCCCGGGGTGATCGCTGTCCAGAAATAGGTCAGGACATGGCGATGGACGGGCATTGCCTCGCCGGGTTGCAGTGTCATGTGCCAGACCCGAACGGCGTCGTTCTCAAACATCAGGTCGGTGCCGATCGCGCCGTTATAGGCGTTCGTGCGGAACTCTTGTTTGATTACGTCGGACCAGTCGCTGAACCCCGATGTGGTCAGTTCCCCCGAGCGGAACGTGTCGGCCATCCCGGCGTGGTTGGTCGCGGTAACTGGGCTGGCGGGCGTACTGGCAACTGCGCCGACTGGGGCCGGGCTTTGCGTCACACCCGCAGCTGCGAGATCAGCGGCATTCAATCCCTCCGCCAGCACCAACGTGCCCTCGACCGAGTTCAGCCGGAGATGGATCATCGACTGGTATTCCGGAGAGTTGTACCAGCGCATCGCCTCGTCGCGGCTCGGAAACTTGAGGATCACAAGCCGGTCATGCCCGGTCTGGCCCTCGATCACCTCGGTGTTCTCCTGAACCGCGAGGATCTCGACATCGTATTTGTTCAGGCACCCGACCGCCTGCGGCACATAGGTGTCGTTCACCACCGCACGGTCCAGCACCTTGTGGCTCGCCACGAAGTAATAGGGTCGGGCGTCGCTCATGTTTTCGGTCCAGTCAGGCCGGAGGCGGCGCCGTGGCCACCATGGACGGGCGCTGGGAGAAGTCCTCATACCACGCGGCAAGTGCTGCGTTGCCGTCGCGCCAGCCAAGATCGGGGATGCGGAAGTCGGCATATCCAAGCGCGCAGCCCAATGCGATCTGGTCGATGCTAAGGTCTCCGCCCATCTCGCCGATGCGGGCATTGAACCCGGCTGCCCCCCGGCGTGCCTTGGCCTTCTGGCCCTCGATCCACGGCTCATGACGCTTGTCATCGGGCCGCATCCGCCCCTCATAGGCGACCAGCAGACAGCTATCGATCATCCCCTCGGCCTGCGCCTCGCGCGCAATAATCGGGAACTCGTCCGCACCGCTTCCATGCAGCGATCCACCCGCCTGAGCGTTCAGATACCGGCAGATCACCCTACTGTCGGCCAGCACCGCGCCGTCTTCGGTGATGAGCGCCGGGATGCGCCCAACAGGGTTCACCGCGACAACGCTGTCCGCAGGATCAAGC
>CAYYZH010000064.1:3907-20105 GCA_964475765.1 uncultured Limibaculum sp.
CCGTCAACCGTCTCGATCTTGTCGATCATGCCAGTCTCGTGGGCGGTCACCATGACCTTGCGGACATAAGGAGAAAGCGGCGAGTGGAGGAGTTTCATCATCGTGGTCTGTCCCTGTCTGTCGGCGTCTCAGCGCCGGTTTGGTCGTCAATCTGGTCGTCGCTCCGTTCATCCTGGCGGCGGCCCCACAGCCGGGCCAGCACCATCGAGGTGCGGGGCAGATACCGGTACGGCGTGGCAGGCGCGCCCCCCGCGCGTCGGGTCATACGATAGAGCGAGAATGCGATCAGCACCAGATGCGCCGTCGCAATGAACCAGAAGAGCCCGCCGGTGCCAAAGGTCTCCATCAGACGCGCGGAGACGAACGGCGCGGCGATGGCGCCTGCCGAGAAGAAGAAGATCAGGGCGGCGTTCAGCTCGACTACGAAATCGGCGGGGCAGTAGTCGTTCGCATGGGCCGCCGAGACCGAGTAAATCGTCAGCGATGTCGCCCCGAACAGCGCGGCGGCAACGACAAGGGCGGGGAACGCGTCAGGGCCGATCCCGGTGATGGCAAGGCAGGTTGCGATGGCGCCACCTGAGAGCGAGATCAGCACCCAGCGCCGGTCGAATTTATCGGCCAGCCAGCCGATCGGGTATTGCGCAATGGCGGCCCCTGTGACGACCGCGATCAGGAAAATGGCGATCTGATCTGCGGCAAGCCCGATTTCGACGCCAAAGACCGGGCCGACCATCCGAAAACTCGATCCTGTCGTGCCCGCGATCACGATCCCGAAACAGGCGAGCGGTGAGATCCGCCAGGCTCTCAGCGGCGCGAGCACGGGCGGATGATCGACCAAGGGCGGCACTTGCCGGGTCAAAGCCAGAGGCACAAGGCAGAGGCAACAAAAGATCGCGATGATGTTGTAGGAGACGTAAACTGCGGGCTCCAGCACTGCGATCAGGCCCTGCGAACCGATCGCGCCTACCAGATCCACAAGGCGATAGATGCCAAACACGCGGCCCCGCGACTGGCGCTCGAGTTTCGCCTGCAGCCAGCTTTCGACGGCGGTGTAGGCGCCCGCCACCGACATGCCGCTGAGAACGCGCAATCCGGCCCAGGCGACGGGCCCCTCGAGGACGGGATGCAGGAGAACACCCGTAGCGCCGACGGCGGCTGCGGCCGCAAAGGCGCGGGAATGGCCGACCCCGCCGATCAGGCGCGGCATGGCCCAGCAGCCGATGAAAAAGCCCGCAAAATGGGCGGAGCCGAGCAGGCCGATCTCGGCAGTGGTCCAACCCAGCGCCGTTCCCGACAACGCATCGAGCGGCCCCAATGATCCCGACCCAAGCTGGACAAGGAACACCGAGAGGAAAAGCGCGGCAAAGGAGATGAGAAGGCGCATGTCCCGACGCTGATGACACATCCAGAAGGCACATGCCTCTATAAATTCGACGCATCCAGTCGGGATCGGGTGTTTCCCGCTGTTCGCGTCCCTCCAACATCAGTTCCAGGTTGATCCGGTGCTGACGGGCACCTGAGGCGGCCATCTGCGCGCGTGCGCACAGCGGGAGGCGAATGCCTCCCCGGTCCGTTTACGGACATGGCCGCCGTGGTCCAACTCAATCCGACCCGTGCCGGCCCACTTGAGTTGCACGCCCGCCGCCCCGATTTAACGCACCCATACCGGGTCGGGTGTCGCTTGCCGCAGCCGAACAGCATTGATATCACCCGGCACTGACTAGGCAGGATGGACAGCAAAACGTGGCAGAGCAGCCGGTGCGCCCCGGGGCGGGGGCAGAGGAACGGGCAAAGTCGGACAAGATCGCGCCGCTCAGGGGGCTGGTGCCCTTCGTGCGCCCGTATCGCGGCACGATTTTCGGCGTGGTCGTGGCCTTGCTGGCCGCGGCCGGGCTGACCCTTTCGCTGCCTCAGGCGCTGCGCCGGGTGATCGACTCGTTCTCTTCCTCCGACTATGGCCTGATCGACCTCTACTTCGTGGCCTTTATCGGTGTGGCGCTGGCCCTCGCGCTCGCAACTGCGCTGAGGTTCTATCTCGTCAGCAAACTTGGCGAGCGCGTCGTCGCGGATGTCCGCCGCGCCGTGTTCGGTCATGTCGTCGGTATGAGCCCGGGCTTTTACGAGCGGGTCATGACGACCGAGGTCCTGACCCGCCTGACCACGGACACCGCTGTCATTCAGGGCGTTGTCGGCTCGACCGTCTCCATCGCGCTGCGCAACATTCTGCTGCTGGTCGGCGGTCTGGTTCTGCTGCTGATCACCTCGCCGAAACTGACGCTTTTAACAATCCTTTTGGTGCCGCTGCTGATCGGTCCGATCCTGGTGCTGGGGCGCAAGGTCCGGCGGCTCTCCCGCCTCAGTCAGGATCTGATCGCGGACAGCGCAACGCTGGCAGGCGAGGTGCTGCAGGCGGCCCCCACCGTGCAGGCGATGACCCATGTCGAGCGCTCCCGCATGGATTTCGCAGGCCGGGTCGAGGCGGCCTTCGACGCTGCGATGCAGAGGATTGGCGCCCGCGCGCTCCTGACCGCGATCATAATCTTCCTCGCCTTTGCCGGGGTCATCGGCATCGTCTGGCTCGGCGCGCGCGATGTGATCGCCGGAAACATGAGCCCCGGCGCGATGGCGCAGTTCGTCCTCTATGCCATCATCACCGCCGGCGCGGTTGGCGCGCTGAGCGAGGTCTGGGGCGAGTTGCAGCGGGCCGCTGGCGCAACCGAGCGCCTGATCGAACTCCTCAACATGAAAAATCCGGTGTCCGATCCGGAGAACCCGCTCCCTGCGGTCGAGCCTGCGGCAGGGGCCGTGACCTTCGACGATGTCAGCTTTGCCTACGCGACCCGGCCCGACACGCCTGCGCTGTCCGGTGTCAGCCTCGACATCGCGCCGGGCGAGACCGTCGCGCTGGTCGGCCCGTCCGGGGCGGGCAAGACGTCTGTTCTGCAGATGCTGCTGCGGTTCTACGACCCGACCGCGGGTGAGATCCGGGTGGACGGTGTGGCGATCAACGCCATGCGGCTCGATGACCTGCGCGCGCGCATGGCGCTGGTACCGCAGGAGCCGGTGATCTTTGCCGATTCTGTTCGCGCCAACATCCTCTTCAGCAGGCCCGATGCGAGCGAGGACGAAGTGATTGCCGCTGCCAAGGCGGCGGCCGCCGATGCGTTCATTCAGGATTTGCCCGATGGATATGACACCTGGCTGGGCGAGCGCGGCGTGCTGCTCTCCGGCGGGCAGAAACAGCGCATCGCCATCGCCCGCGCGATCCTGCGCGATGCGCCGGTGTTGCTGCTGGACGAGGCGACCTCGGCCCTTGATGCCGAAAGCGAGCGGGCCGTCCAGCAGGCGGTCGAACGCCTGAGTGCCGGGCGCACGACGCTGGTGATCGCGCACCGGCTGGCCACTGTGAAGATGGCCGACCGGATCGTGGTGATGGACGGCGGGCGGATCGTTGCCACCGGCACCCATGACGAACTGGTGGCGGCAGGCGGGCTTTACGCACGGCTTGCCCGGCTACAGTTCACCGAAGGCACCGTCGCGGCCTGAGCCCCTTTCAGAGGAGCAAGGCAATCGCGACTGAGAGCACCAGCAAAACCGCGAAGCAGATGTTCAGCACGCGGGAAGCGCGCGGCGAGGCCATCAGACGCGCCAGCGACGCTCCGGCAGCGAGCCATGTCAGATTGATGAACGGCACCAGAGTGATCAGGATCGCGGCCTTGGTGATGGCATCGCGCGTGGCGCTGGCCTCGATCAGCACGGTCGAGGAGAACACCGCCCCGATTGCGGCGTACGCCTTGGGATTGGCGAGCGCGAGCGCCAGCCCGGCGAGATAGGGCGGCGCTTCTTCTGTGCTGGTGACCTTGGAGATCGGCGGGGCGTTGGCGATCTTCCATGCGAGATAGAGGATATAGAGCGAGGCCGCGCCGATCAGTACGGTGCGTGCGCCGGGCAGCGCGATCACCAGACCGGTAACTCCCGTCGCGACCAGCAGCACCACGGTAGATGTCCCGGTGCAGATGCCGAGCGTGTAGCGCAGACCGCCGCGAAAGCCGTATGCGGCGCCGGAGCCCGCAGAACTGAGTGTCGCGGGTCCGGGCGAGCCCATCAGGGCGATCGCGCCGATCAACAGGGCGATGAGCGCGTCCCCCGACATGGGTGACTAGTCGAACCAGTCTTCGATGTCGAAGAGGTCGTCCAGGTCGAAGATGTCATCGACCTGATCGCTGAGACGCGACCAGACCGAACGCTGCCTGCGCTTGCCCTTTTTGCGCCGGACCGGGCGGTCCTTGGGCAGATGATCATGCGGGCGCTCTGCGCGATGCGGGATCGCGGGTTTGCGCTCGCCCGGGCGCTTCTTGAGGCGCTCGAAATCGGGCTGCAACATCTCGATCTTGCGGATCGCAGCGCCGCAGCCGTGACAGACCAGACGCTGCGGGCGCTTGGCCGAAATCGTGGATCGTGCACCGCAGTAACAGCAGGTGACCACACGCATGGGATGAGTGGATTTGCTTGCCATTCCGCATAGATAGGCCCTCGGGCGGGAAACCACCAGTGGGATGCGACAACGGGCTTGCAATTGTTCCGGGTTCGCGGTGTCACGTAGCGATGTGATCAGGATTTGCGAAAGGGAGGAACACGCAATGGGTCTTTGGAATTTCATCAAGGAAGCGGGCAAGGCCGTCGGGATCGGCAGTGCCGAGGCGGCGGAACCAGCGGATCAGATCAAGGCCGAGATCGAGGATCTGGGTCTGGACGCCAGCGGCATGGATATCGCGGTCGAGGGCGACAAGGTGACGATTACCGGCGAGGCGGTCAGTCAGGAGATCAAGGAGAAGGTGATCCTGGCAGCGGGCAACGTCGAGGGGATCGCCGCGGTCGAGGAAAGCGTCGCGGCGCCCGATGCGAAGGAGCCGGTGTTCCACACGGTCGAGAAGGGCGATACGCTCTGGGCGATCTCGACCAAGCATCTTGGCAATGGCGCGCGCTATGAAGAGATCTTCGAGGCGAACAAGCCGATGCTGAGCCATCCGGACAAGATCTATCCCGGCCAGATGCTGCGGATCCCTGTCTGAACCAGAGGTGCGTCTTCAGCGCCTTCGGACCCTGTGGTGTGTGCGGAAGGGTCTCGTGTAGATCTGTCCGTATGCACATGCGAACGCACCCTACGACCATTTTGCGACGTAGGGTGCTGTCCCGAGCGGTTCTGCCTGCAAAGCCGCCCGAAGACCCGACCGTTTGGGTCTAGGAAGGTTAGAGTAACCCCTGGATCGTCTCGTGCAGCGAGGCCGGTATTTCTATCCCCTCGCTTGGCGTTTTCTGCCGCGCTGCCAGACGGCGGTCGCCGGGCAGGCGCACGCCGTCCTGATCCAGCATGGCGGCAAACAGCCGTTCGCCGCGGGCGAGCGCGTCATCCCCGCCCAATCGCGTTGGATCGAAGGCGAGGATCAATTCGCCGCCCGTAGCCGGCCCCCCATCGCCATTGTCCTCGACACCGGCTTCGACTGACGAGACTTCGCCGATCAGCGGACCACACATCAGGTCTACCATCATGGCGATCGCGCCGCCCTTGTAGCCACCGAACGGAAGCTGTGCGCCTTCGAGGATCGCTCCGGGGTCGTTGGTCGGATTGCCGTCCTTATCGATCCCGGCCCCATCGGGGGCCATGTGACCGTCGCGTTTCATGATCTGAAGCTCGCCCCGGGCCGAAGCCGCGGAGGCCTGGTCCCAGACCATCGCACCGCCGTCCGGCCGGGGCCATGCGAACGCCATCGGGTTGGTGCCGAAGAACTTCGTCTTGCCGCCCGCTGCCGCCATGTAGGGGGGTGAGTTTACGAACGCCATGGCGACAAGCCCCTCGGTCGCCAGCGCCTCGGTCTCGGGCCAGAGGGCGGCGTAGTGGTGCGTGCGCCGCACGGCCAGCGCGGCCATTCCGTTCTCGCGGGCGGCCTCGATCAGGGGCGTGCGTCCGACCTCCAGTGCCAGAGGGGCCATGCCGTTGTCTCCTTCGACCACGATGGCACAGGGGCCGATCCGGGACGCCACGGGATTGGCGTGACCGTTGATCTTGCCCGCCTTCAGCGATTTCACATAGCCCGGCACGCGAAAGAGACCGTGCGATTTGCAGCCATCCCGCTCCGCCGTGGTCATGTTACCCGCCGTCGCCTCGGCATTCCGGGCATCGGCCCCGTTTGCCATCAGCGCGCGCCGCGCGAGGTCATGCGCGGCGTCCAGCGTCATGTGTACCTGATCCATCCCATCCTCCGACTTGCCGTGTTTCGGCCACCCTGACCCAGTGGCGACGGGCTGTCCAACGATCCCTGAGACCGGAGCGGGAATTTCCGGGCATTGCCCATTCGTATCAGATCCCGGGCGGGACACCGCCGCTGACTGGCAGAGCGGCGCCGGTGATATAGGCAGCACGCGGTCCGGCCAGATAGGCCACGGTGTCAGCAACGTCTTCCGGTCTGCCAGCATCGCGCAAGGCGACATTGGCGTAGCGCTTCGCCTTCATCTCCGGCACAGAGACACCCGTCTCCGCGGCGAGGCGCGTGTTTGCGGCCATGTGCATGTCAGTCGCGATGAAACCGGGGCAGACGGCGTTGCAGCGGATGCCGTCGGGACCGAACTCCGCGGCAATGGTCTTGGTCAGGCCGATCAGTCCATGCTTCATCGCGGTGTAGGCGCCGAACCCGGGCTCTGCGCCCAGAGAGCCGGTCGAGCCGATATTGATGATCGACCCGCCGCCGCGGGTCTGCATGCCGGGCAGGACCGCCTGAATTGTCATCATCGGACCGAGGAGATTGACCCTGAAGCTGTTTGACCACTCCGCCGGAGTTGTCGACAGGAAGGGGGCCGATCCGGCCAGCGAACCCGCGTTGTTGACGAGAATGTCGACCCCGCCATGCCGGGTGGATATCTCGCCCACAAGTTCCCGGATCTCAGCCTCCGAGGTTACGTCGAGGAGATGTACTGTTGCGTTGTCGCCCGCCTCCCCGATCTCGGCAGCGGCCTCGTCCAGCAATTCGCGCCGCGCGCGACACACGCCGTTGATCTCGATATTGCCCGCAATGTCCGTCAGTACGACCGTTGCGCCCTCCTCCGCCAGCCGTTTGGCGATGGCCCGGCCGATGCCACGCGGCGCGGAGGCGCCGGTCACAAGTGCCGTCTTGCCCGAAAGTTCCGCCATGTCGATGTCTCCCACACCCCTGATCCGAATCGGCAGATGGGGCCTTGGTCCGGGCGATGCAATGACGCTAGGGCAGGTGGGCACAAACCGATCCGCCCTTGCCGCCGCGGTGTGACACACATAGGTTTTGACGAGAAACCGCGCGCCAGAATGCGCGGATGGGAGGAATGATGGGCGCACAGCACAATTTCGGCACGCTTTCTGACAAGCGTGCCATCGAGGCGACACCGCTGGATCAGGTCCTGACTGATGCTACCGTTTTCGATCGGATGTCGCGGACGGTGGAAGAGCACGGGAACCGCCCGGCGGTGAGCTTCCAGATCAAGTCGGGCCCCACGGACAAGGCGGAGACGCTGAGCTGGCGCGAGCTGAAGACGCAGGTCATCCGGGCCGCGAACCTCTTTCGTGAGCTTGGCATCGGGCCAAATGATGTCGTCGCCTATATGCTCCCGAACACGAACGAGACCGCGATCAGCCTTTTGGCGGGTTGCACGGCAGGGATCGTCAATCCGGTCAATCCGCTGCTGGAGGCTGAACAGATCGCGGCCATCCTGCGGGACACCAACGCCAAGGTTCTGGTGACGCTGACGAGTTTTCCCAAAACGGATGTCGCGCAGAAGGCGCATGAAGCCTGCGCCATGGCGCCGAACGTCAAGACCGTGCTGGAGGTCGATCTCAAGCGCTATCTCTCCCCGCCGCTCTCGTGGATTGTGCCGCTGATCCGGCCCAAGCTCGAGCGCGCGCCGGGCGTGACGACCATGGATTTCAACGCCGAGGTTGCCAAACGCGATGGCACCAAGCTGGCCTTCGAACAGGAGGGCGGGGGCGAGCGGATCGGGGCCTATTTCCACACCGGCGGCACCACCGGCATGCCCAAGATCGCGCAGCACAAGCACAAGGGCATGGTCTATAACGGCGCCTGCCCCTCGATGACGCTGATCACCGAGGAAGACGTGATGCTGTGCCCGCTGCCGCTGTTCCACGTTTTTGCGGCCTATCCCATCCTGATGACCTGTGTCGCGTCGGGCGCGCATATGGTGATGCCGACGCCTGCGGGCTATCGCGGCGACGGGGTGATGGACAATTTCTGGAAACTGATCGAGCGCTGGGGCGTGACGTTCATGGTCACGGTGCCTACGGCGGCGTCGGCGCTGATGCAGCGCCCGGTCGATGCGGATGTCTCCAGTCTGAAATACGCGCTTTGTGGCTCTGCGCCGTTGCCGGTGGAACTCTTCAAGCAGTTCGAGGGCGCGACGGGGGTGTCGATTCTGGAAGGCTACGGGATGACCGAGGCGACGTGCCTTGTATCGATCAACCCGCCGCATGGTGAGCGCAAGATCGGCTCCGTCGGGCTGCCGTTCCCCTACACTGACGTCAAGATCCTGCACTGTGACGAGAACGGCGGGATCAACAAGGAATGCGCTGTCGACGAGATCGGCGAGATCTGTGTGCTGAACCCCGGTGTGTTCCCCGGCTACAAAGAAGAGGCACGCAATGTGGGCCTCTTTGCCGGGAACGAGGGATATCTGCGCACCGGTGACTTGGGCCGGATCGATGCGGACGGCTATGTCTGGATCACAGGGCGGGCCAAGGATCTGATCATCCGTGGCGGGCACAACATCGACCCCGCACTGATCGAGGAGGCGCTGGCGGGCCATCCCGATGTGGCCTTTGTCGGCGCGATCGGTCAGCCCGATGCGCATTCGGGCGAGGTGCCCTGCGCCTATGTCGAGTTGATCGCAGGAGGCACGGCCAATGGCACTGACCTGATGGCCTATGCCGAGGAGCACGTCGCCGAGCAGGCCGCCGTCCCGAAATATGTCGAGGTGCTGGAGGAGCTGCCCAAGACCGCGGTCGGCAAGGTCTTCAAGCCGGACCTGCGCAAGATGGCGATCAGCCGTGTCTATGGCGCAGCGTTGGATGGCGTCGGGATCAAGGCCCGGATCGAGGTCAATGAGGACAAGACCCGAGGTCTGGTGGCCCGTGTCATCCCCAAGACCGCGGGAGCCGACAAGGAGCAGATCGGCGCTGCACTCGGGTCCTTCGCGCGGCCGTGGGAGTTGGGGCTGGACGACAGCTAAAGCAACACACCGGGCAATGGCGTCGGCTTGGACGTCACGCCGTCTTTACGCCGTACGATAACGCTGCGGGAACGGGCACGACGTAGCTGTCCCCGGCCTTGAGTTTGGAGACCTCAGCCCGGACATCCTCCCGGATGATCTGGCGGACGTCTTCGGGTTGGGATCGCAGCATTTCGGTGGCGCGCACGGCGCCTTCGTTGAATGCAGCGAACACCTGATCCGGCGTGGAATGGCGCCAGGTTTGTTCTACACGGATTGTCTCGACGTTGGAGAACCCGGCCTGTCCGAGGGCGGACGCCACCTCGCCCTTGTCGGCAAACCGAAAATAGGGAGGTGCGGCAGGCAGGTCCGGATTGGGGACGCCGTGGCGCTCGATTGCGGAGAGGACGATGCCAAAGCCCTCGCCGGGCTTGGGTTCGGCCCAGACTGTGAAGGCAAAGGTGCCGCCCGGGCGCAGGACGCGCCACGCCTCCCCGATGACTTTCTCCGGCTCTGGCAAGTGGTTCATCCCAAAGCCCATCACAACCGCATCGAAGGTCTCGGGCTCGAACGGCATGTCCTGAGCATCTCCCTGGGCGAACCGCAGTCCGGGATGTTCCTGCCGCGCCAGTTCGACTTGCGCGGGCGAGAAATCGAGGCCCGTGACATCACCCTCCAACGCGTCGGCTGCCGCCGCGACATATCCCGCACCGGTGGCCACATCGAGCACCGCCGCCCCCGGTCCGACCTTTGCTGCGTGAAGCATCGCGTCGGCAGACTGTATCGACAGCCTGCCCCAATGATCGTGATAGGCTCTCGCCGCACGGTCCCAACCCGCCCGCTCGAATGCCGAAAAGGCTTCCGACTGGTCTTTGGTGAGCTTCATCCGGTCATGCCCGCACAGCAATCTGGGTCACGGCCTGCTGGCCGGTCGCATCGAGGCTAACCAGATTGGTGCCCCGATGGCATCCCCATTCAGGCCGTGTGGTGCACTTCCGCCAGCCCATAGACCGGGGTCGCAATGCCAGCCTCGCGCGCCTTGATCTGGAGCGAGAGGAACTGCGAGTAGTGGCGCGACTGGTGCAGGTTCCCGCCGTGGAACCAGAGCGCCGGTTGCTGCGTTGGCTTCCACATGTTGCGCAGCTCTCCCTCCCACGGGCCGGGATCCTTGGTGGTGTCGGAGCCAAGACCCCAGACCTTGCCGACCTTGTCCGCGGTCTCCTGTGAGATCAGCCGCGCCGCCCAGCCGTTCATCGAACCATAGCCTGTGGCAAAGACGACGAGGTCCGCGGGGATCTCCTTGCCATCGACCACGATGCCGTTCTCTGTGAACTTCTCCGCCTGACCCTTGGCGAGTTTGACATCGCCATTGGCCACGAGATCGGCGGCGCCGACATCGATGTAGTAGCCCGAGCCGCGGCGCAGGTACTTCATGAAAAGCCCGGTGTCGTCATCGCCGAAATCGACATCAAAACCTGCCGCTGCCAGCCGGTCATAGAGATCCTTGTCGCGCTTTTTGGTTTCGTCCGCCTGCGGCTTCTGTAACGCCGGGAGCACCTTGTAGGGGATCGAGGCAAAGATCAGATCCGCAGTGTTGGTGTCGATCCCGTTCGCGACGGCCTCTTCAGAGTAGAGCGCGCCAAGCGCCAGCTCCATCAGGGTCTCGGACTTGACGATATGGGTCGAGGAGCGCTGGACCATGGTCACATCCGCGCCTTGCTCCCAAAGATCGGCTGAGATGTCATGGCTGGAGTTGTTCGAGCCGATGATGACAGCCTTCTTGCCCTCATAGCCTTCCGCTCCGGGGTATTTGGACGAATGGAACACCTCGCCCTTGAACCCGCCCGCGCCTTCCAGATCCGGCATGTTCGGGATGCCCGACATGCCGGTCGCCAGCACCAGTTGCTTGGGGCGCAATGTCATCGGTGTGCCGTCGCGGTCGATCTCGATCGTCCACTCGCCAGAAGTTTCGTCGTAGACGGCCGACTTCGCCGTCGTCCGCGTCCAGTAGTTCAACTCCATGATCTTGGTGTAGCTCTCGAGCCAGTCCCCGATCTTGTCCTTGGGCGAGAACACCGGCCAGTTGTCCGGGAACGGCAGGTAGGGCAGGTGGTCATACCAGACGGGGTCATGCAGGCAGAGCGACTTGTACCGGTTGCGCCAGCTGTCGCCCGCCCGCGCGTTCTTTTCAACGATGATGGTCGGCACGCCCAACTGCCTCAGCCGCGCACCCATGGCGATGCCGCCCTGACCGCCGCCGATGATCACGCAATAGGGCTGGGTCGCGCTGCCATATTCAGCATCTTCGCGGGTGCGCCGCTCGATATAGGTCTCGCGGTCACGAAATGCGCCATGCACCACGCCATGCGGGCGCGACGGCCCCTTGGCCTCCTCGTGGCCCTTCAACTCGACCATGGTGGTCAGCAGTGTCCAAGCCTTGTCACCCATCAGCCGGACATGGCCCTTGCCGCGTGCGGTGGCGGTCTCGACCGTGAACCAACCTTCGGTCACGCCATCGGCTTCCGACGCCTCGCCTTCTAGTTGCCAGTTCTCGGGCTTGGCAGATTTCAGTGTCGCATTGAGCATCTCGGCAATTGCCGCGCGTCCCTCCAGCGTTTTGAGGTTCCACGTCAGCAGCACCAAATCACGCCAGTAACAATCATCGCCGAAGAGGGCCGCCGCCCCTTCGCCGTCCCCGGCCGCAGTCGCGGCGGCAAGATCATTTAACCAGGCCGTAACCCGTTCTGTAGGTGTCGTCATTATGTCCTCCCTTGAAATAGTCCGGACATCTGACGGCCCGGTTCATCTTCTGGTTGAAACTCCATCATGAAATTGACGCGGCGTCCAGCGCGACCTAAGTCTGTGGCGGACGATCCTCACCGTGATAGGGTGGCGCCCGACCCACGCGGAGTTTCCATGCCCGAGCCAGCTCCTAATCAGTTCGCTTTGCTGCGGACCAGGCGGTTCCTGCCGCTCTTCCTCGTGCAGTTCCTCGGCGCGTTCAACGATCAGGTCTATCAGAAGGCGTTTGTTGCGCTGATCACCTATCGCCTCGCCGATCAGGTGGGCATTCCCATCGCGCTTCTGGGCGTGATCGCGTCGGCTCTCTTCATCATTCCGTTTGCAGTGATCACACCGACGGCCGGGCAAATCGCGGACCGGGTCGACAAGGCCAAGATGATGCGATTCGTCAAAGCCTGGGAGATCGTGGTGATGGGGCTGGCTGTCGTCGGCTACTACACCCAGAACATCTATTTCCTTTATTTCGTGCTGTTCCTGATGGGCGCGCAATCGGCGGTGTTCGCCCCGATCAAGTATTCGGTCCTGCCGCAATATCTGCACCCCGATGAGCTGATGGGCGGCAACGGGCTGGTCCAGGGGTTCACATTCCTCGCGATCATCTTCGGGACGATCATCGGGAACGAGCTGATCCTGCGCGAAGGTGGGGTTCTGATCGTTTCGATCTGCGTCGTCTCGGTCGCGGTGATCGGCTTCATCTCCAGTCTCTACACGCCTGCCGCGCCGCCTGTGTCCGACAACGGCCCGGTCGACTGGGTGTTCCCCCGGGCGATCTACAAGCTCTTCAAGATGTGCAAGGCGCGCCCGCCGGCCATGCGCGCGATCTATGCAATCTCGTGGTTCTGGTTCCTCGGCGCGACGTTCCTGTCGCTGCTGCCATCCTATGCGCGCGAAGAACTGGGCGTCGATGAGGGCGTTCTGACCGTTCTGCTCGCCGGGTTCTCCATCGGGGTTGCCATCGGGGCTATCGCATCGGAGGCGCTGTCGGGGGGCAAGGTCTCGGTCAATCTGCCGCCGATCGGCGCGCTGGGTCTTGCGGTCATGGCGGTGGAGCTGTGGTTCGCAACCCCGCCCGCGCCGTTGCCCGATGCGGCGCTTTTGGACCGGGCGACGTTCTTCTCCGATTTCACAGGCTGGCGCATCCTGATCGACTTCGTGATCCTTGCCGCCTTCGCTGGCATGTACGTGACACCTCTGAATGCGGTCCTGCAGGCGGAAAGCCCAGACGAGACGCGGGCGTCGTACATTGCCTGCTCGAACGTCATGGATGCGACCATGATCGTGGTCTCGGCCATCGTCACCGGCATCCTTGTCGCAACGGGTGTGCCCACCACCGAGGTGCTGGTGCTGGTCACGTTGACCGCCCTGCCAATGTCGTTTCTCGTCGCGCGCTATGCACCCCAGACGCGAATGGGCCGGATGGCGCTTGGGGTCTGGCCGCGCGGCCCGCAATGAGGGCGCGGTTCTGGGAGAACGTCGCGCTCGACGATATGACGCCGGAGGAGTGGGAGGCGCTCTGTGACGGGTGCGGGCGGTGTTGTCTCCTCAAGCTTGAGGATATCGACACCGGCGATGTGCACTACACCAACGTCACCTGCCGTCTCTTTGATGCCGAGACCTGCCGGTGCACCAACTATGCGCTTCGCCGCCAACTGGTGCCGGGCTGTGTGCATCTGAGCCCTGAGACGCTGCCTGCCGCTGCGGAGTGGATGCCCCGGACTTGTGCCTACAGGGTACTGTTTGAAGGTGGTAAGCTGGCCGACTGGCACCCGCTGATTTCTGGCACACCGGACAGTGTGCGCGCAGCGGGGATCACGGTCGCCCCGCCCCTGATCCCGGAATACGAAGTGGCCGAGGAGGATCTGGAGGACCACATCCTCGACGGTTAGCCATTAGGCGCGGGCTTCGCCTGCCCAATGGCCTCACGTTCGGCAAACCCCGTCACTTTACGCGCTGGATGGCCTCGTAGGTCAGGGTCCATTCCTGTTGCAGCACATCATTGCCACCGGCCTTGGTATCGGGGGATTTCATCTTTGCCCCGCCGACTGCCGTGTCGACATCCTGATCGTCCAGCGTCTCGGGGTCCGGTTTTGCGTTTGGTTTCGTCATCGAAATCTCCTTCATCGACTGTATGGCGTAAGGATACCACAAGACGCTGTTCAAGACACCTGAAGGATGGCCGATCAAAACTTGATCCGTCCCGCGACGCTACGGGGATGACAGGTGTTGGGATCGGTTCTATGACGCATGTGACTGGCATGGGGTATCCGCACATGATCTTCACATCCGACAACGCGAGCGGCGCGGCTCCGGAAATTCTCGAAGCCCTGATCGAGGCCGAGAAGGGCTATGCCATGCCCTACGGTAATGACGAGTTGACCAAGCGGGCGCAGGACAGGGTGCGCGAGGTTTTTGAGGCGCCGGACGCCGCAGTGCATTTCGTCGCGACTGGCACGGCGGCGAACGCGTTGGCGCTGGCGTGCCTGTGCCCGCCCTGGGCCACCGTCTATTGCCACAAGGGCAGCCATATCGAGGAGGACGAGTGCGCAGCGCCCGAGTTCTTCACCGGCGGCGCCAAGCTGACCCTGCTCGATGGGGACGATGCCAAGATGACCGAGGCGGGTTTGCGCGCCGCGGTCGAAGGGGCCGCGCCGGTTGGCGTGCACAACGTGCAGAAGGGCGCACTGTCTCTGACACAAGCGACCGAGGCAGGGGCTGCCTATACGCTTAGCGAAGTCCAGACGCTGGCCGGTATCGCCCGCAACGCAGGGCTGCCGGTGCATATGGACGGCACGCGGCTGGCAAATGCGCTGGCCCGGCAGAATGTCTCTCCCGCCGATATGACGTGGCGCGCAGGGGTCGATGTTCTTTGCCTTGGAGCCACTAAAAACGGCGCCATGGCTGCCGAAGCGGTAATCATGTTCGATCCCGAGCGTGCATGGGAGTTCGAGCTGCGCCGTAAACGTGGCGGGCATCTCTTCTCCAAGCTGCGGTTCCTGTCGGCCCAGATGGATGCCTATCTGACCGACGGGCTGTGGCTGCGGCTGGCGCGTCACTCCAATGCGATGGCCGACCGTTTGGCCGACGGGATCAACGCGAACGGCGAGGCCCGCGTGAGCAACACCATCGGCGCGAACATGCTGTTCCCCGAGATCACACTGGACCAGCATCGCCGCCTGCAAGCCTCCGGCGCGGGTTATTACACCATGACGCCCTTCGATCCGGACGGCCCCGGCGACCAGATCATCAAAACGCGGTTGGTCGCCAGCTTCCGCACCACCGAGGCGGATGTGGACGGGTATCTCAGCGCGTTGAACGGGTAGGGCTCCCGACGACACAGTCTCGGAAGTGCCGACCGCGCGGAATCAAGGCCGCAGGCCGCCGCGCAGAGCATGGCCGTCCCGCGGCCAGGCTCTCTGCCATCTCGCGCTGACCTCGGAGGGAAGAGGGGCTCGGCACCATAAAGCGCACCCGAAGCAGTGTTGCGCTCGCCTGTCCCCGGCCATGCTCTGCGCTCACTCGAATGGCAGGATTGCCCCGAGAGCAGACCTTGACCTGGCCTCAGCAACCCATTTCTTGATCAGTCGAAGCCGCGATAGTGGACGACCTCTTCGACCGGTTCGCGGTCGCTGACCAGCGTGTTCTCGATCTTGGTGTCGTCGATGTAGCCGAGGCTCATGCCGGAGACGAGGCTCTGGTCTTCGGGGATGCCGAGATGTTTGAAGATCGGCTCCTGGAACGGGATCCATGCGGCTTGCGGGCAGGTGTCGAGCCCGAAGCCCTTGGCGGCCAGCATGATGGTCTGGATGTACATGCCGGTGTCGGCCCAGCTTCCGCGGGTGAGGTAGCTGTCGGTCGTGATGAAGATGCCGACCGGCGCGTCGAAGAATTTGAAGTTGCGCATTGCCTGACGGGTCGACGCCTCGCGGTCGCCCTTCTCGATGCCCAAGAGCCCATAGAGCCCCCAGCCGACGCCGCGCCGCCGCGCATTGTGCTCGTCCTTCCACTTCGCCGGGTAATAGTCGTAGTGGTCATAGGAGTAGCCGCCGCCCGCCTCGGCCATCGCGGTCACATCGTCGATGATCGCCTGCTTGACGCTGCCGGTGCAGACATAGGCATGCCAGGGCTGGGTGTTGGTGCCGCTGGGCGCGCG
>CAYYZH010000065.1:0-20024 GCA_964475765.1 uncultured Limibaculum sp.
TCACCCTCGTTGGTGTAGTTGCCGTCGGTCTGGATCCACATCAGCCCGTTCCCGTCGAACTTCAGCCCGTCCGGCGAGTTGAACATGTTGTCTGCGTTCACATTCGAAGATCCGGCGTTGGTGTCCGAGTGTACGGTCGGGTTTCCGGCCAGAACGAAGAGATCCCAGTCAAAACCCGCTGCGGTATGGTCACCGCCTTCCGGCTTCCAGCGCACAATCTGACCGTACTTGTTGGCCTCGCGCGGGTTCGGGCCGTTGACCGAGGTATCATCGCCGCCTGCGTTTGGCTTGACGCCGCGGTTCTTGTTGTTGGTAAGAGCGCAGTAGACCTCTGGAGCGTTCGGGTTGGCGGCCACCCATTCCGGACGGTCCATGGTGGTCGCACCAACCGCCGAGCCTGCCTGCCGGGTATGGATGCAGATCTCGGCCTTTGACGCCATGCCCGTGGTCTCGGGCGTCAACTCGATCCATGTTCCCGTGCCGTCCTCGTTGAACTTGGCCACCGAAAGCGTGCCGTTCTCCATCAGCGGATCGGTTGGAACACCCGGTGCATAGACACCGTCCGAGACATAGCGGTAGAGGAACTCACCCCGCTCGTCATCGCCCATGTAGATCACGACCCGGCCATCGTTGTTGACCAGGGCCTCGGCATTCTCGTGCTTGAAACGGCCGAGAGCGGTGCGCTTCTTGGGGGTCGAATTCGGATCACGCGGATCGAGCTCGACCACATAACCCGCACAGTTCGGCTCGTTCGGGTTCTTCGTGATGTCGAAGCGCTCGTCGACAATGGCCCAGTTGTATCCCCAGTCCTCGGCTTTGACGCCATAGCGCTTGTAGGCGGGGTTGTCGGCGCTGCTCTCGTCCGAGGCCGAAAAGTATCCGTTGAAGTTCTCCTCGCAGGCGAGATAGGTGCCCCATGGGGTCACGCCGTTGCCGCAATGGTTCCAACTGCCGATTGACGACTGGCCGCTCGGATCACCAGCGGTTTTGACCAGATCGTGACCCGCAGCCGGACCGGTCAGCGCCATCGTGCTCTTAGGCGTGACACGGCGGTTGTATGGGCTGTCCTTGACCACCGACCACGAGCCATCCGCATAGGCGATCTCCATCACCGAAAGGCCGTGCGCCATCATGCCCTTGGCGATGTCGGCCTCGTCGATGATGCGTTTGTCGACGGCGCTCAGTGCGATGATGTTGCGGTTGGTGTACTCGTTGTTCACTGTCAGCAGGAACTTGCCTTCATGGTGGAAGACGTCCATTCCGTCGTTGTTATCTCCGAACGCCAATGCTTGGCTGTCGGCAGTACCGCGGGTCGCGTGGTCAAAATCGACACCACCCGGCAGGATCGGATCGCCCCAGCTCACCACGACTTCCGATTTGTAGCCCGCAGGCACCGTGATGTCGTCAGCTGCGTTGGTCGGAATCGGATCGAAGGCAAAGCGGTTGGCCGCCGCTTCTGCTATCTGCGGGACACCGCCGAGTGCTGCGAAAGAGCCAAAGGCCATAACCCCCCCGAGGAGGCCCCGGCGTGATATCGCGGCCTCGACTATGCGATCGAAATCGCATTCCTCTGGGCGAGGGTTATTCTGCTCGTCCCAGTCGTCGAAAGAGAGTTCGTGTTGTTTGGTACCGTCCATGTCTTAGACCTTCCCCGTCTAGTTCGCTTTCCTAACGTTGTCCGTACGTAAATCACCGCCCGGACTATGTGGGTAAGTTTCACTCATCCATAAGGATACTCATATCGAGGCAGTGCAACGATTCGTTGACAGCCGGCGATGACAGCTGACCGCGTCCATGCTAGAAAACGCTGGCGCCGAGCCGCACGCGGCGATACCCCGGTGGTGAAGGAGCCTTCATCCATGGCGCGCCCCATCACGTTGATCGACGAGGTCGACCATCTTCCCTTCTGGCGAAAGCCCGAAGCGATGTTGCTGATCATGTCGGGCACGCTCTGGTTTGGCTTCTCTCTCTACCTCGTGACCATCAACAACTACGCCATCGAGAATGTCGATTTTGACGGCTCGGATACAGGCTGGCGCGAGAGCATCCGCGAGATCCCGGGTTTCCTGTCGTTCCTCGTCATCTTTCTCATCCGCTTTATGCGCGAACAGACCCTCGCGCTAATATCGCTGGTGCTACTTGGCGCGGCGACCGCGATGACCTCGGCCTTCCCGACGTTCTGGGGTCTGATCCTGATGATCTACCTCGCCTCGATGGGGTTCCACTATTTCGAGGCAGTGAACCAGTCGCTCCAGCTTCAATGGCTCGACAAGAAAACCGCGCCCCGCAAGCTTGGTTGGATCGTGGCCGCAGGCTCGGTCGGCTCGCTCATCGCCTATTCCGGTGTCCTGCTGGTGCGCGAGGTTTTCGATTGGGGGTATGACTACATCTACATCGTCGGCGGCTCGGTCGGCCTGACGCTCGCGCTCTTCTGCTGGGTCGCCTATCCCCGGTTCGAAGGCCGTACCGTCCAGCGCAAGGAAATCGTCCTGCGCTCGCGCTACTGGCTCTATTACGCGCTGATCTTCATGGGCGGCGCGCGGCGCCAGATCTTCATGGTCTTCGCCCCGTTCATGCTGGTCGAGAAGTTTGGACTAGAGCTGCAACACGTCGCGATGATCTACATCGTGAACTACATCGCCCAGATTTTCTTCGCCCCGCTGGTGGGTCGGTTCATCCAGGCCTATGGCGAGCGGCTCAGCCTGATCATCGAATACATCGGCCTCTTCGGGGTCTTCTCGCTCTATGTCGGGGTCTACTATTTCGACTGGAGCTGGCAGGTCGCCGCCATGCTGTATGTCGTCGACAACATCCTGTTTTCGATGGCCTTTGCGCAGAAGACCTACTTCCAGAAAATCTCCGACCCTGCGGATCAGGCGCCCACCGCCGCCGTGGCCTTCACCATCAACCACATCGCCGCGGTCTTTCTGCCAGCGGTTCTGGGATATCTCTGGCTCGTCTCGCCGCCAGCGGTCTTTAGCCTCGCGGTGATGATGTCACTGGTTTCCCTGGGCCTCGCCTTCCTTGTACCTCGTCACCCGGAAGAAGGTCGCGAGACCATTCTTACCCCCATCGTGGCGACCCAGCCCGGAGAATGAGCGGAGCCAAATTCACCACCGGCTCGACCATGCGCCATGTGGTGGTGATGACCCTGACCTCGTCGGCGGGCCTGCTGGCGCTGTTTTTCGTCGACGCGATCAATCTCTTCTACATCTCGCTTCTCGGCGTGACCGAGCTGGCAGCCGCCATCGGGTTCGCCGGTACGATTCAGTTCTTTATGATCTCGGTCTCGATCGGTCTCCTGATCGCGGGATCGGCCACGGTCAGCCGTGCGATGGGAGAAGGGGATCTGGAGCGCGCCCGGCATCTCGCCAGCTCCGCCCTCGTGACCGCTGTGATGGCTCTTGGGGCAATTTCCGCATTGGTCTGGATCTTTCGCGTCGAAGCCCTGCGCCTTCTCGGCGCCGAAGGCGAAGCATTGATGCAAGCAAGCTGGTTCCTCGCCATCTCGCTCCCATCGGTCCCGCTGATTGGAATCGGAATGAGCTGCTCCGGCACATTGCGGGCCATCGGCGAGGCCAACCGCGCGATGTATGTCACGCTGGGCGGCGGGCTGGTCGCGGCGGTCCTCGACCCGGTTCTGATCTTCGGCTTCGATCTCGGGCTGACAGGGGCGGCCATCGCGGTTGTGCTCACCCGGGCCTGCATCGCCGGGATCGGGCTTTGGTTGGTGATCGGCAAGCACAACATGCTGGCCCGTCCGTCGCTCGGGGTCTGGCTCTCGGATCAGACCAGCCTGATGATGATCGCCCTGCCCGCAATGGCAACGCAGCTTTCAACCCCGTTCGGCAATGCCTTTCTCACACGCACCGTGGCCGAGTTTGGCGACAGCGCGGTCGCGGGCTGGGCCGTCATCGGACGGATCACGGCGCTGGCCTTTGGCGGCATCTTCGCGCTGGCAGGCGCAGTTGGGCCGATCATTGGCCAGAACTATGGCGCAAAGCTCTACCCTCGCATCCGCACGACCTATCGTGACGGGTTGATCTTTGCCGCGATCTACGTGGTCATTGCCTGGGGGATCCTGTTGGTTGCCTCTGGCTGGATCATCAAAGGCTTCAGCCTCGACACAGAAGGCGCGGAGATCGTGCGCGCCTTTACCATCTACACAGCAGGCGCCTTCATCTTCACCGGTGCGCTCTTCGTCTCAAACGCCGCCTTCAACAATCTGGGCCGACCCCTCTGGTCCACCATGTTCAACTGGTCGCGCGACGCGGCCGTAATCCCACTGCTCGCCTTTGCCCTCAGTGCTTCTCTTGGCCCAACCGGCGCGATCTGGATCCAGGCCGCAGCAGGTATCATTGTCGGGAGCCTCGCGGGTTATGTTGGCTGGCGGACCGTCAACTCCATTGCCTCCAAACCGCCCCAACCCGCCGAGACAACCAGCATTCCCACCCCCGCCTTTGCCACAGGACGCGCGGCAACCGGGCTTGCCAGCGAAGTTGCGACGCCCGAACCTCTGGTAACACGCCCCGAGAATCGCTAGATAGCCCGGCGGAACGCGAACACCTGAGGATCGAGCCAAGGACCAATCAATGCCGAAGATCACTTACATCGAGCATGGCGGAACCAAACATGAAGTAGAGGTCGCCGAAGGGCTGACCGTCATGGAAGGGGCAGTCTCGAACAATATCCCCGGCATTGATGCCGACTGCGGCGGGGCCTGTGCCTGCTCGACCTGCCATGTCTATGTCGACCCGGCCTGGATCGAAAAAATCCCCGCCAAGGAGGACATGGAAATCGACATGCTCGATTTCGCGTTCGAGCCGGACGAGAACCGTTCGCGCCTGACCTGCCAGATCAAGGTCACCTCCGAGCTTGAGGGCCTTGTCGTCCAAATGCCGGAAAAACAGATCTGATCGTGCGGGCGGCGGTACTTCTCTTAGCCGCCTTTCTCTCGCCGGGCACCGGGGTCCTTGCCGATGACACCGCGCCGGACACGCTGCACTGGGGTTGCGCCAGTGCAGCCTATATGGAGCCTTTGGACATCCCCGGCTACGATGGGCCTGCGTTCAGATCGCTCTACACCACATATTACGTCGACGGTGCAGGCGGCGACATCGAAGAAGCCATCGTTCCGGTAGCCGATGGCGGGGCCTATCTCGGCGCTGCACCCTATTGCGGGAGATTTGACGATGACGGCGCCCCCGACCCATTGGTTGTCCGCTTCAGTCCGGGCCACGGTACAGAAATCGTGGCCATTGTCCGAGGCCGCGACCACATCATCATCGCTGCGCACCCCGACGCCGCCGATCTCGCACCTGTCGCGATAACATCCCTGAGCGGCCGTCCTGGACAGGCCGTGGCCTATCTCGAAACCGCGCGAGACATGAGCGTACTTCACATCGTCCAGGTCAATGCGGGTGAGGTTCAGGACCGCCTCAGTCTGGAAGGGTTTGCGGATCCCACTGGCCGCGATCCACGTGTCGTGGATTTTGTGCGCGACTGTGGCGATGGCCCGGAGTTGGTTCTGCCATCGACGAACTGGACGACCCTCGATAAAATCCGTTTGATCCCGGACGGGCTGGAACGTGCTACGATTGCCCGGAAGCCCGACTTTTCCCGACTGGTCCGTGCTCTGGAGTGCCATACCGAATGAAGATGCTGACGTTTCCCGCCGCCCTCCTGACCGGACTGGCGCTCACCGGAGGGGCCCATGCCCTCGAAGCCGACGATGTCGTCTGGGGCTGTGAAGACGCCGGCTATGTCCAGCCGACCACGGAGTACAGGCACGGCGTTCTTGGCGACGATGTCGAGTACAAGGGCCTGATGCTTCTGGTGCACACCGATGCCGGGGTTCTGCCTGCGGTGCTGGAACTGCCCGAGGGGCAGGTCTATGAGGACATCGCACCGCGCTGTGGCGATCTGGATGGCGACGGCGAGGACGAGGTCGTTGCCGTCATCTCTGACGCGAGCGTCGGTGCCCGGCTGGCGGTCTACTCCAAACGCTCAGGGCCTCTGGATGAGACGCCGCCCATCGGACAGGGATATCGTTGGCTGGCGCCCATCGGGATTACGGACATGAACGGCGACGGCCAGAACGATGTTGCCTATGTGGAAACGCCTCATCTGGGTGGCACACTCAGGGTTTGGACCCTCAGGGACGGCGCACTGGTGGAAATCGCCAGAGACCGCGGCTATTCTAACCACAGGATCGGTGAGAATTTCATCACCGGAGGTGTTCGCGATTGTGGCACCGGCGCGGAACTCGTGGTGCCGGATTTCGGCTGGAACGAATTGCGCGCGGTCAGGATGGAGAATGGTGTTTTGGTTTCAGAAACCCTTGGCAGCGATACAGGCCCCGAGGCTGTCAAAGCCGCGCTGGACTGTCAGGGCGGTTGAGACCACACCCATCGGAGAAGTGAGATTGATATGACCCGCCCTGTAATCGGCATCACCACAAGCTACCACAAGGCCGAAGACACCTACGAGGTGCAGATGACCGGGCGGCGCGCCATTGAGGCGGTGGGCGCTGTGGCCGATGGCCTGCCCCTATTGGTTCCGGGCCTGCCGGATGCAGTCGATGTCGGGGACCTTCTGGCGACGCTGGACGGGCTGGTGCTGACCGGTGGACGGGCGAATGTTCATCCGAAGTACTACGGCGAGGACCTGACCGACGCTCATGGAGACATGGACGAGGGACGCGATGCGGTGGGCCAGCCCCTGATCAAAGCCGCCATCGATCTTGGCATTCCGGTCTTTGGACTTTGCCGCGGCATTCAGGAGATCAACGTGGCGCAGGGCGGAACGCTCTATCCCGAGATCGGAGACCTCCCCGGCAAGCATCGCCACCGCATGCCTAAGGGCTGCAAGGACATGGGCGTGATTTTTGAGCTGCGCGAGCAGGTGCGCCTGCGCCCCGGTGGCGTGCTGGCGGACATGTTGGGAACCGAACAGATCGTAACGAACTCGCTGCATGGCCAGGCGGTCAGACGACCCGGCGAGCGCGTGGTCGTTGAGGGTTGGGCGACAGATGACACCGTCGAGGCAATCTCAATCAGCGGCGCACGGAGTTTTGCGATTGGCGTGCAGTGGCATGCTGAGTTCAACGCCGCAGGCGACCCCGTGAGCCAGGTCCTTTTCCGGGAGTTCGGAAATGCTGCCCGGGCCCGTCAGTCCCGGCGACAGGGGGCAAACGCAGCCTGACCCAACGGTCCTAGAGCCAGTCTCGCAGAACCGGGATCAAGGGCAGATCCGCAGGCGGCATCGGGTAGTCTCTCAGTTTCGCGGGAGCGGCCCAGGCAAGCCGTTGCCCCTCGCGCCCCTCGGCGATCCCATTCCATTTGCGGCAGGCATAGAGCGGCATCAGCAAGTGAAAATCCTCATAGGCGTGGCTGGCGAAGGTCAGCGGCGCGAGACAGCTCTCCCACGTGTCGATCCCCAACTCCTCTTGCAGTTCCCGGATCAGGCAAGCCTCGGGCGATTCGCCCGGCTCCACTTTGCCGCCGGGGAATTCCCAAAGCCCTGCCATGGACTTGCCCTCGGGTCGTTGAGCCAGCAGCACGCGCCCGTCCCTGTCGATCAGGGCAACGGCTGCAACAAGGACAATCTTCACCCCTGGAGACCGCTTACGAGCGGTAGTCGGCGTTGATCGAGACGTAGCCGTGAGTCAGATCGCAGGTCCAGACCGTTGCCGTTCCCTCGCCCACACCGACATCGACGCCGATCTCGAGCTCGGACTTGCGCATATAGGCGGCACCAGCCTCCTCGGTGTAGCCCTGCGAAACCCAGCCCCGCTCGGCGACGAGAACATCGCCAAAGCGGATCGAAAGCCGGTCGCGGCTTGCCGCTTCGCCGGATTTGCCCACGGCCATGACGATCCGGCCCCAGTTCGGGTCCTCTCCAGCCAGTGCGGTTTTCACCAGTGGTGAATTGGCGATGGCAAGGCCAATGCGCCGCGCCGCATCATCTGTTTCTGCGCCAGCAACGGAGATCGCGGCGAATTTGGAGGCACCTTCCCCGTCCTTGACGACCTGATGCGCAAGGTCCCGCATGACATCGGCCAGGGCCGCTGCGAACGGAGCGAAGCGCTTGTCCGAGCGCCGCGTGATCGGCTTCATCGCAGCCTTACCCGTGGCCGCAACCAACAGCGTATCGGAAGTCGATGTGTCGCTGTCGACCGTGATGCAGTTGAATGTGCCGTCGGTGATCTCGCTGACGGCGCTTTGCAGCAGTCTCTGGCTGATTGCGGCATCGGTGAAGATGAAAACCAGCATCGTTGCCATATCAGGCGCGATCATGCCCGAGCCCTTAGCGATTCCCGCGATGGAGACCTCGGTTCCCCCGAGGTCCACCATCTGGCCCGAACCCTTGGGATAGGTGTCGGTTGTCATGATCGCCTCGGCGGCCTGATCGATCTTGCCCGGAGAAAGCCCGCGCGCAAGCTGCCCGAGCTTCTTCGTGATCCGCTCGGCAGGCAGGACTTCTCCGATGACCCCGGTCGAGGCCATGAAAACGTTGCCCTTGGGCGTGCCCAGCGCCTTGCCCGCAGCGCTCACAGCCTCGGCAACCGCAGCCTTGCCATGTCGTCCGGTGAAGGCATTGGCGTTGCCCGCGTTCACCAAGATGCCCAAGGGTTTGCGGGAAGCCTTGGTCGCCAGCGCGGCCAGACGCTCCTGACACCAGAGAACCGGCGCCGCGCGCGTTGCAGATTTTGTGAAAGTTCCGGCCACAACCGTGCCCGCTGCCAGTTCGGCGAGCATCACATCGAGTCGCCCCGCTTTATAGCGTACACCGGCGCTGACTGCGTTCAGGCGCACGCCTTTGATGTCGGGAAGATCGGGGAAAGCCTCGGGCGCAAACGGCGAGCGGGCCGGTCCCGACTGGACCGATTTCTCTACAGTCTTCGAGGACTTCCGGGCCAGCCGGCGAACGCGCGATCTGGTTTGGCCAATCTTCGATCTGGCCCGTGATCCGCTGCGCCGTTTCGGCTCGTTCTTGTCTTCGGTCATATCGCGTCCGTTTGTTGTTCTAGTTTTCAAGCAACTCGTCGGCTCTGATCGCCGAGGCAGGCGCATTCTCAAGAGTGCGAACGATCTCGGTATCTTTGCGTAACCCGGTCAGAACCTCGGCTGAGACTTCCTGCGACAGCTCGCCGATGATGTCTTCTCGAACCTCATCCAACGCCGGTACGGGTTGATCGCGGCGCTCGTCGACCCGGATCAGGTGCCAGCCAAAGGGGGTCTGAACAGGCCCGGAGATCTGCCCCGGCTCGAGCGCAAAAGCCGCATCAGCGAATTCCGGCACCATCTGACCGCGTACGAACCAGCCGAGATCACCACCACGGCTGGCCGTCCCGTCCGTGCCATGTTCCGACGCCTTCGCTGCAAAGTCCGCGCCTGCATCAATCTCCGCCTTAATTGCGGTGGCTTCGTCTTCGGTCTCGACCAGAATGTGCGCTGCCCGCAATTCGACCACGGGTTCTGCATCCACGAATTGTGTCTCATATGCTTCGGCGATCCGCTCGTCCGTGATCAACTCGCGCAGGGACTGGCGCAAATAGGCATCGGCCAGAACCGCCCGCGTCTGGTTGCGCACGATCACCTCGACGATGGGATGCTTGTCTAGACCATCGGCGCGAGCCGCATTCTCCAGCATGATCTGCTCGGCGAGCTGATCCACGATCCCGCTCATCAACACTTCGTCAGGAAGCTGCAGGTATTGCTCGGGCAATTGCTGGCGAATGGCGATCACATCGCCCAAAGTGATGTCGGTGCCGTCGACAGTTGCCAGAACCGCAGTGGCCGACGCTGCGGGTGTCTCCGCAGCTGTTTCCTGATCCTGAGCCTCGGTTCCTTGGGATGTCTGCGCAACAACCGGAGCGACAAGAAGCAGGGCCACACAACCCACGAGCGCAGAGAGGGAAAACAAGCGGGTCAAAGGCACTGGACGTCTCCTATTCGATCGGGCGGTATCCGGTCATTCACCGGGGGGCTTGACGTTGACACCCTTGGCCCCCGCCAATACATGTCACGCCGTATCAGACTCGTCGTTTGCGCCACACTTACGGTGTGCCGGCATAACCGACAAGCGGCGAGCGTAATTTTCGCGTCAGTGCTCCGATGTCAATGGAAAAGCACTGAAAATGTTGAGTGCCGGTCACTTCCGGCCGAGGGAGATGCTGCGAGATGTTCGGACTGGGCAATATTGCCAAGAAGGTCTTCGGCACCACGAATGACCGCAAGGTCAAGGCCGCACAGAAAACCGTCGATGCGGTCAATGCGCTGGAAAGCGAGTTCGAGGCGCTGAGCGATGACGCCGTGCGCGCGAAAACCGACGAGTTCAAGAGGCGCTTTGCCGAGGGCGAAAGCCTCGACGATCTGCTGCCCGAAGCTTTCGCAGCGGTGCGCGAGGCGGCCAAACGCTCGCTTGGTCTGCGCCCGTTCGATGTGCAGATCGTAGGCGGCATGACGCTCCATCAGGGTTCGATCTCGGAAATGAAGACCGGCGAAGGCAAGACCATGGTCGCGACCATGCCGGTCTATCTGAACGCGCTCGAGGGCAAGGGCGTACATGTCGTCACCGTGAACGACTATCTGGCGCGGCGCGATGCGGACTGGATGGGGGCGATCTACAATTTCCTCGGCCTGACCGTCGGCGTAATCGTGCCCGGCATGGACGACAAGGACCGGCGCGAAGCGTACGCCTGCGACGTCACCTATGCCACCAACAACGAATTGGGCTTCGACTATCTGCGCGATAACATGAAGCTCTCGCTGGAGGAGATGGTTCAGCGTCCACACCGCTATGCGATCGTGGATGAGGTCGACAGTATCCTGATCGATGAGGCGCGCACGCCGCTGATAATTTCGGGCCCCGTTCAGGACCAGACCGAGATGTATATCTCGATCGACAAGGTGATCCCGGGTCTTGAGCCCGAGCATTACGATCTGGACGAAAAACAGCGCACTGTGGTGCTCACGGACGAGGGCAACGAGGAGATAGAGCGTCGCCTGATCGACGCCAAGCTGATCGAGGAAGATGCCTCGCTTTATGATCCGCAGAACGTCAGCTTCGTGCACCACGTCAATCAGGCGCTGCGCGCGCATATGCTGTTCCAGCGCGACAAGGACTACATCGTCAAGCAGAACAAGGTCATCATCATCGACGAGTTCACGGGCCGCATGATGGAAGGTCGGCGCTATGGCGACGGGCTGCATCAGGCGCTCGAGGCCAAGGAAGGCGCGGACATCCAGGCCGAGAACGTGACTATGGCCTCGGTAACCTTCCAGAACTACTTCCGCCTCTATGACAAGCTTGCGGGGATGACCGGGACCGCGCTGACCGAAGCCGGCGAGTTCATGGACATCTACGGCCTCGACGTCGTCGAGATCCCGACCAATGTTCCGATCGCGCGTCAGGACGATGACGATCAGGTCTTCCGCACCGCTGCCGAAAAGGACAAGGCCATTGTCGAGGCCATCCGCGACGGCCAGAACCGTGGCCAGCCGATCCTTGTCGGCACCACATCCATTGAAAAGTCCGAGATGCTATCGGCCCAGCTCAAGCGTGAAGGCGTCATGCACCAGGTGCTGAACGCCCGCCAGCACGAGCAGGAAGCCGGGATCATCGCGCAGGCGGGCGTCCCCGGCACGGTCACCATCGCGACCAACATGGCCGGACGCGGTACGGACATCAAACTTGGCGGCAATGCCGAGTTCCGCGTCTCCGCCGAGACCGAGGGCGTTCAGGACGAGGCCCGCATCGCCGAGGTTACCAACCGGATCAACGCCGAAGTCGAGGAAGGCCGCCAGAAAGCGCTTGCCGCAGGTGGGCTCTGGGTGCTCTCGACCGAACGCCATGAAAGCCGGCGTATCGACAACCAGTTGCGTGGCCGGTCAGGCCGTCAGGGCGATCCCGGGCGCTCCTCGTTCATGCTGTCGCTGCAAGACGATCTGATGCGCATCTTCGGGTCCGAGCGGATCGACAGCATGCTGCAAAGGCTTGGGCTGGAGGAAGGCGAAGCGATCGTCCACCCTTGGGTGAACAAAGCCATCGAGAAAGCGCAGGGTAAAGTCGAGGCACGCAACTTCGACATCCGCAAGAACCTGCTGAAGTTCGACGATGTCATGAACGACCAGCGCAAGGCCATCTTCAGCCAGCGCAAGGAGTTCATGGAAGCCGAAGACCTCTCCGAATCGATCCGCGACATGCGCCATCAGGTGATCGACGATCTGGTCGATACGCATATGCCGAAAAAAGCCTATGCCGATCAGTGGACCACCGACGAGATGCAGGAGAAGGTCGCCGAGCAGCTTGGTCATCCCTTTCCGGTCAAGGAGTGGGCTGCCGAAGAAGGCGTCGACGATGATGCGATCCGCGAGCGGCTCTACGATCAGACCGACGCGATCCAGGCCGAAAAGGAAGAGAAAATCGGCGCCGCCGATATGCGCAACATCGAAAAAAGCCTGCTGTTGCAGGTGCTCGACCACCACTGGCGCGAACATCTTGTGATGCTGGAGCATCTGCGCTCGGTCATCGGGCTGCGCGGCTATGCCCAGCGCGATCCGCTGAACGAGTACAAGTCCGAAGCGTTCCAGCTCTTCGAAGGTCTGCTAAGCCAGCTTCGCCATGACGTGACGCAGCAGCTTGGCCATATGCGACCGATGACGCCGGAAGAACAGGCCGCGCGTGAGGCGCAGATGCGCGGTCTCGAAGAGCAGATGCGCCAGCAGATGGAAGCCCAGGCCGCGGCGGAAGCCGCAGCAAAAGCCGTCGGCAAGGCAGCCCTAGAGGGCCCCGATCCGGTGCAGACCCCGACGACGCCAGTCCAACCGAACATCGAGAGCGCAGGCGAGATCGACCCCAACGATCCGTCGACTTGGGGCAAAGTCGGGCGTAATGCCGCCTGCCCCTGTGGCTCCGGCAAGAAGTACAAGCACTGCCACGGGCGCCTCGCATGATGGCGGGCGGCTGAGAGGGTATGGACCGGTCGGGAACCGCGCATGGAGATCGTCCGCACAGTTGAGGATCTGCGTCGGCACACCTCCGAGTGGCGGCAAGCCGGGTTGAGCAGCGCCGTTGTCCCGACCATGGGCGGGTTGCACGAAGGGCATTTGTCGCTGGTGCGGTTTGGACGCTCAAAGGCCGAGCGCATCGTCGCCACGCTTTTCGTCAATCCAACCCAGTTCGCGCCTTCCGAAGACCTCGCTGCCTACCCGCGCGATGAGACGCACGATGCGGACATGCTCTCGGCAACGGGCTGCGATCTTCTGTTCGCCCCCGATGTCGGGGTGATGTACCCGCCCGGATTCTCAACCCGGGTCATCGTGGATGGGTTGACGGATTGCCTGTGCGGGGCGGCCCGCAAGGGTCATTTCGACGGCGTCAGCCAGGTCGTGACCAAGCTGCTCAATCAGGCTTGGGCCGATTTCGCGATCTTCGGTGAGAAGGACTGGCAGCAGCTCCAGGTGGTCCGCCGTCTGGCCAGCGACCTCGATATCGCAACAGAGATCCTCGCGGCGCCCACCATTCGCGAAGAAGACGGTCTCGCCATGTCCTCTCGCAACCGGTACCTGACCGCTGAAGAACGCAAAACGGCTGGGGCTCTCCCCGAAATCCTGCACCAAATGGCCAGTTGGATTTCACAAGGCATTGCACCGGATGACGCCTCCGAGGGCGCACGCGCCGCTCTGATCAAAGCAGGCTTCACCGATGTCGACTACGCTGAGGCACGCACGTCCGAAACACTCGCCTCCATCACCACATTTGATGCGGCGATCCCCACACGGGTTTTTGCCGCCGCGCACTTGGGCAAGGCACGGCTGATCGACAACATGGCTGTGCCGGTAACGGCGACAAACTCATGAGCGGACTGCGCCATCTCAACTATCCGCCGGTTTGGCTGGTTGCCTTCATGGGGCTCGGCTGGCTACTGGCAAAGGTGCATGCCCCAATGGGCGACGCGCTGATTTGGCCGGGAAGGATACTGATCTTGCTGGGAATTGGCGTGATGATCTGGGCAGCACTGGCATTTCAGCGAACTCGGACCACGATTGTCCCGCACCAGATCCCGACCGCGCTGGTTGACAGCGGGCCATTCAAATTTTCACGCAACCCGATCTATCTCGCCGATGTGGTGGTTCTCTTTGGCTGGTGTATGTCGCTCGGCTCACCCCTTGCGATGATCGCCCTGCCAGCACCGTTCATCCTGGTGCTGACACGGCTATTTATCATTCCCGAGGAAGAACGCCTGACCCGTCATATCGGAGAAGCCTATACCACGTATTCTCAACGTGTGCGCCGATGGCTCTGACCCCATAGGCCAAACGGAGCCCCGCCCTTTGGGCGCGGCACGACATACCCCCTGCCCGTCGCCCGCCAGAAAATCAAACGAGACAAGCATCGTGACGTCGAAGTTGTACCAGACGATTTTCAGGCGGTCTGGACAGGGGTGCGGGCGCTAGACAATTCTGTCAGCTCTTTAAAGCGGCATGAATGGTATTGTAGTGCTTGAGTGACGTGACCGGATGCAACTCATCCAGATCGAGACTTAGCGCCAAGGGGCGATCCTGCACGTGCACCCTTAAAAAGCTCTCTGCGGCAGCATAAAGCGCTTCAGCGGCCTCAAGACGAACCGACTCTTCCCGTCCGGCACCGACGCGACAGATCATGTGAATGTACCCATGCGCCGGATTGCTGTCAGCGATGGTGTAGGTGCCACACGGAAACGCACGCACGCGAATACCGCCTAGGGGAAAAATTCCCGTTTCGACCATGGCATCCCGCATGACATCACAGAGCGCCTGCATGTCAAAATCGCCGTCCACATTTGCAGAGTACTCGATCGTCAGATGCGGCATGCGTTGCTCTCCTTAAATTCCGGATTCCCATCGCCCTAACGCAGGACGACGGTATCCTCAACCTCGGCCAGGAGCGCCAACTCCTCGGCCCAGCCCGAAGGGAGACGGGCCGGGGGCATGTCGTGCCACGCCCAAAGGGCGGGGCTCCGCCTGGCCCGGGGCTTGATGCAAAAGTTTAGAAAGGGCATGCACACGCGATGACCCTGATCCTCGATGACATCAAAGCTGCGATCGCGGTGAGCACCGGTGACGTACGCACGGATTTCGACCTCAACCCCGAAGTGCGCGCCGCCCAGCTGGCAATCCACGAGCAACGAAACGCCGCTGTTCTCTGCGCGCTGCGGCCGCGCGGGGAGGGTCTGCATGTCATCCTGACAGAGCGCGCGCAGCATCTCAGCCAGCACGCCGGCCAGGTTGCGTTTCCCGGAGGCAAGATCGATCCGACCGATTCGGACGCCAAGGCCGCTGCGCTGAGGGAGGCCGATGAGGAAATCGGTCTGCCTCCCGATCGCGTTCGTGTTCTCGGTCTGCTCGACCCCTATCTCACTTCGACCGGGTTTCGCGTTACACCAGTTATTGGTGTGATCCCGGGAGACTGGCGGGCCCAACCCGATCCAAACGAAGTCGCCACAGTCTTCGAGCCGCCGCTCGACTTTCTGATGGACCCCGTGAACAGGCAGCGCCACCACCATGACCGCAATGGCTACCGCCGGTACTACTACGCAATGCCATGGCGCGATCATTACATCTGGGGGGCCACGGCCGGCATGTTGAAGAACCTTTCTGACCGCATCGTAGCCACGCGCTCAGACAAGAACGCCGTCGCCAAGTGAACCCCATGTTGATCAACATAAGTGCGGACTGGGTCCGCAGCCCGGCCAGCATCGCCGTTATGAATGCGCTGACGGAAGGCTATTTTGTCGGCGGCTGTGTACGCAATGCACTCTTGGATGCTTCGGTGTCCGATATCGATATCGCAACCCCTCTGCTACCAGAGACAGTCACAAAGCGTCTGGAGATTGCCGGATTGAAGGCCATCCCCACCGGGATTGCGCACGGCACGATCACTGCCGTTCATGACGGCACACCCATCGAGATCACAACCTTTCGCGCCGACATCTCGACCGATGGGCGCCGCGCCACGGTGGCCTTCACCACCGACATGAAGGTCGACGCGGCACGGCGCGATTTCACCATGAATGCACTCTATGCGGACTCTACTGGCGAGGTTATCGATCCGCTCGGCGGTCTGCCCGATCTTATGGCGCGCCGTGTGCGTTTCATAGGAAGTCCAAAGGATCGGATTCGGGAGGACTATCTGCGCATCCTGCGCTTCTTCCGCTTTCAGGCTTGGTACGGCGCGGACGGGATTGATGCGGAAGGCTTGGCTGCCTGCTCCGAGATGACCGAGGGGCTGGAAGGGCTGGCCCGTGAGCGCGTGGGGTGGGAGATGCGCAAACTCCTCGCCGCACCCAATCCGGCACCGGCCGTTGCCTCGATGGCGGCGAGCGGGATCCTTGCACGCGTGCTGCCCGGAGCCACCGCCCAAACACTGCCGCCCCTGATCCACGCCGAGACCGAAGCGGGAATTGAGCCGGATTGGCGCACGCGCCTAGTGGCACTTGGCGGGGAGGGGGCGGATCAGCTTCGTCTCTCAAAGCACGAGGCCAAAGCCATCTCAATCCTCACGCATGCGGTGCGTGAGGACATCCCGCTGCCCGACATCGCCTATCGCAATGATGCCGGTCTTGCGACCGGGGCCGCCCTCATCCGGGCTGCCAGTACAGCATCATTGGTCACTCAGGATCAATTCTATCTGATTGCCCGCGCGAGCGCATCGGTTTTTCCGCTGAAGGCCCGCGATCTGACTATGGCCGGCTTTGATCCTGGCCCCAATCTTGGGGAGGCCCTTGCCCGCGCTGAGGCGGCCTGGATCGCCAGCGGGTTTTCGCTGGACAAGACCGCCTTGCTGGCGCACGCTCTGAATAGGTCAGCATAACAGACCTAAATAGGAGCCATCATGGATTTTGATGCTGTGGCGGCCCTCGCGGCTGTCGCCATTTCGATGACATGGACGCCGGGGCCGAATAACCTGATGCTGGCGGCATCCGGCGCGAATTTCGGCTGGCGCCGCACCCTCGGACACAGCCTTGGCGTCGCGTTCGGCTTTCCGGTCATGCTGATCCTTGTCACATTGGGACTGGGCGGCGTGCTAGAGGCAGAGCCCAGCATCGCCGAGGGCCTGCGCTGGATCGGCTTTGCCGCAATGCTCTGGTTCTCTTGGAAGATCGCGATGGCGGACGCCGCAACCGCAGGCAAACGTTCCCGCCCGCTTACGTTTTTCGAGGCCAGCGCATTTCAGTGGATCAACCCGAAGGCCTGGACCTTCGCCATCTGGGTGGCCGCCACCTATGCAACCGGTGCCGATCCCGTCACAGCCGTTCTGATGGCGGCGCTGGTCTTCCTCGGCTCCGGCCTTGGCTCGTCGCAGGTCTGGACGGTCTTTGGCATCGTAATTGGACAGGTTCTCGGCACGGGCTGGCGCCTGCGCGCCTTCAACATCGCGATGGGTCTGCTGCTGGCCGGCTCGGCGATCTGGCTGACCTTCGCGCCCGCTCTCTAGCAGTCCAACCCTAGGCTATGCCGCATATAGCGCGCGCTCGTAGTTCTCGTAGGTCTGCATGAACCGCGGCTCCACGAACGGCAGCGACTGCGTCATAATCACGGCACAAAGATCGCTGGCCGGATCGACCCAGTAATGCGTGTTGCACACACCCGCCCAGCTCTGCGTTCCCGCCTTGCGCATCCCGGGCACATCGCTGTTGTACCGCACGAAAGCCGCCGAGTGTGTCGTCCCCTCCGGCAGTTCGACATCCGCTGTGAGGGGGGGCGCAACCGTCTTCATAGTCTGGAAGACTTTTCCCTCCATCTGGTCCGCGAGCATTTCATCGACGACTTCGGGCGACAGGATCCGATGGCCGTCAAGCTCGCCCCTGTTCAGGATCATGCGCAAAAACCGCAGGTAATCCGGTGCCGTGGAATAGAGCGCATGCCCCATACCATAGACCTCCGGTTTCGGTGGCGGAGCCAACTCGAACGCACTGAACGCCCCGTCCTCGCCCCGCATCGCGACATCGCTCAACCGCCCGCCAAACCGGTCCGGCTCGAAATCGGTATCCTTCATACCCAGGGGGTCGAAAATTTCGGCCTGACAGAACGCGTCGATCCGCCGACCATCGACGGCCTCGACCACCTGGCCCAGCCAATCGATGGACGGGCCGTACCCCCAGCGCGTCCCCGGGTCGTAGGTCAACGGATAGGAAAGCAGCGACACCTTCGAGCCCGATAGGATCGTAGGGTTCCCCGTCACCTCCATATATTTCGGTACATCGGTGTTCCAGAACTCGTACTCCAACCCACTGCGATGGGTGGCGAGATGGCGCACAGTTGCGACCGTTTTGGGCGCGCGCAGCTTTGGCGTGTCGCCGTCCCAGCCGTCGAGGACCATCAGCTTGTCCCAGTCCGGGAGCACCTCTGCCACCGGGGTGTCCAGACTGAGTTTTCCCCGATCAACCAGCATCATCGCGGCCAGCGACCCGATTGCCTTGGTCATGGAAAAGATCCGAAAGACCGTGCTCTCATCAGCGGCGCGGCTCGGCGCGGCATCGCCGACAGCACCGGAAAACGTCACACCCGCCGCATTTCCGGCCATGGCAACGACAAATGGCACATCGTTGTTGCGCACCGCATTTGCGAGTACTTCGTCAGGTGTCATGGTGATCCCCCGTGAATGAGCATTGCGCCTCGGGCGATCCTGCATTGCGGGCCGGATCAGCGTCGGGCTGACAAGACTTGATTGCTTCGTCTGGAAGCAGAACATCCCAAAGTTGAACGAGTCAAGGTTGGCCCGCTTTGCTTCGCCGCGAGCGGTTGGGCCTTATGCATTTTGAACAGTCCGCTCATGAATTGGACATTTTCGCCATCCCTCAGCAAGGGTAATGTCAGATTTGAGTCGTGAACCAGATCGTGTTGACGAACCATATATAGCGGTGTAAATTCAATCATCCACGACATGTTGATTCACCGCCAGCCAAGGAGCGCGCCATGAGTGCGTTTGCCGCCCCGATCTCCGAGCAGATCTGGAACATGAAATACCGCTTCAAATCGCCTGATGGCTTGGCCATCGATGGCTCGGTCGAGGACAGCTGGCGACGGGTTGCGCGCGCTCTTGCATCGGTGGAGACAGACCCCTCGGCCTGGGAGGAACCATTCTACAAGGCGCTCGAGGGATTCCGGTTCCTGCCCGCCGGACGCATCCTTGCGGGTGCTGGCACGGAACGTTCAGTGACGCTTTTCAACTGCTTCGTCATGGGCACGATCCCCGACAGCATGGGCGGCATTTTCGAGATGCTGAAGGAAGCCGCGCTGACCATGCAACAGGGCGGCGGCATCGGCTATGACTTCTCGACCATCCGGCCTGCGGGCGCCGCGGTCAAAGGCGTGGGCGCGGACGCCTCGGGCCCCCTGTCGTTCATGGACGTCTGGGACGCAATGTGCCGGACCATCATGTCAGCGGGCTCACGGCGCGGCGCGATGATGGCAACCATGCGCTGCGATCACCCGGACATCGAGGACTTCATCACGGCCAAACAGGACAGCGCCCGGCTGCGCATGTTCAATCTCTCGGTGCTGGTGACGGATGCGTTCATGGAAGCTGTTAAGGCCGATGCGGACTGGCCGCTGGCCTTTGACGGGCGGACCTACAAGACCGAGCGCGCGGCGGAACTTTGGAACCGGATCATGCAGTCAACTTATGATTACGCCGAGCCGGGGGTGATCTTCATCGATCGCATCAATCGCGCGAACAACCTCCACTATGCCGAAACAATCAGCGCGACCAACCCCTGCGGCGAGCAACCATTGCCGCCCTACGGGGCATGCCTGCTCGGTTCGATCAATCTTGCGGCTCTGGTCCGTAATCCATTTGGGAACGCGGCGGTCGATCTGGAGGAGCTTGGCGATCTCGTCGCGACCGCCGTGCGGATGATGGACAACGTGGTCGATGCCAGCCGTTTCCCGCTGGAGGCACAGGCAGCAGAGGCCCGGGCCAAACGGCGCATCGGGCTGGGCGTCACGGGGCTGGCCGATGCGCTCGCGATGTGTGGA
>CAYYZH010000066.1:0-19943 GCA_964475765.1 uncultured Limibaculum sp.
AGATAAAGCGAGCCATGTGCAAGGTTGACGTTGCGCATCAGCCCGAAGATCAGGGTGAAGCCGGACGCCACGAGGAAATAGAGCCCGCCCAACGTGATCCCGTTGAAAAGTGCGTTCAGGAAGATCTTCTTGCGGCCGATCAGCTCAACCAGCCATTTCGGCCAGACCGCAAAGATCATCCATATCAGGACCACAGCGAGCGCGACGAGGATGGCGGTCCACCACGGATGACGGCTGGCGAAGGCGCGCATCAGCGGCGCTCCGCCAAAGCGGTCTCTCGTTCCGCGCAGACCTCAGTCATCTGTCGCATCATCCTCCCTCAGCCCGCTCGTCGCGACGTGGCTTTGGTCAACGCTAGCCGCCGGGGATGGAGCGACGCATACCTTTCAGTCTGATCGGGTCGCGCAGCATCGCGAAAACCTCAGACCAGATGCGCAACCCGGCGATAATCGGTGGGCGGGATCCCGACATTGGACGTGAAGAACCGGGTGAAGCTCGCCTGACTGGAGAACCCGAGATCAAAGCCGATATCGGTGACCGATTTGTTGGTCGAGATCAGATCGTCGATGGCGTGTTCGGCGCGCAGCGTGTTGAGATAGAGATTGGGCGTGATCCCCATCTGCATCTTGAAAAGCTTGAAGAAATGCGGACGCGAGAGGCCGACCTCGCGGGCCAGATCGTCCATCTGCGTCTCTTCGGCAAAGCTCTCCTGCATCACGCGCAGCGAGCGGCGCACGCGGAAGTCGTTGAACCGGCGCTGGACGTTGCGCATCAACGGTTTCTGCTGGACCGACTGCCACGACTGGTCAAAGCACTGGCGCGTCGTCTCGAAGAGGAACCCGTCGAACCTGTCCGAAGGCTGATCGTCGAGCAGCACCGACGTCAAACGCCCCGCCCACATTTCGATCGTGGGCGACATGTCGATGGCGGGCGTTCCGAAATTCAGCGCAAATTCAGCAGACTGGCTGTTCTCGAGGAACCACATCGGCTTGATGTAGAGGGTCAGCACATAGCTGCACTCGGTCTCGGACGCAGGCGTGAAACTGTGCGGCTCCCACGGACTGATGGCGACGGCGGAAGTTTCGGTCAGCCGGAAGTCCCCATCCCCGACCCGGACCGTGCCATGCGCGCCGCCAAGGTAAAAGATCAGGTGGCCTTCGCGATGCGCGTGCGTGATCAATGGCTTGTCGAGTTCGTAGAGCGTGGCTCTGCCGAACGAGCCGTGATGAACCGAGATTGCCCTCGACACAGCTTCCCTCCCATTTCGGGCCGCTATTGTTTTTGTGATGCGGCTGTTGGGAACAACATTGGCCCCGATTCGGCGATCTTGGCAACCAATCCGGTGCCGCTATGAGACTTTGAGGCATGGCGACCGGTTTTGTTCTCGCCTGATGGAACGAGACCTCGATCTATTGCGCCACCGCCATGCGGTGGTCGCCCTGAACCGAACGCAGGATATCGAGGTTTTCCTCGGGGCCGAGATGCAGCGGGCCGTTGACGATGGCCCGGTCCTCGGAGGCCAACCGGGCCGCTTCCGGCAGAAGGTTTGGGGAGACGTCAAGTTCGGAGAGGGTCGTGGCAAGCGGCAGGTCCGCGAGGAACTCCGACAAATGATCTCCCAGTGAGCCCGCTTTGGGCATACGCACCGCGCGCTTGATCTGATCAAGCCGGGGGAGGTTGATCTCTTCGTACCTGCGGGACAGCTCGGGGATCAACACGCCGCCGAGCGCGCTGGGGTCGATCCGGTGCGGGGCTACTGCCGCAACCGCGTTCGACAGCGCATGCACAGCACAAAGACCCTTTTGCATGGCAAGCGAGCTGTTCAATCCGGCGGCCATCATCTCGCGCCGTGCCGGGATCGTGTCATCGGCAAGCACCTGCATGACAGCCGGCATGACCCGGCCCAACGCATCGAGCGCGAGCGCATCGGCGGGCGGGTTGTATCCCGGCGCCAGAAACGCATCGACCCCGCGCGCGAAAATGCCCGCCGCGGCGGTGGCTGTATCTACTGCGCGCGCGCCCATCGTGAGGGTCGGATCGCAGATGGTCACCGTTGGGATCAGGTGGCGCGAAGACAGCATCGCCTGCCCGCCGACATCCAGCCCAACCCGCGTATAATCGGTGATGGCGGACGCAAAGCCCAACACGCCGGGCACCGAGTAAAGATCCGGCAGATCCTTCTTGATGCGATGCGCGCCGCCCTGCTCGGTGGTCAGCGCGGAGATCGGCTCGTCATAGGCAATGGCGATGCGGGCGACCTTGGCGAGATCAATGGCCCGGTTCGAGCCGAAGGCAATCAGAAGATCACAGTCTAGGTGACGATAGGCCTGCGCGACCTGACGCGCCGCGGTCTCGTTGGCGCGGTAGGGGATGGCCGAGAAGGTCTCGGCCCGTGTCCGGATGGGAAAACTTGAGAAGAACCGCTCGGCAACCGCCCCGCCGAGATCCCCGTCCTCGACAACGATCAGGGGACGGCGTTTGGCGTGATGCTCCATCTCCGAACGGAGAGCTTCCTCAAGCACCCCATCGGCAAAATGCACCCGCGTGAGATAGTTGATCAGCGTCATCAGGCACACTCCGAGTGTGGACCCGCCGTCGTCAGGGCGGGACCCAAGGGCCCGGGCGAAACACCCGGGCCGCCAGGGAGGATCAAGCCGTCAGTAGCTCGACTGGCAAGCCGGGTTCTCGCGGCTCGGCAGACCGAGGGACGCGAACTTGGCGGCATCCATGCCAAGCGTCTGGTTGATGCCGTCTTGCATCGAGATGAACTTGTTCACCAGATTGCCGTTCGCATCCTCGACAACTTCCGAGATGAACGTGGCACCAACCGCCTGACGGTTTTCGTCGAGCGTCACGTTGCCCACGGGGCTGTCCAGCTCGAGTGTGGTCAGGCACTGGCGGAACTTGGCTTGGCCATCGGAGAGATCGCCGCCCACTTCGTTCAGACAGGTCAACGCCGCTGCTGTGGCGTTGTAGTAGAGCGTCGCCAGCAAAGACGGAGCCGGGAAGCGCTGATCCGGCGGGAACGTGTCCTGATAGAGCTTCACATACTCTTTCCACTGCGGATCGTCCCAAGTGTCGGCTTGCGGGCCGGACGAGGGCGTTCCGATCAGGGCATTCTTGGCATCGCCCTTGGAGTTCAGAACGTCACCGTTCACCATGATGGTGCCACCGATCAGGTTGGCATCACCACCAGCCTGCTGGTACTGGTTCAGGAAGTTAACGGCATCGCCGCCGCCCAGACCCAGATAGATCGCGTCCACATCATCGGGCAGAGCCGCAATGATCGAGCCGAAATCCTTCGTGCCCAGCGGCACCCAGAAGCGCTCGGTGATCTCACCGCCCGCCTGACAGAAATCGAGCGCGAAGCCGAAGACCTGCGTGTAGATGAACGAGTAATCCTCGCCGATCGTGGCGACGGTCTTGTAGCCCTTTTCATCATGAACGTACTTGCCGAGGCCAAGGGACCACTGCGCGCCGTCGGTGTTGAACCGGAAAAAGTTCTCGGACGGGTTCACGAAGGTCGTCTCCAGCGCGCCGGACGAGCCGTTGATGAAGGTCGCTTGCGGCTGTGTTTTGGAATAGTCGCGGATCGCGATGCCTTCCGAGCCCGAAAGCGGTCCGATGATCACGTCGAGACCATCCTGTTCGACAAGCTTGCGTGCCGCGCGCACGGCGCTGTCAGGTGTGGTGTCGGTCGACTGGATCACCAGTTCGATGTCCTTGCCACCGGCCTTGCCGCCAAATGCGGCCAGTGCGGTCTTGATGCCGCGCACACCGTCTTCGCCAAGCTGCGTATAGGTGCCTTCAAGCGTTGCCATCACACCGATCTTGAGGGTCTCGGCGTGGGCAGTGCTGGCCATCAGGGCCGCGGTCACCGTCACGGCGCCGAAGAATCTGCTGGTCATGGTATCCTCCCAGAAATCATGCATTTGGCCGGGCGGCCATGCTGGATCACCCGGCAGGTCAACCTTGACCGCATGCCCGGTGAAGAGAGGTTTCGAGGAATCAAACCGGCGTATCGCACAGTCTCTTTTTTGCGAGATCGCCCGGGTGTTCCCTGGGCGACGCTCCGTCAACAACAAAGCGCCGGGCATTAGCCGTTTCGTCACGATCCTTGCTGTACCACTGGAGGTTTCTTCAGTCAGCGTAGCGTGAGGCCCGCCATGGCGTTGTCCATTCACCCAACCGTCGATCAAGGTGTCGTTGCGGGAGATCCGGATTTTGCGGGCGGCATCCTCACCTGTCACTGCGATACGAACCCGGTGGAGGTCTCGCTGGCCACGAACACCGCGCTTAACCACGCCTGTGGCTGCACCAAATGCTGGAAACCGGCGGGCGCCATGTTCAGCATGATCGCGATTGTGAAACGCCAAGCGCTGACCGTCACGGCTCACGGTGAGAAACTCCATGTGCCGAATCGCGAAACGCTGGTGCAACGCCATGTCTGCAAGCACTGCGGTGTGCACATGTTCGGGCGCATCGAGGATCAGAGCCATGCGTTCTATGGCTTCGACTTTGTGCATACAGAGCTTTCGGCGCAAACCGGATGGTCGGCACCGGAGTTCGCGGCGTTCGTCTCCTCGGTGATCGAGGGTGGCACGTCACCGGACGAGATGGACGTGGTGCGCGCCCGACTGCGCGAGTTGGGGCTCGAGCCATATGACTGTCTGCCCCCACCTGTCATGGATCAACTGGCTGTGCACGCTGCCAGACAGGCGGGCGTCCTGAAGGCTGCCTGATCGGGGTCAGCCCGAGTGGGTCAGAACATTGATCAATTTGCCAAACGGGTCGCGCACATAGAACCGACGCACACCCCAGGGCTCATCCGTCATCGGGTAGACGATCTCGAACCCGGCCGCCAAGGCTCTGGCATGGGTGGCATCGACATCCTCGACCTCAATGGAGAGATCCGGCACCGGCGTGTCTGATCCGCCGGTAGACATGAAGCTGATCTGAATGCGCGCTGCACCTTCGCCGCCGTAAGTCCGAATCCACCCCTGATCCATGATCACTGCCAAACCGAGCACATCGCCATAGAAGGCTTCGGCAAGGGCCGGATCAGGCGTTTCGATATCGGCAACAATGCGTTTGACAGTCATGGCGTCACCTCCCTGCCAGCCGATCATAGCACAGATCACCGCGCATGGATGATCGGTGAGGGATTTGGCCTCGGTGCTTGCGGGCAGGCCGCGCCCCGCTATAGTGCGCGCCTTTCTCATGAGAACTCAGGAAAGTGGCGGGCGAAAATGGCGGATGTATTGGTCGGAATAGTGATGGGCAGCCAGTCCGACTGGCCGACCATGCGCCATGCCGCGGACGTGCTGGACGAATTGGGCGTCGCCTACGAAACCCGCATTCTCTCGGCCCATCGCACACCGGATCGGATGTTCGCCTATGCCGAGGCAGCAGCGGGCCGCGGCCTGCGCGCGATTGTGGCAGGCGCAGGCGGCGCCGCGCATCTGCCGGGCATGCTGGCCGCCAAGACCCGTGTGCCTGTGATGGGTGTGCCGGTCAAAGGCTGGGCGCTCGACGGGCAGGACAGTCTCTTTTCCATCGTGCAGATGCCCAAAGGCATTCCGGTCGGAACCTTTGCGATCGGCGAAGCCGGGGCACTGAACGCGGCCCTCTTTGCTGCGGCGACCATTGCCACGACGGACCCCGCGTTGGCCGAACGGCTCGATGCGTGGCGTGCGGCCCGCTCGGGCGCTGTGCCCGAGGAGCCCTCGCGTGACTGACGCTCTGCCTCCGGGCAGCACCATCGGCATTCTGGGCGGCGGGCAATTGGGCCGGATGCTGGCCATCGCCGCAGCACGGCTTGGTCTGAAGTGCCACATCTACGAGCCGGGGGCCGGACCGCCCGCTGGCGATGTTGCGGCAAGCGTTACCACTGCGCCCTACACCGATGAAGCGGCGCTGATCGCGTTTGCCAAGGCCGTGGACATCGTGACCTACGAGTTCGAGAACGTACCAACAGCGGCACTTGATCTGATCGAGAGCCATGCACCCATTCGTCCCGGTCGCAATGCACTGGCTGTCAGTCAGGACCGGGTGACGGAAAAGAGCTTTCTCAACGATCTCGGGATCGCCACCGCCCCGTGGGCGGCGGTCGACGATGCCGCGTCACTGGACGCAGCCTTGCAGAGCGTCGGCACGCCTTCGATCCTCAAGACCCGCACGCTCGGCTATGACGGCAAGGGTCAGGCGCGGATCATGTCGCCGGATCAGGCCCCAGATGCCCTGGCCGCGATGGCCGAGGCGCCTGCGGTCCTCGAAGGGTTCGTCGAGTTTGAGCGTGAGATCTCGGTCATTGTCGCCCGCGCGGTCGACGGGCAGGTCATTTGCTTCGATCCCGGCGAGAACGTGCATCGCGATGGCATACTCTACACGACGACGGTCCCGGCGGCGATCCCGGCGAGCCTGCGCATGGATGCCGTATTGCTGGCGGGCAAGATCGTCAACGCGCTGGACTATGTCGGTGTGATGGGTGTCGAGATGTTCGTCACGCCGGGCGGACTTCTGGTCAACGAGATCGCCCCGCGGGTTCACAACTCGGGCCACTGGACCATCGAGGCCTGCGTGATCGATCAGTTCCAGCAGCACATCCGCGCAGTGGCGGGCTGGCCGCTTGGCGATGGATCACGGCATTCCGATGCTGTCATGACGAACCTGATCGGGAACGAGGCCGACGATTGGCAGAGCCTTGCCACCGATGGCGGGCTGCATCTCTATGGCAAGGCCGAGAGCAGACCGGGGCGCAAGATGGGTCACGTGACCCGGCTGACGCAGTCGGACTAATGCACGCGGCGCTTTATACATTCGGCATCTTCCGAGAGCGCGCAGAGGACCCGGTCAACGACGGGTTTCACACCCGCAATGATCCGATTCTCGACTATGTCGCACACGCGAGCGGCTTCATCGCCCGGGCCGGATATGAAGACGAAGAGAACGGCCCGCCGGAATGGGGCCCACAGATCCAACCGCGCTGGTATGTCGAACTTGGAGATGGCTGGTCACCCGCGACGCTCTCGGTCTGGCAGGATCTCGAGGCGATCGCGGCCTTCGCCTATTCCGGCCTTCACGGCGAGGCGGTGCGTTTGGGGCGGGAGTGGTTCATCAACGGGCCCTGGCCGCCCTTCGTGATCTGGTGGATCCCTGAAGGCGATCGCCCGGACTGGACCGAGGGGGTCAAGAGGTTCCATGCGCTGGCCGATCACGGTCCAGGCCCGGACGGATTTAATCTGAAATCACCTTTCGCGCCTGACGGAACGGCCGGTCAGATCGACGGCGCCCTCGTGGCACGGTACCGAGAGGCTAGCGCGTCACCGGCGCCTTGAGCAGAGACAGCACCTGTTTCGGTCCCCAGAGCGCAGCGCGAGCCAGCGGGTTCTCGCGCAATTGCGCCTTGGTCTTCTCGAACTGCATCACGTTCTCGATCCGCCGGTCGAGGAAGTTCCAGGTGTCGACGCTGTTGGGCGAGTTGTCCCCGAGCCAGAAAAGGACGGTCGACGAATAGACCCCGCTCAGGATCGCGCGCTTCGTGTACCAGTTATAGTCACTCGCGGTGTCGCCGCACTGGGTCCAGATCAGGTCGGCGGTCTCCCACATCAGGCGCATGCCTTCCGGCGCATACATCGGCAGGGCAAAGAGACCCGCGGCCCGGCGCACGGCTTCGCGATGCCGGGCAATCAACTCGATCCTCTGGCGCACACAATAGGTGACGCGGTCTCGAATGCGCATGTCCTCAAGCCCCGCCTTGCCCAGAGCTTCGGCCAGTTGCCGGTCAGCGCCGCGATGGAACGCAATCGCCAGATCGACGCCGCCGCGCGGGAACGCCAGACGGGCCAGCCCCTCGTCCACACCGCAATCCTGAACGGCCATCCCGAGCGTGCGATCCGTCCACCCGTCGAACGTGACATGCGCAAGCGCGGCCTCAACCACTTTCTCCCGCGTCTCGGCCAGATGGTCGAACTCCGTCTTGTCAGTTCTCTTCATGTTTGCCCCAATTCGGTGCGTTGCAGGCACTGGACAGCCCATAGACATCTGGGTATATAGCGCGCTCTCTGAAATCCTGAAATCACGGAAAGGTGGTGACGTAGGTGCAGGTACTGGTTCGCGACAACAATGTCGATCAGGCGCTTCGGGCGCTGAAGAAGAAGATGCAGCGTGAAGGCATTTTCCGCGAGATGAAGCTGAGGCAGCATTATGAAAAGCCCTCGGTGAAACGCGCACGGGAAAAAGCCGAGGCGATCAGGCGGGCGCGCAAGCTGGCTCGCAAGAAAGCCCAACGCGAAGGTCTTCTCTGAAGCCTGACCAGAAGCGCCCTGGCCGATTGGACCAGGACGCCCAGCGTTCGACCCCCGGAGCAAAGGCTGCGGGGGTTTTTTCTTATTCACGACCAGCAGTGGGAGGCCCAGAGTGGTCCTGCTGAACCAAGCGACCGCCCCTGAGGGCATGCGGATCTACGCGATCGGCGACGTGCATGGTTGCCTCGAGGCGCTGCACGAGATGCACGCTGCGATTGGCGAGGATCTGGCACGCCGTCCGGTGAGCGATTGGCGGTTGGTCCATGTCGGGGACTATGTCGACCGTGGCCCGGAATGCCGCGGTGTGATCGACCATCTGATCCGGGCCCGGGCAATGGATGACAGGGTCATCTGTCTGCGCGGCAATCACGATCACATGTTCCTCGCGGGCATCCGGGGCGATGCGGATCTCAGCCAGATCTGGCTGCGTAACGGCGGGGGCGAGACGCTGATCGACTACGGGGTCGAGGTGGCGGAGTTTCTCGACCGGCTGGCGTCGGGATCGCCGACCATCCCGGACGTGCCGGAGAGCCACATCTCGTTTCTGGAGAGCCTGCCCCTGACGGCGCACTTCGGCGATTACATCTTTGTTCATGCCGGGATTGATCCGGACGTCCCGCTCGATGAGCAGACCGAGCAGAGCATGTTGTGGATCCGCGATCCGTTCATGAAATCGACGGCGGAGTTCGACGCCGTGATCGTGCACGGGCACACGCCGGTCAAGCGGATCGACGTGCAGCCGAACCGGATCGGCATCGACACCGGCGCGGTGTTTGGCCGGGAGCTGACCTGTCTCGTTCTTGAGGGCGCCGGCAAGGCGGTCCTGCGGGACGGCGGCATCACGGAGCTTGCGAAGGTCTAAAGCGTGGTGCGCACGTCCCAAAGCTCGGGAAACAACACGACCTCGAGCATGCGGCGGAGGTACGCGACACCAGACGTGCCGCCCGTGCCGCGTTTAGAGCCTATGATCCGTTCGACCGTGGTGACGTGGTTGAACCGCCAGCGGCGGAAGTAATCCTCGAGATCGATCAGCTTCTCGGCCAATTCGTACAGCTGCCAGTGCGCTTCAGGGTCGGCATAGACCGTTCGCCAGGCCGCCGTGACCAACTCAGCGGCAGGGTGAGGCAGAGTGAGGTCGCGGTTCAGAACATCTTGCGGAATGGTCAGTCCGTGGCGGGCCAGCAGATGCAGGGCCTCGTCATAAAGACTGCGCTCGGTCAGAGCCGCCTCAAGCCGGGCATGTGTGACTGCGTCATGGGCATGGGGTTTCAACATCGCCGGGTTGCGGTTGCCCAGAAGGAACTCGATCTCGCGGTACTGTGCCGATTGAAACCCGGATGACGACGAGAGGCTGGGCCGAAATTCGGTGTATTCGCTTGGCGTCATGGTCCGCAGGACATCCCACGCGCTGTTGAGTTGCTCGAATATGCGGCTGACCCGTGCGAGCATCTTGAAGGCCGGGCGCAAGCGGTCCTCGCGGATGGCCAATCGTGCTGCGGTCAGTTCGTGAATGGCAAGGCGCATCCAAAGCTCGGAGGTCTGGTGCTGGATCACGAACAGCAACTCGTCATGCGCGCCGGAAAGGGGATGCTGCGCATCGAGGATCTGGTCCAGGTGGAGATAGTCGCCATAGGACATCTCGCCCGCCATCTCCATGCGCGCGCCGTCCTTGGCCGGATCTTCGGGCGCGCTCATGTGACCTTCGACATCGCGAGATATTCGGGGCGGTCCCAGCGTCGTTCGGTCAGGATGGCGGCGAGCCGCGCGGCGGCTTCGATCACCTCGTCCTCGGTGTTGTAGAGCGGTGCGAATCCGAACCGGATCAGGTCCGGAGCACGGAAGTCGCCAATAACGCCACCCGCGATCAGCGCCTGCATCACGGCATAACCATTGGGGCAATGGAACGAGACCTGACTGCCCCGCTGCGTTCCTTCCCTTGGGGTGGCGAGCTCTAATCCATGACCTGCCGAGCGGGCTTCGACCTCGGCGATGAACCGGTCAGCCAGCGCGATCGAGCGGGCGCGAATGTCGCCAATATCGGTGTCATCCCAGATATCGAGCGCGGCGTCCAATGCGGCCAGCGACAGGATCGGCGGCGTGCCGACACGCATCCGGTCGGTTCCCGCAGCCGGGCGATAATCGAGATCGAAAGCAAACGGCGCTTCGTGTCCCATCCAGCCGCTCAGAAGCGGATCGACTCGATCCGCATGATCAGGATGGACATAGAGGAAGGCTGGCGCACCTGGTCCGCCATTGAGGTACTTGTACCCGCAGCCAACGGCAAAATCAGCCCCTACCCCGGACAGATCCACCGGCAGCGCGCCCGCCGAATGCGCCAGATCCCAAAGCGCAAGCGCGCCATTGGCATGGGCGGCCCGGGTCAACGCCGCCATATCGTGGAGGCGACCCGTTCGGTAATCGACCTGCGTGAGCATCATGACGGCCACGCTGTCATCCAACGCGGCCTCGACTTCCTCAGGCGCGACGATTTTCAGTTCATGTCCCTGACCCAACCCCTCCAAGAGACCCTGCGCGACATAGAGATCGGTCGGAAAATTGCCGCTGTCAGAGAGCACGGTCTTGCGTCCCGGGCGCAACGACAACGCCGCGGAGAGAACCTTGAAGAGGTTCACACTGGTCGAATCGCAAGCCATGACCGTGCCGGACGGCGCACCGATCAGACGGGCAATCCGGTCACCGACCCTGGAAGGCAGATCGATCCAGCCCGCGTCGTTCCAGCCGCGGATCAGCATCCCGCCCCATTCGTCGGTGACAGTCTGCATCAGCCGCGCGCGCGCCGCCTTCGGCAAGGGGCCGAGCGAGTTGCCATCGAGGTAGATGACATCAGCAGGCAGATCGAACAGGTCTCGGCGGGGCAGATCGGGCATGGAGATCTCTAGCTCAATTTATTTTAAGATTAAAACAAATTTTTGAACCGAATGCTGTGCGACAGTTGGCCACCCGTCGCAGCAACGCGCAACAAGCCGCTCTCGGGCAACCCGGCGACTTGCAAGGATTACAGTAGAAGTGAGGCCCGGAAGGAGCAGTCGCCTGCGATCAGGTCTGCGTGAGCGCCATGAAGACTAGGATCAGTGTGATCAGGACAAGGGTCCAGGCGGACCAGCGGATAAAGCCCTCGAACACGCGTTCTTGTTCGGTGACGTCCATCGAGCCGTGTTCGTGATTGTGCTCACCCATGGCGAGACCCCTTTACCCTTCGATCTGGTAGCACCACTATACTGGAGCCATGTGAAGGATCAACAAACAGGCGCGAGGCGTGTTGCCGCATTCCGGCGCTTGGCTCTTCAGAGAACCGGCGCGCGCCAGCCGACTTGCCCGTCTGCATTTTCGGGCGACGGCGCGGATACCGGCACGAAGAAGTCGGGTTGGAGCTTTGCCCCCGGTGTCACTTCGTACCCTGAAAAATCCGTGACCCCCTCGGCGGCCAGCACCAGATCGTCGAGGCAGAACCAGCCTGAAAACTCCGTACCCTTGGCAAAGATCGCTGTCGCCGCATCGCCCATGATCTCCGGCGTGCGCGACTTCGAGGCCATCGCTTCGCCGCCCAGCAGATTGCGCACCGCAGCCGTGTCGATGGTGGTGCGGGGCCAGAGGCAATTGACCGAGATCTTGCCCTCGAACTCTGCCGCCCAGCCGACGCTCAGCACGCTCATCCCGTATTTTGCCAGACTGTAAGCGGCATGATTGCGGAACCATTGCGGTGCAAAATCCAGCGGCGGCGACAGCGTCAGGATATGCGCGTGGTCAGATTTCAGGAGATGCGGCAGGCAAGTCCGGGTCACCAGAAAGGTCCCGCGCGAATTGATGCCCGTCATCAGGTCATAGCGCTTCATCTCGGTCGCGGCGGTGTTGGTAAGCTGGATCGCCGAAGCGTTGTTCACCACGATGTCGATGCCGCCAAAGGTCTGAGCGGTCTTCTCAACCGCCTCCCCCACTTCGGCCTCGTCGCGGATATCGCAGAGGAGTGGCAGCGCGCGGCCCCCTGCCGCCTCGATCTCAGCGGCGGCGGTGTGGATGGTGCCGGGCAGCTTGGGATGCGGCTCAGCGGTCTTGGCCGCGACCGCGACATTAGCCCCTTGCGCGGCGGCAGCCTTGGCGATCGCAAGGCCGATGCCGCGGCTACCGCCCGACATAAAGACCGTGCGTCCTGCTAACGATCCACTCATCTCGTGTCTCCGTTCTTGCGCACCACGGCCCAGTCCAGAGCCGTCTGCATGCGGTCATATCCCCAGAACATCTCGCCGCCCACCATGAAGGTCGGCACGCCGAAAATGCCGAGATCGCGGGCGGTCTCGACCTGCGCCCGGAGCTTTGGCTTCTCCTCCGGCGCGTCAATGGCAGTGAACACAGAGGCTGGGTCCTGTTCGGCCAGTTGGATGGCGCCATCCAGCACACGCGGATTGGAGATATCCGCACCTTCAGCAAACTCGGCATGAAAAAGGGCACGGGTGAACGCCAGATCCCAGCCGCCATCCCGGGCAAAAAGCGCGATCCGCGCGGCCCTGGCGCTGTTCTGAGGGAAAGGAACGGGACGCTCGAACGCCAGATCTTCGGACGCACAGATCCGGGCAAGATCGCGCCACATGTAGCGCCCCTTGGCGGGCTGCAGATTGAAGGGCGAGGTGTCCCAGCCGAGATCGGCAAAGATCGGGCCGATGACCACCGGCTGCAGGCGAAGCGACAAACCGTGGTCCGCTGCCGCCGCCTCGATGCGCATCACGGCGGGATAGGAATAGGTTGAGGCGAAATCGAACCAGAGGTCGATATCTGCCTCGGATGGTGTCACCCCTGACCCTCCTCCAATTCCTTTTTCATCTGAAACCCGATGCGCGTCGGCTCATCGGTCAGCTTTGCGGCGGCTTTAAACATGACATTCAATTGACTGACATGTTGTACGAGCTGGGTCCGCGATCCCGACGGATCGGCCCCGTAAAATGTGATGATATCGGGGGCGAAAAACCCCATCCCGTGGATGTGCAGCGTGCCGGCATCCGATCCGGCGAACCCCATCGCGACCTCTTGGTCCGCGTTGAGCGTTTCCTCGAATTTCTGGATGTAGAGGATCAGCCGCTCATACGCCCATTGCGCGGGCGACTTGTCTTCGGGGCGGGTTTGCGCAAGCGCCTCGGGCAGCGGTTGGTTCTCTGCGCAATCCCCGCTGTCGCAATCGGTCCGGATCGCAGCGGACTGGATGACCACCGGCTCTGTGCGCAGTTTCGCACCGACTTCGTATTCCGTGCCCATCACTCCTCCTTCAGTCTGTAGACCCAGGCCTCGTTCTCAAGGGTGCGCGTCACCCTGCCCGCCTGGTGCAGATAATTCATGTGGGCCACCGATTCTGCCAGAGCAAGCCCATATTGCGTACCTGTGATGTCACGTTTGAAGATCGGCATGAACATCCCGGCCGCCGTGTGCGGACCATCCGCCAGCGTGTTCGTGATGCGCGTGAGGGCGCTTTCGTGGTTCTCGATCAGTTGTGCGAGGCGGAAATCGACGCCGTGGAAAGGCAATTTGTGGCCGGGCAGGATCAGCGCATCGGAGTTGTTCGCAACGCCGCGCAAACGGCGACAGCTTTCCAGCCACTCGCGCAGCGGGTTTCCCTCCGGCTCCAGCGCCCAGACCCCGATATTGGAGGAGATGCCCGGGATGATCTGATCGCCCGCCAGCACCACATCATCGGTCCAGAACGTGGCGTGATCCGGTGCATGGCCGTGGCCGAAATGGATGTGCCAGTCGCGCCCGCCCATGCGGAAGGTCTCACCCGCCCGGATCGCATTGAAGCCGATGGGGATGGGCGCGACGACCTTGGCGAACTTCCAGGCGGGCTCTTGCGCGTAGGCCTGCACCCCCTCTTCTGGCTGACCGGACAGGCGTCGAAACGCGATCTGGGCCTCGCTGGGAAACTCCTGCGCGTCCAGCGTCATCATCCGCGCCATCATGTAGCCAAGCCGCGTGGACCAGATCTCCACATCAAAGCGCTCGGCGAACCAGCCGAGCAGACCGATATGGTCGGGGTGATGGTGCGTGATGACGATCCGGCCAATGGGTTTGCTGCGCAGCGGACCGGTCAGCACCGCCTCCCACGCCTCGCGCGACGCTGTGGTGTTCATGCCGGTGTCAACAAGCGTCCAGTGGTCGCCCTCGTCGAGCGCATAGCAGTTGACGTGATCGAGCCGCATCGGCAGCGGTGGGCGGACCCAGAGAATGCCCTCGGCCACCTCGATCGCCTCGCCCGCGCGCGGCGGTTCTTCCCAGGGGAATTTCAAAGGTGGCTGTCCAGTGCCGTCCATCAGCGTCTCCGCACGTCAGGCGCCGAGCGATGCGAGGCATCTGAGCGGCACCCAACCGCTCTGCTCCGACGCATTCGTGCACCAGGCCCAGCCGAGCATCTCCTTGCTGACCGCCAATTCTGCTCTAACCTCGCATGTCAATTCAATCGCGTCGTAGTCTGTCTCTGCCACGGCCGTATCGCCTTCTTTGCGGATCAATGTTTCGGGCATCCAGCCTTCCTTGCCGTGGGCGCGGGTCCAAACCCAGCGGTGCCCGTCCCAGATATTCTCGCGGCTGGTTGCCACAATTGCATCGCCGGCCCGAACTACAATCGGGTCAGCATAACTCGTGCGATGGCGCTCGATGACCTTGTGGGTTGCCCTCATTCAGTGACCGGGTCAGGCGGTAAGTTTTTCCGCGTCCAGCGCGTAAAGCGGCGCCGCCCCTGCGGTCGCGGCCTGAGCGTGGGCGTGCATCTGCGGCAGGATCTGGTGTATGTAAAAACGAGCGATCGCCAACCGCTCCTCGGTCGGGTCCGCCAGCGCGCCTTTCAAGAGGTAATGCGCGCCCAGCGTCTGGCCCCAAGCCTTCAGATAGGGTGTCGCCCCGGCGAAGCGATCATTGATCTCCGGCGCCTCCAGCATCCATTTTGTCGTGCCCGCCAGCTTGGAGTGTGCCGCGTTCAGTGCCTTGGCAAGATCCTCCGCCGTCTCACGGGCTGCATCAGCAGTCGCAGAAATCTCGGCCAGCAGGCCCTCGGCCGCCGCTCCGCCATCGCCCAGCTTGCGGCCAACCAGGTCCATCGCCTGAATACCATTGGTGCCTTCGTAGATCTGCGTCACTCGCACATCGCGGGCGAATTGCGCGGCGCCGGTCTCCTCGATAAAGCCCATGCCGCCATGGACCTGCACACCGAGATTGGCGACCTCGAGCCCGGTATCGGTACCAAACGCCTTGGCAATCGGGGTCAGGAACGCGCCGCGCGCCTTGTGGGCTGCATCGCCGGTATGCGCCATATAGAGACTGAACGCCGTGTCGTAGCAGATCGCCCGTGCGACCGCCGTCATCGCCTTCATGCTCATCAGCATCCGGCGCACATCGGCATGGCCCACGATGGTGTCCGAGCCATCGGCGGTGCGCCCCTGCTTGCGATCCATGGCAAAGGCCAGCGCCTTTTGCGTTGCGGCTTCGGCCACGCCCAGCCCTTCGACGCCGACACCAAGCCGGGCATTGTTCATCATGGTGAACATCGCGGCCATCCCGCCATGCTCCGGCCCGACCATCCAGCCCGTCGCCTTGTCGTATTCCATGACTGCCGTTGGTGAGCCATGCAGGCCAAGTTTGTGCTCGAGGCTGACGGGCTTGAGGCTGTTCGCCACCCCCGGCTCGCCGTTCTCGTCAGGCAGGAACTTCGGCACGATGAAAAGGCTGATGCCCTTGGTGCCCGCCACGCCATCGGGGAGCCGCGCCAGCACCAGATGGCAGCTGTTCCGGTTCAGGTCGTGATCGCTCGGCCTTGCTTGTGAGCGCACCGACATCAGACCCCGCCTGCGGCTCGGTCAGGTTCATGGTGCCGTTCCATTCGCCCGAGATCAGTTTCGGCAGGTAAAGCGCCTTGATTTCGTCGGAGGCATGGGCCTCCAGCGCCTCGATCTGACCCTGGCTCATCAGCGGGTTCAACGACAGCGACAGGCAGGCCGAGGCCATCATTTCGTTGATATAGGGCGTGAAGCTGATCGGCAGGCCCATGCCGCCATATTCAGGCGACGCCGAAATGCCGACCCAGCCGCCCTGCGCGATGGCATCATAGGCTTCCTTGTATCCCGGGGAACAGCGCACCACGCCATTCTCGAGCCGCGCGGGATGCAGATCGCCGTTGCGGTTCACAGGCGCCAGCGCGCCCTCCGCCATCTTGGCTGCTTCCTCGAGGATCGCCGCGCGTGTGTCGGCGGTCGCCTCGGCAAATCGCTCGGTGTCTGCCAGACGGTCCTGCCCGACAATCGCCTGGGCGCAGAACATCATCTCCTCGACGGGGGCGCGGTAGGTCATGGCATCCTCTGAGCTTGCGGTTGTTGCGGCGCGGCTGAGGTGAAGGTAGACGACGCCGTCGGTTTGGCAAAGAGCTTGGGCAAAGGGCTTGACGTGGACGTAAGGCAACGACACCCGATGATGCAAGACCCGCCTCCCGGGAAATCCGCTGCGTGATGACGCAGGGGCGCGATACCTTGCGTCTGGGCGCATCCGCCGAGGACATCACGCGGGCAGCAGGGATCCTGCGCGGCGGCGGCCTCGTCGCTTTCCCGACCGAGACCGTCTATGGGCTGGGCGGTGATGCGACGCACGCCAAGGCCGTTGCGGGGATCTTCGAGGCCAAGGGCCGGCCCAGTTTCAATCCGCTGATCGTCCATGTGCCTGACCTCGCCGCCGCGCGAGATCTGATCGAGCTGACCGAGGCAGGAGAAAAACTGGCGCAGGCGTTCTGGCCCGGCCCTCTGACTTTGGTGGGTGAGATGCGTGCCGGGTCCGGGATCGCGGATCTGGTGACGGCGGGTCTGGACACGCTCGCTGTGCGAGTGCCTGCACATCCCACGGCGCATGCCTTGCTGAGGGCGGCAGACCGCCCGATCGCGGCGCCATCCGCCAACCCATCCGGCCGGATCAGTCCGACCACGGCGGATCATGTCTGGGAGGGGCTCCATGGCAAGATCGACGCGGTCGTAGACGCTGGACCCTGCGCCGTTGGACTGGAATCAACGATCATCGGGCTGACGGGGGAAACACCAACCCTGCTGCGTCCCGGCGGGGTGACGCGTGAGGACATCGAGGTCTTGCTCGGCCTGACGCTCGGCGAGGCCGGGTCAGAGATCACCGCGCCCGGCCAATTGGCGAGCCATTACGCGCCCACCGCGCCGGTCCGCCTCAATGCCGATGCGCCGCGCCAAGGCGAGCTGTTTCTCGGCTTCGGCCCCGGAGATGCTGACCTCAACCTCTCTCCAACCGAGGACCTGACAGAAGCGGCGGCGAACCTCTTCGGTCACCTACGTGCCCTCGATGCCAGGGCCGATGGCAAGGTGATCGCGGTGGCCCCAGTTCCCAATCGCGGGCTTGGCATTGCGATCAATGACAGGCTCGGACGCGCCGCGGCTCCGCGATAGCCTTCGGGGTCAGCCCGGCCCGCCACGTTGGTTTTTGGCAAAGGCCGAACCGGGGTTGGTCAGGATCCGGTTCTCCACGATCTTGACGCACTTGGCTGCCGCGGCCGTATCACCTTCATGCTTGGCAGCGCAGCGGGCCTGAATGGTCTGCCCGCAACTCGCCAGAACAAAGAGCGAGAGCGTTGTGAGAACTGCGATTTTCATGTGTCTTCCCCTGCATTTGCGACCCTCGCCCGCTGAAGATGTTGCCTGTGCGGCGTGGAGCCAACGCCTGCTCGCGGCAATGCGCTCGGTCGTGAAGTCTGGTGATCGCCCGCTTCGACGCTCGACATGGGCGTTGGCGCTGCTAGACTCTCCTTCCAATGGCTACGCTGCGCGATCCCAACTCCGATGATCTCGACGTCCTCAGCCGCATTGCCGGTGAGGCGGGCGTGCGCTCTGATGCAGATGCCGCGCCTTATCTGTCTGACCCGCGGGATATCGAGCAGGGGCGCGCGGCGTTGGTGGTACGCCCTGACACGACGGATACGGTTGCCGAGATCATTCGATACTGCGCCAAGCAGCGGATCGGCGTTGTGCCCCATGGCGGGGGCACCGGGCTTGTCGGCGGGCAGATCGTCGCCGAAGGACCGCTGCCGGTGGTCCTGTCGCTCGACCGTATGACCCGCATTCGCGACGTGATCCCCGAAGAGAACGCCCTGATCGCCGAGGCAGGTGTGATCCTCGCGGATGTCCAGAACGCGGCGGAGGAGGCCGGGCGGCTCTTTCCCCTGTCGCTCGCCGCAGAAGGGTCGTGCCGGATCGGCGGCAACCTCTCGACCAATGCGGGCGGGGTGCAGGTCCTGCGTTATGGCAATGCCCGCGATCTTTGTCTCGGCATCGAGGCCGTGCTGCCGAACGGTGAGGTCCTGCACGGGCTGAAAACGCTACGCAAGGACAATACCGGATACGATCTGCGCCATCTTCTGATCGGGGCGGAGGGCACGCTCGGCGTGATCACGGCGGCTGCCCTCAAGCTCTACCCCCAGCCCGGTGCTGTCGTGACCGGCATGCTGGTGGTCAAAGACCCGGCCTCGGCTGTTACCCTGCTCAGGGCGCTGCAGGACCGGCTGGGCGATCAGATCACGGCGTTCGAGCTGATCAGCGGCGTGGGTCTTGGCTTTATCCGGCAGTACTTTCCCGAAGCTCAGGACCCGCTCGACGGCGATCCACCGTGGCGGGTGCTGATCGAAGTGATTGGCCCCGGCGATGGCGGGTTGCAGGACCGGGTCGAGACGGCGCTGACGGACGTCTTCGAGATGGGATTGGCAAGCGACGGTGTGCTTGCCTCGTCCGAAGCACAGCGCACCAACATGTGGTGGATCCGCGAGACCATCCCGGAGTGCAATCGCAAGGTCGGTGCGGTATCGAACCACGATCTGTCGGTGCCGGTCAGCCGGATCGCGCAGTTCATCGAGGAAGGGGCCGCGACGGTCGCAAAGCTCGATCCGGAATTTCGGACCAACTGCTTTGGCCATCTTGGCGACGGCAACCTCCATTACAACGTCTTCCCGCCGGAAGGGCGGCGGCGTGATGAGTTCACCAACCGGCGGGCCGAAATCAAAGCCGCCATCCACGATCTTGTCGCGGCCCATGGCGGATCGGTGAGCGCCGAGCATGGGATCGGACGGTTCAAGCGCGAGGATCTGGTGAAGTACGGCGATCCTGCCAAACTGGCCGCGATGCGCGCGATCAAAGCCGCGCTCGATCCGGCGGGGATCATGAACCCGGGCGCGGTGCTGTAGTCCGCTGAACGCGCCGCAGCCGGAATCACTTGCGCCCCGCGCGCGTTCCGGGCATTTTGCGATTAAGTGAACAAGCGTTCAATTCGTGAAGTTTCTTCGATCAGCCCGGAAGGAGACCCCCAGATGTCGGACCAAGTCGTGATCGTCGGCGCCGCGCGCACCCCGATGGGCGGGTTTCAAGGTGAGCTTGGCGGGGCCACAGCCAGTGAGCTCGGCGCTGTTGCGATCAAGGCCGCTCTGGAGCGCGCCGGCGTCGCGGCAAACACGGTCGACGAGGTCCTGATGGGCTGCGTGCTGCCCGCAGGTCAGGGTCAGGCCCCGGCACGGCAAGCCTCGTTTGGGGCGGGATTGCCCGAAGATGTGCCCTGCACGACCGTCAACAAGATGTGCGGCTCGGGCATGAAGAC
>CAYYZH010000067.1:0-19798 GCA_964475765.1 uncultured Limibaculum sp.
CCCCTGCTCGACAAAGGGAGGAACATGATGCGCACGCCGTTGTCGAGAACTGCCGGTTTAAACGAGTTCGCCGCCGTCTGCCCTTTGACCACCGGTTCGGTCTCGGTGATCTCGCAGGTGACTTTCTCCGGCAAAGCTGCCGAAAGCGCCTCGGACTCGTAATATTCGATCTGCACGGTCATGCCGTCCTGCAGGAATGGGCGGGCATCACCCAAAATATCGGCAGGCAGCGCGATCTGCTCGTAGGTCTCGGCATCCATGAAGTTCAGCATCCCATCACTTTCGTAGAGGAACTGCTGGTCCTTCTGCTCGAGCCGCACACGCTCGACCTTGTCGGCAGAGCGAAAGCGCTCATTCAGCTTGGAGCCATTGCGCAGGTTCTTCAACTCGACCTGCGCAAATGCGCCGCCCTTGCCGGGCTTCACATGGTCAGTCTTCACGGCAACCCAGAGCCCGCCATTGTGCTCGATGATGTTGCCACGGCGAATTTCGTTCCCGTTGATCTTGGGCATGACAGTCCTCGCGTGCCTGAAGTCGCTCGGCCTATACCGGGGGTCCGGCCCCTTGTCATCATCAGATTTGGATCTGGTTCGTCGTCGCTGCCGATACCGGGCTATTTGTGCCCGTAGTAAAGCGCTTGGACATGCTCAGCTTCGGCAAAGAAAAGCCATCGCAGGAAAACCATCCCAGCGACATGGCAGATCAACGCTAGCATCAGCACCCAGGCCCCGAGACCCAGCGCCAGAATGATCAGCACCAGCGGGATGAGGAACCCCGCAAAGGCACCTAGCTTGCGAAGTTGGAACGCACGGGCGCGCCCGACTTCGAACGCCATTTCCTTGAGCAAATAGTTCGAACCGGTATGCGGCGGCTCAAACAGTCGAACTTGCCCCAGACCCGCCAGACCGGTTGCAGTTTCCATCGACGAGCCATCGTGGCCACGCCGTGCGCCCGCGGCCTGTGTCTGCCACCAGACTGTCACCGCGGCGGCCATCACAAACCAGATCAGGACGTACTCGATGGGCACGTCCAACCCTATCAGGCCCTTGACGGCACTGCCTGCCAGGACACCGCCAGACATCGACAGCGCAATGAAGAGATGAGGGGTTGGGGTCGCCGACCAGCGCGGCACAGTGCGCAGTTGGGCATAGATCATCGAGGTTGCGTAGACCGTCGCAACGGCCAGGCCCGCCGTGATCCATCCCAAGGGCCAGATTCTGATATCGAGCAGCAACCAGAATGCGAGGTAGATGACGAAGCAAATCTTGGTCGCTACCATCAAACAAGCCTCGCGGCTGAGCCAGGACGATCGCCACTGGCTAAAGGCCCGCCATGCGTTGCCGGGATTGGCCAGATGGCCGATTGAGGCAACACCACCGATCCCGGTCACCGCGAGGGCCAGCGGCCCTGCGATCCAACCGAAGAGATGGCTTTCCGAGCCAAGACCCAGCCCCATCCAGGCGACCATGCCCAGCCCCAAACCTGTCAGTACGGTAAAGACGATCAGCGACGGTGCGGGGTGCATCAGATCTTCTCCAAAGCACGGTCGAGCCAGCCGAGAAAACCCTTGGCCTCCGGTTCGGCCAGCGCCGCCAGATCCGGCCCTGGCACAGCGCGGTCTTTCGCGCGAGGCGGCAGGTATTTGTTGACCGGCTTGGTATTCTGCTCTGGCATCAGATCCAGACCGCCGCGTTCGGAGACCATCTGGCTGACGGCGCTGTCCGGATCACCGAGATCGCCGAAATGGCGCGCATTTGCCGGGCATGTCCGCACACAGGCGGGCTCGCGGTCTTCTTCGGGCAGGTTCTCGTTATAGATCCGATCGACGCAAAGGGTGCATTTCTTCATCACCCCTGCCTTGGCGTCCATCTCGCGCGCGCCATAGGGACAGGCCCAGGCACAGAGCCCGCAGCCCATACAATGGTCCTCATTGACCAGAACGATGCCGTCCTCGACCCGCTTGTACGACGCTCCTGTGGGGCAGACCGTAACGCACGGGGCATCCTCGCAATGGAGGCACGATCGCGGAAAGTGCACGATCTGGGCTGGACCATCATGCGGCTCGACCTCGAACGTATGAATACGGTTCAGCCAAGTCCCTGTCGGATCCGCACCATAGGCATCCTGATCCGAAAGCGCCGCGCCATATCCGCCAGTGTTCCACTCTTTGCAGTTCACAGCGCAGGCATGGCAGCCGACACATATGTCGAGATCTATGACAAGACCGAGCTTGCGCTCCGTACTTTCGGGCAGCGTCGTCACAGCGATATCTCCGTGCAGGCGGTCATGCGGCGCTCCGGCAAGTGCGATGGCGGGATAAGAACGATAGTGACCGGCTTTTAGCCAAGTTCAAGTCCTCGCGTCTGGCACCAGAGGAAAACCTGCGGGGAGCCAGAACTGCGCCGCGGAACATTAGTTCACCAAATGTAGCAATCGCTACATCACCGCTGCATCTGATTCGGTTATCCACAGCTCAACGACACACAACCAGGGGGCTTGGCTATGCATAACGTATATGAGGAATACGCGATCCATTGGGTTCCACGCCAAGGTAACGCTCTGGCCCGGTTCGGTGCAGGCTGGACCGGTTGGTGCGCCGACCGCGGCGGTGTGGAAAGTGACCCCGAGGTGCGCGAACTTGCCCGCCAACAACGCCAGACCCTCGGGTCTGTGGCGCTGCACGGGATCCACGCCAATCTCGTCGCTCCCTTCAAACTGGAGCGCGACCAAAGTCTCTGGCTTCTGCATGACGTGCTCGACGAAACGGCGGCCCGCAGCTCGGCTGTGACCTTGCCGGTGATGGAGCTTGGCATTGCCGACGGGAAGGTCGCGCTGGTCCTGTCCAAACCGTCGTCAGAGGCTGTCAGCTTGATGTCGCGCCTTTCCCGGGCTGCTATGCCCTTTGTCTCAGGCGGCAACACCGGTAGCCCGGCGCGCACTCCAGCGAACTTCGAGGTACCGCTGACAGACCGGCTGGAGCCGAGCGCGGCACATCAGGTCGTCACCGATCTCAGACCCATTCTTAGCCCGATCCTCTGCCACCAACAGATCGTCAACGATCTGGCGCTGATGGGCAACCCGGGCGGTGGTCGGCCCTGGCGGCTGCTCGAACGCTTTGCACTGGGTGTCGCTGATGGCGCCCGCCTGACGCAGGCGGACGGGATGGGATGCGCGGGACCGCATCTCCTCACGGGGCTCGATGACGGCGCAAGCTCGGATCATGATCAATCTCCTCAGCCGCTTGTCGCCTGATGCCTTAGCGCAAAGCTTCACATCCCCGCCCCGGCAGGCTAAGTCCGCCTCATACCTGATTGGATGGAGGCTATGCGATGACTTGGTCGGTTTACTTAAGCGGTGAGATCCACACGGACTGGCGTGAGCGCATTATCGACGGCGCGCAGGCGAAAAAACTCGACATCGCGTTTTCGGCGCCGGTCACGGATCATGGTGCGTCTGACGATTGCGGGGTTTCGATCCTCGGGCAGGAGCAAGACAAGTTCTGGCATGACCGCAAGGGCGCTGGAGTTAATGCGATCCGTACCCGCACGATGATCGAGAAGGCAGACGTCGTCGTCGTTCGGTTTGGCGAGAAGTACAAACAGTGGAACGCCGCGTTCGATGCGGGCTATGCAGCAGCCTTGGGCAAGGCCCTCGTGATCCTGCACGGGGCCGACCATCAGCACGCCCTGAAAGAAGTCGACGAAGCGGCTCAGGCCGTTGCAGAGACACCGGAGCAGGTCGTGCAGATCCTAGATTACTGTCTGAACGGGTCGCTCGAAACGGCCTAGTCTACGTCGGTCAACCGGCTGGCCGCGAACCGCTCAGCCAAATCGGCCATCTCGGGCTGGGAGAGCAGTTCCCGCGCCTTCTCGAGACCGACAAACCGCCGCTCTCGTTGGTTCATCTCCTGCCATTCCGGCAGGACCTGCGCAATCTCGACGGGATAGAGCGCGACTTCGACCGTCCAGATCAGCGGCGGTCGGATCTTGGCTGTTCGGTAAGATCCGACCGGCTCGGTCCCGGCCTCTCCGATGACTCCCGCCTCCTCGAAAATCTCATTCTTGGCAGTCTCCGCCGGCGTCTTCCCGGCATCGATCCCGCCTTTGGGAAATACCCACCGACCGGTGCGCCGGGAGGTGACTATCGCAAACTTCAGTGCGCCTTCGTCCTGCATCCAGCCGAGCGCACCCGCCTGCTGGGTGACGCCCGCAACATAATAAAGATGCCCGGGATGTTCGCCTTGCTCACTCATGCGGCGCGGCGCTGCTCAACAAGGGTGACAAGCGCCGCCACCTCATCGTCCTCGATGCCCAACTCCGCCAGCTTCTCAGCCGTACTCAGCAGATAGTCGACGTTTGGGCCGGAAGTGCCAGAGGCCGCTACGATGGCATCGGCTTGCGTCTCCAGGGACAAACCGCCCGCATACTGGTCATGGGTACGATCAACAACATAGCAGACCGCATCGCAAGTCCTGTCCTCGTCCCCCCCATCGCCCAATAGTGTCAGAGGATAGACGGTCTCGAAATAGGCATAGGAAACGAGTTCTCGCTCGGCGAGGTAGACGCGCACATCAGCTTCGGCATCCGCATCGATCCGGAATGCAACACCCGTACAAACCGCGCCCGGCGCCCAGTCCAGACCGAGTACCAACCCAGGCAGCTCACGCGTGCCACGATAGTGCCAGGAGGCGAGGACAAACTTCCGCTTGAATCCCTCCAGCCGCGCCAGCCGCCGCTCAACGAAGTCGAAACCGGGCTTCCACATCAGCGAACCGTAGCCAAAGACCCAGTAATCGGCGCGTTGCATGCTGTCTCCTTCCCGCATATCTCCCCATAGAGACACCGGGATTGGGGTGCAAGGAGGCTTGGGCCGTGTGGCGACTGGGTAAACTGCTGATCATGCTGGCCTTCGTGGCATGCGCGGGCTGGAGCATCTGGTGGTTTCTGGGTGCAAAAGGTCAGGAAGCCGGGATCGACGCGTGGCTGGAGAACCAGCGCGAACGCGGCTGGCAGGCCGAGGCCAGTGCGGTCGAGGTCACGGGATTTCCGCTAAGTTTCAACATGGTCGCAAGCGAGGTGCGCCTAGCCGATCCAAAGGCGGGATGGTCGTGGTCCGCCCCAGGATTGACCGCCGACAGCAAGGCATTCAAGCCGACACGCATCGCGCTCACCTGGCCCGGCAAACAGACCCTTGCTGTGCCCGGAGAGCGGATCGACATCGCCGCGTCCAGCATGACGAGCTTGATGGATTTGCGACCCGGTCCATCTATGGAACTGCGTGAGACCTCGGGCGAGATCGAGAACCTGACCATTTCCGCGCAATCTGGTTGGAAAGCCTCGGCCAAGCATGTGGACAGCCGCATCGCGGAGCGGCCCGAGGATCTTGCGCCGCCCAACAGCTATGACCTGCGACTCAAGGCGCAAGCCGTGAAGCTACCTAAACAGTTGATTTCCCGGATCGACCCGACGGGATGGTTGAAGCCTTCGGTCGATGCGGTGACGGTGTTGGGCCATGCTGCCTTCGATCAGCCGCTGGACCGCAATGTGGTCGAGCAGGGGCGGCTTTGGATGCGGGCCGCGACGATCCGCGAGGCTGGGTTCGAATGGGGCGACATGCGATTGGTCGTCAAGGGCAGCTTCGTCGTCGATGACGACGGTTTTCCCGATGGTGAAATCGAGATTGAAGCGCGCGAGTGGCGTCAGATGGTCCGGCTGGCGGTCAGCTCTGGCCTTATCGATCGCAGCAACGCCAGAACCATCACGCGGGCAGTCGAGTTCGTCACCGCACTGGCAGGCAGCGGCGATGATCTCGCGCTGCCGCTTGGGCTCTCGGCTGGCAAGCTGCGCATCGGCCCATTCGCGATCGCCGCTGCGCCCCGGCTCGCCCCGCCGCGTTGAGGCTATGGCACGCGGTCTATCCACAGAAACGCGGTCAAGCTGGGGGGCAAAGCTGTGAATGACTTAACGGCGGAGATGTTTGTCGGAACTATCCACAGAACTGACGTGGAGTCCCTGTGTAAAACCCGGGAAAACTACCCCAATGACTTTTGGTGAACCGGATGATCTTTGCCTTCTCCATTGTCGCAGTCATCGCAATCGGTTGGCTGGTGCCACGGCTGATCGTGCATCGGATCGGGGGAACAGCCGGGGTCATCCTGGGGACCGGCCTTGCGCTGAGCCTTGGTGCAGGTGTTGTCTGGATCGGGGCTCAGATGGCCGGTATGTTGGGCCTTGGAGACCCGGTGACCGAATTCAATCGCGGCTTCAACGCATGGAAGATCATGCTACTTCTAGCGCCTGCCTCTGCCCTACATGCACGGCGCCAACAGCAGAGTGAAGTGCCCGAAGACTAGGCCGGGATCAGTCGGTCCTACGTTTCATCCACGGCAGCGGCGCCACTGGGATGCCCTCATCCTTCAGGCTCTTGGCATCTTCCTTTGACGCCTCACCCCAGATCGAACGGGCGTCCGCTTCGCCGAGATGGATCTTGCGCGCCTCGTCTGCAAACTCGGCCCCGACATAGTCCGAATTATCCCGAACATGATCGTGCAGCTTACGCAGTGCCTGCTCCGCAGGAGAGGTAGGCGTACTGAGATCGGGTGCAGTTTCCCGGTCAGATGGCCCATCACTGGCCGTCTGTCCACCAACCGCGGGCGCCATAATCATCTTTTCGACTTTGGTGCTTCCACATATGGCACAACTGACCTGTTTGGCTTTGAGCAGGGTGTCAAACGCCGCAGAATCGCGAAACCACGAGTCGAAGGCGTGCCCTTTCGCACATTTCAACGCATAGCGTATCATTTGGTACCTGCCTGCATTCCAGATCCAACCCCACTCACTGTTCCAGTAATATTAATTTTCCATGACGGCAATTCCAGTTGGTCCTTTGACAACATATAAGCTCGAGGGCTTACGGGCACGTGCCGACTTCGCGCACGTGCCCCACAAGCGTGAAGCAGCGTCGGGAGAATATGGCTCGCAAATCGTTCAATTCCGCTTTAGTGGCCATCATCGCCGTCGCTGCATCAGGCTGCATCGCGCATTGGGTGTGGGCAGAGCCCTACCTTACGATCGTGGCGGCAGCCTTGGGCGCTGCGGCTAGCGTGTTGATCTGGATCGCGGACGAGGACATCGATGCAGCGCCGGGTGGCAGACTGCCGTCCAGAACTTTGGATCCTGCGACCCATGGGCAAAGGTTGATTGCGCAGATGGTTCAGGCCGTGCCGTTCGGCGCTTTTACGATCCATGAAGACGGGACCATCCACACCATCAATCAGCAAGCCAAGCGCATTTTCGGGGTGCCGGAAGCGTCTGGTCTGCCTGTCGCCACGTTGCGCAAGCGGCGGCTTCTGGATCTGATCGAACAGGTCCAGAGTGGCAAACCAGACGGGCAAACCGAACTTTCGCTGACCCGGCAAACAGAAGCGCATCTTGTCGCCCATGTGAGCCGCATCGCGAAGGTGCCGGGCCAGGCAAGAGGTGTTCCCAGCATTCTGGTGCTGATTGAAGATCAAACCCGCTATCGCAAGACCGGCGCGCTCCACCGCGATTTCGTGGCCAATGCAAGTCACGAACTCAAGACGCCGCTCGCTGCGATCTCCGCTACCGTCGAGACGCTTCAGGGCCATGCGCGCGAGGATCCGGAGGCCACTGAGCGGTTCCTGAAGATCTTGTTCTCGCAAAGCAGCCGCATGACGCGTCTCGTCAATGACCTTCTGTCGCTTAATCGGATCGAGTTGAACGAGAGAGTCGAGCCTGAAGACCCGCAAGACCTGTTCGCGGTCATCCATGAGGTGGTCGACATCCTGAGTCCGATGGCGGCAGATGCAGGTGTAGACCTGAAAGTCCTCACGCCCGACACGTCTCCAACGGTGATCGGCGACCGGGATGAACTCGCCCAGATCTTCCAGAACCTGATCGAGAATGCGATCAGATACGGAGCATCGGGCAAGGAGGTACTGATTGGTCTCTCTTCACCGTCCGAAGCGCACCCGCACCTCGTCGGGGTCACCGTGCAAGATCGTGGCCCCGGCATTGACCCCGAGCATATTCCCCGTCTGACCGAACGGTTCTACAGGGTTTCGGTTGCAAGCTCGAGGGAGAAGGGTGGCACAGGCCTTGGCCTGGCGATCGTGAAGCATATCGTGAACCGCCATCGCGGCCGTCTCGAGATCAGGAGCGCCCCCGGAGAAGGCTCAGCGTTCACGGTCTGGCTCCGTCGGACGGCAGCACACGACAACACCGTGATCCGCGAGAGCGAACCTGCTGAGTTGAAGTGAGCTGGAATCGGCAAAACCCCCTCCGACTTTTCAATGAAGCGAATTTCTTTATTATTTTCAATATTTTGATCTGTCGTCAAACTGACACGTATTGGTCGTAAAAGCTTGCGTGAGCGGGTTTAGGTTGGGTCTCGCTCAACGCCGCAAGTGGCGACAGCGAGAGGCGACAGCGAAACTCATGATTGGACGTCAGGATACATCGACCGGTCCAAAACTCGATGTCTCTGCTGTCCGATACCGCACCTCGTGCGCCGTTGACATTGGACATCCCATCAAAATCGGAGTCGGATCGTGAAAAAGTCCACCACACTTGCGGCAGCCGCCGCACTTGCCGCCGTCGCTCTTGCCGGGCAGGCCATAGCGCGCGACCAGATCAAGATTGTCGGTTCGTCGACAGTCTTTCCGTTCTCAACGGCAGTCGCTGAAGCCTTTGCCAAATCGACTGGCAGTCCGACACCGGTCGTTGAATCGACTGGTTCGGGCGGCGGCCTTAAGCTCTTCTGCTCGGGCGTCGGCACCGACACGCCAGATGTGACGAACGCATCGCGTCGGATCAAAGCCAAGGAATACAAGCTCTGCCAGGAAAACGGCGTCACCGACATTATCGAAGCACAAGTTGGCTTTGACGGCATCGTCATCGCGAACGCGACCGACGCGCCCACCTTTACGCTGACCCGCGAGATCCTCTTTAAGGCCTTGGCAAAGGGCCAGGGTGAGCCGACAACCTGGAACCAGATCGATCCATCGCTGCCCGCAACCAAGATCGAAGTTCTCGGGCCGCCGCCGTCGTCTGGCACCCGTGACGCGTTCGAAGAACTGGCCATCCAGAAAGGCTGTCAGGCAGCCGGACTGGAAAAGGACGTCTGCAAGAAAGTCGAGATCCGCGATGACGGCGCTTATGTCGACGCCGGCGAGAATGACAACCTGATCGTCTCGAAGCTGCAGGCCAACACCAATGCGCTTGGCGTGTTTGGCTTCTCGTTTCTCGACCAGAATGCTGACAAGCTCAAGGGATCGACTGTTGGCGGCGTAGAGCCGACCTTCGAGAACATCGCATCGGGTGACTACCCCGTCTCGCGTACCATGTTCTTCTACATCAAGAAGGCGCATATCGGCGTGATCCCCGGGGTTCTGGAGTATGCAGAAGAGTTCGTCTCCGAGGCCGCATCGGGCGAAGACGGCTATCTGACGGAAAAGGGTCTGATCCCGCTTCCAGAAGATACTCATGCGGACAACGCCGACAGCGTGCTTGAACAGTCAACGCTGACGGAAGCCGGGCTCAAGTAAGCCCACGACGCACCCGCGGGGGCCACGGGTCCCCGTGGATCACTTGGGGCCGCTCGGCGGTCTGAAGCTCGAAGTTCTCCCGCCTTCTAGAGGAACGCCGATGCAGGACAGCGGAGCCACCCCATGCTGCCTCTGACACTTTTAGGGATCGTGGTGATCGCCATCGGCGGGTTTGCACTCGCCCGGTCGCGGGCCGTTTTGGTGGCTGACGGCAACCTTTCGTCACTGCATTCACGTCCAGGCTATCACGGGCTTTACATGCTATTGCGCGTGTTGATGTTCGGGCTGGGCGCTTACATCCTTGTCAACATCATCGGCTCGACCCTCGTTGGCAGCCAGATGCGCGCAACATTAACTGAGCTTGCACCAGATCTGACCGGCCTGAAGGCCGACACCGCGCTCTCGGATGCTCGGGCCATTGCAACGGGCACAATCGCATCGAAAACGGATGCACTGCGTGAAGCTCTGGCCGAGACGTTCCTGCGCATCGATGGGCAGCGGATCTGGGCCATCGCGATCGTCTCAATCCTTGCGGCGCTCGGTGCTGCCTACACCACACTTCGCCAGATCAAACCGGGGTTTCGGGCGCGCAACCGGGCCGAGCGGCTCATGCGCCGGGGGCTTATGTTCACCGCCGCCGTCGCGATCCTGACCACCATCGGCATCCTGCTCTCTCTGATCGGCGAGACGCTGAACTTCTTCTCCGGAATCGACTGGCGCGTCGATGCGTTCCTATTCGGCACGACATGGAGCCCGCTTTCGGGGGTGCACGAAGGCTCGATCTCCGCGGACAAGGTCGGCGCGATCCCGCTCTTTGCCGGGACTCTGATGATCACCGTTATCGCGATGCTGGTGGCCGTGCCCGTTGGTCTCTTTGCCGCGATCTACCTCTCGGAATTCGCATCACCGATGGTTCGCGCCTGGGCAAAACCAATGCTGGAGATCCTGGCGGGCATTCCGACCGTGGTCTACGGCTTCTTCGCGGCCATAACGGTCGCCCCTGCCCTCGTCTCGTTTGGCGGCTCGCTCGGGTTGACGGTACAGGCCGAAAGCGCACTCGCCGCGGGCGTTGTGATGGGCATCATGATCATTCCCTTCATCTCGTCGCTTTCGGATGACGTCATCAACGCGGTTCCACAGGCACTGCGCGACGGCTCGTTCGGACTTGGGGCCACGCGGTCCGAAACCGTCATGAAAGTGGTTCTGCCGGCGGCCCTGCCCGGCATCGTCTCGGCTGTTTTGCTTGGGATCAGCCGGGCTGTTGGCGAGACCATGATCGTTGTCATGGCGGTCGGTCAAAGCGCCAATCTTACTTGGAACCCGCTGGACAAAGTCACAACCGTCACCGTTCAGATCGTCATGCTGATCCTTGGCGACACGGAAGCATCGACGGCGGCAGGCCCAGCCTACACGCTCGGATTTACACTATTCGTCGCAACGCTGGCGCTAAATGTGTTCGCGTTGCGCATCGTCAGCAAATACCGCCAGAAATACGACTGAGGTTCGCCGTGGCAGATGCAGGCATAGATATGACCGCGCTTTCGGCGAAGCACACCGCGCCAGAGTCGCGATCTTTGTTGTCCCGCCGCCATGGGGCTGAATGGCGTCTGAAGCTTTACGGCATCCTTGCCATTGCCATTGCGGCGGCGGCCCTGATCCTCCTGGTCTATACCATCGTCACCAAGACGTTTGGCGTGGCCTACGAGTATTACGTTTCGCTCGACGTCCAGATGGACTTGAGCGAGCGGGACATGAAGCGGATCGAAGATCCGAACCCGCGCCTTCTGCCCAAGCTCGATAAGGTCGTGCGCAACTCCATGATGGAAGCTGCAGGTGGAGAGTTCGATCGCAAAACGCGCCGGGCGCTCTCGTCGCTGGTCTCGACCGATGCGGGGCTGGAGCTTGGTGGAATTGCCAAAGCGGATCGCGACCTAATCGGCGGACCGTACCGCTATGAAGCACTGCTCGACGATCAGGTGCAGCTTTACTTCAAGGGGGATTTCGGACGTCTCGAAGATGCCGGAAGCGAAGGCCCGTTGGAACTCCGCAAGGGAACGGACCCCAATCAGGTCGAGATGGTGTTCGCCTCTTCGTCGCTTGGCCAGATGCGCCTCCTGATGCAGGAGCGCCGCTCCCGCGAGGCCGGCAATCTGCGCCGCACTGCAAGGGATCAGGAACGTGCATTTACCGAAACCGAAGCAGCGTTGGCTGATGCCACGACAGAGGCTGAGCGGACGCGTCTTGCGGAGCAGCTTGAGGTCTTCCGCGCCGCGCGCGATGACTTCAACAGCCGGGCTGATGCGCTCGAGACCGAAGCCACTGACCCGCAGAACACCTTTGAGCTGACCTCACGCGATCCGTCCCTACTGATCAGGGTCAATCGCGGCTGGATCAAGGTGAGCAGCTTTGGCCCAGATGCCATGTCAGGCATTGTTATCGATCCGCCGGAACGTCTGATAGCCGCCGATGAAGGGGACTGGACGGCCTTTGTGCTGGCGCGTCCCGAGGCGAGCCGCAAACTGAACGACCGGCAGGTTCTGTGGCTCGAGAACTTCGAGCGGGAAGGCAAGATCGAGAAGCGTCTCAACGAGCGGCTCCTGTTCCAGTCGGACAGCTCAAACGCCGAACTTGCCGGGATCTGGGGCGCGCTGGTCGGCTCGTTCTGGACGATGATCGTAACCTTCCTGCTGGCCTTTCCCATCGGGGTGATGGCCTCAATCTACCTTGAGGAGTTCGCGCCAAAGAACCGTTTGACGAACTTCATCGAGGTCAACATCAACAACCTCGCCGCAGTTCCATCCATTGTTTTTGGCCTACTGGGCATTACCGTGTTGATTTCGGGCGTGAAGCTCTTCGGGGTGGAGCTGTTCGATGGGCTCTTGAAGTCGGTGACCGAAGATCCTCGTTCGACCCCGCTCGCTGGCGGCGTGGTGCTGGCCCTGATGTCGTTGCCCACCATCATCATCGCCTCGCGCGCTTCGATCAAGGCGGTGCCGCCCTCGATCCGGGACGCGGCGCTTGGCCTAGGTGCGTCGCGGCTTCAGACCGCCACACATCATGTACTGCCCCTTGCAATGCCGGGAATCCTGACGGGCTCCATCATCGCGATGGCGCAGGCTCTGGGGGAAACCGCGCCCCTGATCATTGTCGGCATGAACGCCTTCATCCAGGACCCACCGGGCGATCCGCTGGATAAGGCCAACGTTCTGCCTTCGCTGATTTACCTCTGGAACAACCAGTCCGAGCGCCTGTTCGACGGCAAGACCGCGATGGCGATCACGGTGCTGCTGGTGTTTCTAATCCTCATGAACGCGCTTGCAGTTCTGCTGCGCAAACGATTTGAAAGGCGGTGGTAATGCCTGACGGAGCGAAAGCAATGGCCGCTGACTGCAAGATCACCGCACGCGATGTGGATGTCTTCTACGGAGACAACCATGCAATCAAGAACGTGTCGGTCGACATTGACCAGAACACAGTGACGGCGTTCATCGGCCCCTCCGGCTGCGGAAAGTCGACCTTCTTGCGTTGTCTGAACCGGATGAACGACACGATCGAGATTTGTCGCGTTACCGGTGATATCGTGCTGGATGGCCAGAACATTTATGATCGCGATGTTGATCCCGTCCAGTTGCGCGCCCGGGTCGGGATGGTGTTTCAAAAACCCAACCCGTTTCCCAAGTCGATCTTTGACAACGTTGCCTATGGCCCCCGGATTCACGGTCTTGCCGGGACCAAGGCTGATCTCGACCAGATCGTCGAGCAATGTCTGCGCCGGGCCGCCATCTGGGACGAGGTGAAAGACCGTCTCGATAGCCCCGGCACCGGTCTTTCGGGTGGGCAGCAGCAACGCCTCTGCATCGCACGCGCTATCGCAACGGCGCCCGAGGTTTTGTTGATGGACGAGCCCTGCTCGGCCCTCGATCCGATTGCAACCGCACAGATCGAGGAACTGATCGACGAATTGCGCACTTCATACTCGGTTGTGATCGTGACGCACTCGATGCAACAGGCCGCCCGCGTCAGTCAGCAAACGGCCTTCTTCCATCTCGGCGAATTGCTGGAGTTCGGCGAGACGACCAAAATCTTCACCAACCCGGATCACGAAAAGACGCAACACTATATTACCGGCAGGTACGGATAAGGGCCGCAAGGTACCGACCAAGCAACCGGATAAAATGAGGAACGCGCAGTGCTGGCAAAACACATCGTCACAGCCTTTGACGAAGACCTCAAAGGCATCTCTGCCCGGATCGCGGAAATGGGCGGACTTGCGGAAGAACAGCTCGGCTCGGCCATCGAAGCCATGCGGGACAGGGATTCGGAACTGGCGAAGAAGGTCATCAGCATCGATGGTCGGCTCGATCAGATGGAAATGGACCTTGAACAAGCCGCCATCGAAATCATGGCGCTGCGCCAGCCGATGGCCAGCGATCTGCGCGAAGTGGTGGCGGCGCTTAAGATCGCCTCCACGCTGGAACGCATCGGTGATTTGGCCAAGAACATCGCAAAGCGCACGCTGGTCCTCAATCAGTCCGACACAGTGCGTGTCATGGGCTCGATTGCGCGGATGGGCAAGCAGACGCAGACCCTCGTGGCAGAGGTTCTGGATGCCTATACCGCCCGCGATACCGCGCTGGCCGTCTCCGTCTGGAAGCGGGACGTGGAAATCGACGAGATGCACAACTCGATCTTTCGTGAGCTGATCACCTACATGATGGAGGATCAGCGCACGATCGGACTGTGCTCCCAGCTTCTGTTCGTGGTGAAGAACCTCGAACGCATTGGGGACCACGCGACATTCATCGCCGAGATGACCTATTTCGTCGCCAAAGGAAAACCGCTGGGTGACGACAGACCCAAGAGCAGCGAGTGGAACAGTCTCGCTGATCAGGAAACTGAAGACTGATCTGAGAGTAAACCATGCAAGCGAAGATCCTGATTGTTGAGGACGAAGAGGCGCTCGCCGCGCTGCTGGAATACAATCTCTCTCGTGAAGGGTTCGATGTCCACGTCAGCATGGATGGCGAAGATGCGGTTCTCAGCATCGAGGAGGACACGCCGGATCTGATCCTTCTGGACTGGATGCTGCCTAGTCTTTCGGGCATCGAAATTTGCCGACGTATTCATTCCCGCCCAGATCTGCGCGATATTCCTGTGATCATGCTCACTGCGCGCGGCGAAGAAGCGGACCGCATCCGTGGCCTCGACACCGGGGCAGATGACTATCTGACCAAGCCTTTCTCGGTCCCGGAACTGATTGCCCGCGTCCGGGCGTTGCTCCGCCGCTCGCGCCCGACCATTTCCGCTGAGGTCGCGACCTTTGGCGATCTGATCCTTGATCGCGAGACACGTCGGGTGCGCCGAGCCGAACGCGAAGTACATCTTGGCCCGACCGAGTTCCGATTGCTCGATTGCCTGCTGCAACGCCCGGGCCGAGTCTACAGCCGCGAACAGCTTCTGGATCTTGTCTGGGGCCGCGATGTTTATGTCGAGCTGCGCACGGTGGATGTGCATATCGGGCGACTGCGCAAAGCGCTGAACCGCCGGGGCCAGCGCGATCCGATCCGCACGGTGCGCGCCGCGGGCTATGCGCTGGACGAGACCTATTCGGTTTGAGGCGGAGTCAACCGCCCGCTTGATCTTCGCCGCTTGGCCAGTCAGAAATCCAGGATGGCCGAGGTTCGCTTTTACCATTTGACCGGGACGCCGCTGGAACGTGCGTTGCCCACCATGCTGGAGCGAACGTTGGAGCGCGGCGGGCGGGCCATTGTGCGTGGTGGGCATGCTGAGCGCCTGCAGTTCCTGAACGGTCAGCTCTGGACATATTCGGATCAGAGCTTCCTGCCACATGGGATGGATGGCGATGCCGATCCCGATCTTCAGCCGATCTGGCTTACGACCGGTGACGAGACGCCAAACGGCGCGAAGACCCTTTTCATGATCGACAATGCCGTAGCGGATACCTCAGAGATGGCAATCTTGGAGGTTACGGCCATCCTCTTTGACGGACACGATTCCGCAGCGGTGGATCAGGCGCGGGGTCAGTGGCGCGACGTCACAGATGCCGGGCTGAAAGCCGTCTATTGGGCTCAGGACACCGAGCGCTGGATCAAGAAGCACGAGAGCACAGGCAAGGACTGAAGCCCGTCAGAGCGGCAGCAAGAACAGTGTGATGACCGGAAACGCCACGAGAATTCCTACCCGGATCAAGTCGGTGGCTACGAAATAAAGCACCGCTCGGTAAGTCTGAACCATCGGGGTCTGGCGGTCCATAGCATTGATCACAAAGAGGTTCATGCCCACGGGCGGCGTGATCAGGCCGACCTCGACGACGATCAGGATCAGGATCCCGAACCAGATTGCCGTCTGCTCGATGTTCACGCGGTTGAGAGCGCCCTTGGTGACGCCGCGCAGACCAAGCTCCCGTGTCATCTCCCGCGTCAACGCCTCGCCACTGGCAAGAAGCCCCTGCGCCTCGACCAGCACGGCTGCCGGGATCTCCTTGCCGCTGGCGACGAGCTCGGAGAGCCGCGCGGACTGAAGCTCGACCATCGAGACCAGCCCGAAATCCAACTCCTGAACGATCGGCCAGAAGATCGGGATCGTCAAAAGGATCATCGAGAGGCTGTCCATGAAACATCCGAGCAGCAGATAAAAAGCGAGGATGATCAGCAGGATGAGCAACGGGCTGAGGCCACTCTCTCCAACCCATATTGCGGCCTCTTGAGGCAATTGGGTGAGTGCCAGAAAGCCGTTGTAGAACGCAGCGCCCAACACGATGAAAAAAATCATGGCGGTCGAGCGCGCGGTGACCTCGAAGCTCTCGCGCAGCGTGGTCCAAGTGAGTCCGCCCGCGACCAGCGCGATCAGGCCGGTCCCAAACGCGCCGATGGCAGCCCCTTCGGTTGGAGTGAACCAGCCGAGATAGATCCCGCCAACGACCAGCAGAAAAACCAGCAGTACCGGCCAAACATCAAAGAGCGCGCGAAACCGATCCAAGTAGGCCATGCGCTCGCGGATGCCGGCGGAGCCGGGATGGATCCGCACGTAAAGCGAGATCGCGATCATGTAACCCAGTGCGGCCAGTATGCCGGGGATGAAAGCCGCAAGGAAAAGCTTGGCGATGTTCTGCTCGGTCAGGATGGCGTAGATCACGAGAACCACAGAGGGCGGGATCAGGATGCCGAGCGTACCGCCCGCAGCCAGGGTCGCGGTCGAGAACCCGCCAGAGTAGCCATAGCGCTTCATCTCTGGCAGGGCGACCCGGCTCATGGTGGCTGCAGTTGCCAAAGACGAGCCGCAGATCGAGCCAAACCCCGCGCAGGCGCCGACGGACGCCATAGCGACACCGCCCTTTCGATGCCCCAGCCAGCTTTCGGCAGCCTTGAAGAGCGCTTGGCTCATCCCGCCAAGCGTTGCGAAATGCCCCATCAGGAGGAACATCGGCACAATCGACAGCGAGTAGTTGGAAAAGGTCGTGTAGGTCTCGGACTTCAGGCGCGCCAGCGGGATCGTCGCCTCGCCCGTGACCAAGACGAGACCTGCAAAGCCGACGACAAACATGGAGAGCCCGATGGGCACGCGAAGAAATATCAAGACAAGCAGGGCCGGGAACGACATCACCCCGATCATGATGTCACTCAATGCCCTGCCTCCCCGTCTCCTGGCAGGATCGCATGGCCGCGAAGCATCTCGAGGACGCGCACCACGGCGACATAGACCGCGACCATTGCTGCAGCTACGGCGGCGAACACACTGGCGGCGTAAGCCCACCAGACCGGGAACTCCAGCAGAAACGTCGTCTGACCGGAACTCAGTTTGGAGAGCATCCCGCTGTAAAGTTGAACCGCGATCAGGATCAGGACAGCGGCGAAAACGCCCTCTGCCGCAGCCCGGAGCACACGGTTCACCCCGTCAGAGAGAACAGAAGTGAAGATATCGACCGTGGCGTGGGCGCCGCGAAGCTGACAGATCGGCAGGAACGCGAAAATGGAAAACGCCATCCCTGCTTCGACGATTTCAAAGTCGCCGTTGATCGGTCCGACACCGCTCGAAAGCAGCCAGTCCGCAAGATCGGGGGCAATACCCTGCAGGAGATCGCTGTGCAGCATGGTATTGATGGACCGGCCCAGCACCGAGGCACAGGTCAGAAAAATGAGCGCGAGCAGAACCAAACCGCCAAGCTGCGCGAAGGTTCGCGCAAGCCAGTCGACACCACGATACATATGGCCTCCCCCGGGGAGAAACCGGGGCCGCGCAAGGCCCCGGTCGTTTTCGTCAGTAATTCGCCGAAGCGCCGCTGCACTCACCGCCCATCAAGCTACGCGCCTGATCAACAAGGCCCTGCCCGTCGACGCCCTTGGATGAGACGTCTGCAATCCACTCGGCATAGATCGGCTCGACCAGCGCCTGCCATTCCGACGTGTCGCTGACCGTGATGATGTTGTTGCCATTCTCAACCGCGAACTCACGCGCCGGACCATCGGCATCCGCCTGCGTCCCACCGGCAAAGATCGAGAAATCGAGGCCGGAGTTGTCGTCCACGATCTTTTGCAGATCGGCGGGCATGCTGTCGTATTTCTCTTTGTTCATGGCCAGCACGAAGGTCAGCGTGTAAAGTGCATTGCCTTCAAATTCGGTGTGGTTTTCCACCAGCTCGGGGATCTTCAGCGCAGTCGTGACTTCCCACGGGATTGTCGTGCCGTCGATCACGCCTTTGGACAGACCTTCGGGCACCGCAGGCACCGGCATCCCGACCGGGGTTGCCCCTGCCTTGGTCAGGAGATTGTTCACGAGGCGCGAGCCGCCGCGGATCTTCATGCCTTTCAGATCGGCCGGGGTCTCGACCGGATCCGCGGTGTGCATCATTCCTGGGCCATGCACCCAGGTGCCGAGGATCTTCACATCCTTGAACTCACCGTCCTCCATATGCTGCTGGAACATCTTCCAGTAGGCACAGGATGCAGCGCGCGCATCATCGATCATGAAGGGCAGCTCAAAAACCTCGGTCGAGGGATAGCGCCCGGGCGTGTAGCCCACGACGGTCCAGATGATATCGGCCACACCGTCGATTGCCTGATCCATCAGTTCCGGCGGTTTGCCGCCAAGCTGCATGGTTGGGAACCGGTCGACCTTGATCCGGTTATCCGACGCAGCTTCGACCTTGTCTGCCCAGACATCGAGGATCAGCTTGGGCACATTGGCCTGCGCCGGCAGAAAATGATGCAGTTTCAACGTCGTTTCTGCCGCGACCGCGCCGGTTTGCACAATGGCCGCGAGGGCAACGCCCCCCAAAAGTCCCATGGCTGTTTTCATGATTTTCATAGCACTCTCCCTTTTTCGTCAGACCAGATCACCGGCCTCGCGGCACAGCCCGACCTGTTTCCACACAGATCCTGCCCCATTAACAAGCCTGCTGCATAGCCAGTATTTTGGACCTAACTCTGATTTACCGGGGGAATTTTACGCCGTTGTGGACTTTGGTCGATTATCGCACATTGCGGTTCTGGCAGCATTGAAACAGGCCAGATCGCAACGGAGAGGGCGGCTTGGTGGGTGTACTAGGGCTCGAACCTAGGACCCGCTGATTAAGAGTCAGCTGCTCTACCAACTGAGCTATACACCCGCCACCGAGAGACGCGGTACCTAGCTCTGCAAAGATGGATTTTCAAGAGCCGTGACGTGCACCGTCACTGATCCGGACCCTCGCGGAAAACCTCCGCCATAAGCGCCTGCATCACGTTCCTGAACCCTTCTAGATCGCCATCCTCGGTTTTCAGCGCTTGAAGATATCCATGGGCCTGCCAAGCATCGGCCTTGCAGAACGTGGCATTTACCGTGAAGCCCAAGGAAGTCGGCGGGTTGGTCGGCACTTCGGCCGTGAGCTTGCAGTCATGAAACGCATTCGGTGCGCCCTGCGGATTGAAGTGCAACACCAGACGCCAAGCATGACCGCCCTGCCAGACACCGGCTGGCACCGCATAGAAGCGAACCTCCTGCGCGCTACCACCAGGCGGGCGCAAAGCTTCAGCCAAGGCGTCATCGGTCACATGCGAGAACGGGGCGCCGTGAATTTCGACAGGGATGCCCTGCCCGTCCTGCAAGGCCCAGAGATCACTGACGCTCATATGGTCCAGCTTGTCGACATGGGTGATGATTGTTGGTTCATCACAGGCGCTCAATCCCAGCATCGCCAGCACTGCGGCCAGTCTTCTCATCAGATGCTCCCGGTTC
>CAYYZH010000068.1:0-19760 GCA_964475765.1 uncultured Limibaculum sp.
CGGTGGAGGCGGCGGCGGCGGCGGTGGAGGCGGCTGGTAAGCCGCCCAACCCGAGACCTTCGCCCGTTCACCGCTGGCCCGGGAGGCCGCGTTCAGGAGACTTTATATGAACCGCTTCGTTTCTCGGGCCATTGCGCCCCTTCTGCTCGGCCTTATCCCGGCGTTCGCCTCGGCGCAGAACGCAACGACAGGTGTCGACTGGCTGACCCGCGGGGCGGCCAGCTTCCAAAGTCAGGCCCGGGCGATCGATATCGATCGCCCGGCCTCGCGCCGTTACGCTGTGGTTGTTGGCAATGGCGATTATGAGACCGCGCCGGATCTGGTGAACGCGGTGGCCGATGCCAAGGCGATGGCGACGTTCCTGCGCGGTCACGGCTTCAGCGTTGAAGAGCGCTATGACCTGACCAAGCGCGGCTTCGAGGATCTGATGCGCCGCGTCCTCTTCGAGATCGGACCGGACGCGGATGTCCTCTTCTATTTCTCGGGCCATGGCATTCAGATCGGTCGGCGGAACTATCTGCTGCCCGTCGATGCCGGGCTGAAGTCGGCCTATGACACGCCGTTCGAGACGGTGACGCTCGATAGCATTATCCAGATCCTCGGCTCGCGCTCGCGTCAGCAACTGGTCATCCTCGACAGTTGCCGGAACAATCCGTTCACCGACGCCAAGATGATGACCGAGATCGACCCGACGCTCTTTGAGGCCCAGACCGGCTTCAATGCCATGTCGGTCCCGGTCAATTCGCTGCTGGCCTATGCGACGTCACCCGGTGCCGTGGCCTATGACGGCACGGATGTGAACAGCCCCTTCACCGGATCGCTGCTGCAAAACGCGTCGGCAGATCCGAGCCAGGATATGCGCACCATCCTCAAACAGGTTCGGCGCGACGTCTATCTCAAGACCGAAGGCCAGCAGGTGCCTTGGGAAAGCTCGACGCTGGTCGAGCCGTTCGTGTTCGGGATGACCGGCGCGCCCACGCAAAGCGTCCAGCCTTATGGCGAGTCGCGCGGGTTGCAGAAGATCGTCGCCGAGTTTGCCCCTGCGGCCCAACTGGCGAACGCCGCAGCATCCGGCCAGCCGATGACCATTTCGGCCCGGCTCGAGCGGCGCATCCAATTGGGCGACGCGCTGATCTCGGCGCTGGGGCTGGCGGCGAACGAAAACATCGCCATCAGCGGGGATCTGGCCACCGGGCGCCTGATCCTCGAGACCGCAGCTGACGGGATCACCGATTACGCCGGTCAGGCACTGTCGGGCGATGCGCTGAAGTCGCTGGTCTATGAGTATGTGCCGGAGCAACGCCCCGGTGACAGCGACACCGCGGCGGACCCGATCGTTGAGACCTTCACGACGACCCGCAACGAAGCGGAGACTCAAGGTTTTGCACTGTCGATGAACCCGGATGCCTGCGATATCGAGGCTGGCGATTGGCTCGATCCAGAGGGCGTCGGGCTCACCCGTTATCCGAACGAAATTGACCCCGAACAGGCCATTGCGACGTGCGCAGCGGCCATTCAGATCGCGCCAACCGCGGGGCGGTTCCACTATCAGCTTGGCCGCGCCTATCAGGCCGATACCAAATACGAAGAAGCGCTGGCGGCGTTCACCAAGGCCCGAGATCTCGGCCATACCCGCGCCTGGCATGCGCTGGGCGATCTGGTTGCCGAGGCCGAGTCGATCGAGGGCGGCGCGGGCGGCGGTGCCGTTTCGCAAAAGGCGCTTGAGCTCTATGCAAAGGGCGTCGAGGCGGGGGATCCCTATGCCTATCACGCGCTTGGCAAACAGCTTCTCCGCCATGGCCGGACCAAGGCATCGCGGCGCCACGGGTTCGATCTGCTGAGCCAGGCGCTCGAGCTTGGCCATACCTTCGCGATGAACGAGTTGGGGTATTATTTCCTCGACGAGAAGAACGAGAATTTCGAACCCGAGCGCGGCCTGAGATATCTGCGCGAGTCTGCGGCGCGGGACGACATCTATGGCTTCAACAACCTCGGTCTCGTCTACGATAAGGGGCTGGGTGGCACCGAGCCTGACCCGAACCAGGCGCTGGAGTGGTACACCAAGGCCGCCGACGGCGGGCATCCTTTCGCGCCGGTCAATATCGGTCGGATGTACTATAACGGCCGGATTGGTGGCGGCGCGAATGTGGCCGAGGCCATCAAATGGTATGATCGCGGGCTCGAGGGCGGCATGGCCTGGGGTGGTGCGAACGCGGCCTGGATCATTGCCAACGAGAAGCCGCGCGGGTTCACTCCTGCCGATGCAGCGATGCGGGCGGCCAAGGCCGCCGTGCTGCGCGATACCGAAGCGGCGAAACAGGCAGCTCAGGTTCTGACCGGCCTCGACAAGCGCGCGATGGATGGGGCGAGCCAGATGCTCCTGAAAACGTTCGACCCGGCGCAGGAAGTCGACGGTGTCGTGGGGCCGAAAACACAGGCCGCGATCGTTGCGCTTTCGCAGAAGTACAACTTCACTCCGCCCAGTGACAACGCGCTCGAGCGTCTGCTGACCCTTGCCAAGGTCTACTGGCGCGACAAGGGCATCCGCATCGATTTGCTCTGAGCCGTCTCAATGGTGCGCCGACCGATCCCGAGGGTAACTCGGCGCACGAGTGTCGACGCCATTGCGTGCCGCCTGATCTGAACGCATATGAGAATGCGCCCCAGATGTGTCCTCACATGGCGAGTTCGATCAGATAGGGGCCTTGGCTGGCGAGCCCTGCACGCAGGGCTTTTGCCAGTCCTGCCGCGTCCTCGACCCGCTCAGCCTCAACGCCATGCCCGCGGGCCAGGTCGACCCATGACAGATTTGGACGGTTCAGCGTCAGCATATCCTGCGCTCGTGGCCCGGGGTTCTGCACACCGACATTGGTCAGCTCGCCATGCAGGATCCGGTAGGTATTGTTGGCAAAGACAAGCACGGTGATGTCCAGCTCTTCGCGCGCCATGGTCCAGAGCGCCTGCACTGTGTACATCGCGCTGCCATCGCCCTCGAGCGCGATCACCTTACGATCCGGCGCGGCGATTGCAGCGCCAATTGCAACCGGTAGCCCATAACCAATCGAGCCGCCCCGATTGTTCAGCCACGAATGCGGCGGGGCGCCCGCGGTTTTAGGAAAGAACTGCCGCCCCGTGGTGACGGACTCGTCGACGATGATCGCGTTCTCCGGGATCAGTGCGCCGAGGACGGGCGCGATTGTGTCCGGCGTCAGCGGGCCGTCAACAATGTCGGGGCGTTCTGCATCCGCGACGCCCACAGGCGCCGTGGACACTGCATCGACGCACTCGCCAAGGGCATTGAGGGCGCCGACCACATCTGCTTCCCACCCGCAGAGGTCGGTGAAGGTGACATCCTCGGCGGTCAACACGCCGGGCTTGTCCGGATAGGCAAAGAACGCCACAGGGGGCTTGGCGCCGGCCAGTACGATGCGCTTGTAAGGGGCGAGTACCGCCAGGGCCTGATCGACAGGGTAGGGGATGCGATTGACCGCAACCCGCCCCGCGCCGCGCTCGAGCCGTGCGTTTGACCATTCCGTCAGCAGGCCGCATCCGGTCTTTGCGGCAATCCGACCCGCGGCCAGAAGGCCCTCTTCGGTCAGGGCGGTTCCGCCGAGCAGGATCAGACTTTCCGGCCCGTCCAGAACCTTTGCCGCGGTCTCGACAGAGGCGTCACTTACCACCTCGCGCGCCGCAACGCCCAGCGGGTCGGCCACCACGCCGCCCGGGTTCCACGCGGTATCACCCGGCAGGATCAGCGTCGCGACCTGGCCCGGAGGCGCCATGGCGGCAGCGACGGCCCGTGCGCCTGCCGCGCCGATCTCGGACGCGGATGTGCAGGTCTCGACCCAATGAGACATTGGCCAGGCCAGTCCCTCGATATCCGAGGTCAGCGGCGCATCGAGCGCGATGTGCGCAGTGGCATGCTCGCCCACGATGTTGACCACGCCCGATCCGGCCTTTTTGGCGTTGTGCAGATTGGCCAGACCATTGGCGAGCCCGGGTCCGAGATGCAGCAGCGTCGAGGCCGGGCGACCCGCCATCCGATAGTAGCCATCAGCGGCGCCGGTCGCGACCCCTTCGAAGAGCGCCAGCACACAGCGCATGCCGGGCACTTGATCGAGCGCCGCAACGAAATGCATCTCGGACGTGCCGGGATTGGTGAAGCAGACATCGACCCCGCTTGCCAGCATCGAGCGTACCAGACTTTCCGCACCGTTCATTCCGTTCGCCTCTTTCCCGTATGTCCTGCCCCTTGTTCGCCGAAACCGACCCCGGCGTCCAATGGCAATTCGACATGCCAGGCATGGCATCTCGTGAATGATGAGGCCGGGGTGAGGTCCCGGATCAGGTCCGGGACCGCGCGGCGTTGATGGTATCTCTGCGAGAACTTCCGGGCGTCAGACGCAGCGGCCGCCATCGACCTCAAGACAGACGCCGGTCAGGAAGTCCGCCTCGTCGGAGCAGAGAAACACCGCCGCGTTGCCCATATCGCTGGGCTGACTGAACCGGCCAAGCGGGATGGTGGCGAGAAACTTCTCGCGGATCTCTGGCGTGTCCTCGCCCATGAAGGTTTTGAGGAGCGGGGTTTCGCCCGCCACGGGGTTCAGCGCCACAACGCGGATGTTGTCGGGCGCCAGTTCGACCGCCATCGAACGGGTCAGGGTGATCGCCGCGCCCTTCGATGCGTTGTAGACTGTCAGTCCCGGCCGGGGCCGGACGCCTGCGGTCGAGGCCACGTTGAGGATCACGCCGCCGCCCCGCGACCGAAAGGCCGGAACGCCTGCCCGGGCGGCATGCCAGATCGCCTTGACGTTGACGTTCATGATCCGGTCGAACTCGTCCTCCGTGACATCAGTCACGGGCTTGTTCACATGGGTCGTGCCCGCGTTGTTGACGATGATATCAAGATGCCCCCAGGCGGAGAGGACAGCGTCGATCATGCCTTGAACGGCGCTGCCATCTGAGACATCGCATTTATGGGCGAGCGCCGCTCCCGGGCGAGCGGCATTGATGTCTGCGGTGACCTTTTCTGCGGTCTCGCCATTGAGATCGGCGACCAGAACGTGGGCGCCTTCCTCGGCGAAACGTCGTGCGATCCCCTCGCCAAACCCTTGTCCTGCGCCTGTGACGATTGCGGTTTTCGTGTCGAGGCGCATGGGCTGTCTCCCTGATATCTGCCGGACCTAGTTTGTGGGCACCTTGGCCTTCTTGAACCGACTGTTATCACGGGCCGTGCCTTTGCGCAGCAAACTGCCACTTTGACCGGCGGTGGAGGTGCCTTGAAAGCGTGCCGTGCCGCCTTGCACGGTCTGTGGTGCGCTCTGCGTGCCTTTCTCGAACCAGTCAAGTACCGCTGTGTACCAACTCAGCGGCGCCGCGTGCCCGCCATCATGCAGCAGGAGTTCGACTGATGCACCGCTTTGGCAGCCCCACCAGATCGAACGGTCGTATTCCTTCAACCGGTTTTTCGTTCCGGGATGCGTGCAGTTTGCAGCAGTACCGATCCGGTCCAGCGAGTCTGGCAGAGGCGTGGACCCTTTCGTCCGCTCGCTGGGCTTGAGCGGCACAACGGTATCTGCACGTCCATGGGTGTGCTGAAGGCGTACCGGACGCTCGCAAGTCCGTGGCATCTTTCCAAAGTATAGCCCCGCAACCGGTGCATAGGCATTCGCAAGCTCGGGCGCGTGGCACGCAATCTCCCACGTGAGCATGGCACCGCGGGAGTGCCCCGTTAGAAGCACGCGCTGGCGGTTGATGCGGTGGCGCACCTCGGCATCGGCCAGCACTTCCTTCAAAAAGGCGGTCTCGTTGCGCTTGTTCTTGCGCCGTTCGTTGCGCAGGTGCCAGCCGCTGTCCTCACCTTGGACCTTGAACTTCCGATCGTTGTAGAAGACGTCCAGGGCTGCTGGAACAATGACTGCATAACCGCGCTGCACCAGGAGTTGAAGCGGGCTGTAGGCGGACACAAGGTCTTCGCTCTGACCCGTCGAGCCGTAGAGGTAGACCACCGTCGGGTGAGGGCCTGCGCCGCTCGGCAGGAGAATGCGGTAGTGCCCCGACTTGGTTTTGCACAGTTCCTTGCCGTCACCGGCTTCACAGGCCTCGGCCCCGTTCGTCATCAAAATCGTCGCCGCAGCCACGGCTGCCGCCAGATATTTGCCCCATCCCATCGCGGTCTCTCCCGTCCCGGTCCGTCTCCACAATAGGCCGCTTGATGCCGATCACACCGACACTACCCTGGCCCTGTTTCCAATGGGTAAAAGCGTTGCCCCGGAACTGTGTTCACAGCAAGGCAACGCGAAGTTGTGCGCATTAGCGCAGGGTGTGTTCATGACGCAGGGCCAACCCGGGCGCGAAGACCCGGCTTTAGCGCGCGTCAGAGCGGTCTCTCACGAAAGAGCCCGGCGCGTCCTCGATCGTGCCCAGAACCTTGCCGGGCTTGCGCGCGGCGACCTTGGATTTGGACTGTTTCGCGAGCCAGACATCCCAGTCCGGCCACCACGATCCCGGCGTTTCCTTCGCGCCTTCTCGCCACGCGTCCAGATCTTCTGGTTTAATACCGGCCCGGGTCCAGTACTGATACTTACCCCCGGCCGGCGGGTTCACGACCCCAGCAATATGCCCCGATCCGGCGAGCACGAACTTCTGCTTTGTTGACCCCAACAGCTTCGCCGCCCGATAGGCGCTCGGCGCGGGTGCAATGTGATCCTCGACCGCTGCCACGTGGTAAACCGGAACCTTGATTGCCGCGAGATCGAGCCGCTCTCCCCCCAGCTCCAGCTCCCCCTTGGCCAGCATGTTCTTGTTGTAGAACGTGTCGAGATAGTAGGTGTGCACCTTGCCGGGCATGCAGGTGCTGTCGGAGTTCCAATACAGGAGATCGAACGGGAAGTTCTCCTTGCCCAGCAGATAGTTGTTCACAACGAACGACCAGATCAGATCCGAGGACCGGAGCGAATTGAACGCACCGAACATGTTCTCGGCGGCGAGATATCCATGATCTTCGGCGGCCTGCGCGACCGTGTCGATCACCTCTTCGTCGACGAAGGCCTGCAACTCGCCCGCATCCGAGAAATCGAACTGCGCGGTGAAGAGGGTCGCCGACGCGATCCGGTCGTCCTTCTTCGCGGCCATCCAAGCCAGTAGCGTCCCGACCAGCGTGCCCCCGATGCAGTAGCCAACGATATGCGTCTGATCCTGCCCGGTCTCTTCCAGCACCTTCTCGACGGCGGTCAGCGCGCCCTTGAGCATATAGCTTTCCCAGGTCTCATCCCGATGCTCGTCGCGCGGGTTGACCCAACTCACCACAAAGACCGAATGGCCCTGCGCCACCAGCCACTGGATCATCGATTTCTTCTCATTGAGGTCGAGAATATAGAACTTGTTGATCCACGGCGGCACGATCAGGAGCGGGATCGCATTCACCTTTTCCGTGGTCGGCGTGTACTGCACCAACTGGAAAACATCGTTCTGGAAGACCACCTTGCCCGGTGTGATCCCCATGTTCCGGCCCAGCTCGAACGCCTCCATATCCGTCTGCTGGATCAGCAGCGAGCCATGCCCGCGCTCGAGATCGCGAACCAGGTTCTCGATCCCGCGCACGAGGTTCTCTCCGTCCTGCTCCATGGTCGTGCGCAGCACTTCGGGATTGGTCGCGGGAAAGTTGGTCGGCGACACCGCATCGATGAAATTGCGCGTCAGCAGTTTGAGCTTCTTGAGTTCCTGCGGGTCCAGCCCGTCCGCGTCCTCCAGCCGAGACTGCAGCCAGCGCCCGGTCATCAGATAGGATTGCTTGAGATAATCGAACGCAGGATTGGCCTCCCACATCTCGTCCTTGAACCGGCGGTCTCCGCGTTCGGGGGTGATCGCGGGCTCGACATCCTGTCCCATGGCGCGCTGGGTCATGCGCGACCAGACCTCGGCCTGATCGACCCAGAACTCCATCGCCGCCTCGAACGCTTTTTGCGGATGATCCCAGTAGTCCTTGGCCAGTTTGGACATCGCGGGCGCGGTGTTCAGCGGATCGGGTTTGAGCTTCTTGCCCGCGCTTTCCACCGTGCGGTCCAGCGACTCCGCCCACAGCTTGGCCGAACGTTCCATCAGGGTCGAAACCCGTGCTGCCAGTACGTCGTCGGACTTGCCCTCTGCGGGTGTGGGATCAGCCATTTCGTCTCTCCCCAGCTGTCGCTGGTCTCGGGTTCTGTGCATCTGGCTTTGTCAGGCGGGCCAGTTTATGTTCCGCAGACGTAGCACGAATATAGGGTTCGGGCGACTTTACGGAGCGTCACTTCGCGTGATGGTGTCTCGCATATGAGATCCTTATGTTGCACTGCACAATTTGTCGCGCTGCTGGGTCTGGCCGGCGTGTTGAGCGCTTGCGGGTCTGTTGAGCTCTTTGGCCGCTATGACCTGCCGGAATCGCCCGAGGTCGCCGCAGCCCCCTATCCCCGGCTGATCGACACCCCGGACGCGCCGCCCCAAGGGGCGTATACCGATGCGGTGCCGGATCCTGCGACGGGGACACAAACGCTGAGCGATCTGACCTCGCAGCAGGTCGTGGCCGATGTGCGCGCGACCGAGACCTCGCGCCCCGTCATCTCCGACGAGGAGGAGGAGGCGATCTTCAAACGTGTGGAACGTGCCCGCGCTCTTGCAGACCGGCGCGAGGCGAAGGCCGCACAAACGAACTGAACAGGCGGAAACTAACGGTACACCCCGCTCCGGATTTTCTGTGCAGACCCGCCCGCCGGGTCGACAGGCGCCGTTCGCATCGCTACATCGCGCCCACCCGGAACAGTTGAAGCACCGCCGCGCCATGCCCCATTCGGAAGAGTTCTATCGCATCAAGCGTCTGCCGCCTTACGTCTTTGCCGAGGTCAATCGGCTGAAGGCCGAGTACCGCGCCGAGGGCCGGGACATCATCGATTTCGGCATGGGCAATCCGGATATGGATACGCCCTCCCACATCGTCGACAAGCTGATCGAGACGGTGCAGAAACCGCGCACCCATCGTTATTCCGCGTCCAAGGGCATCCCCGGTTTGCGCCGTGCGCAGGCGGGTTACTATGCGCGCCGCTTCGGGGTCGAGCTTGATCCGAACCGCCACGTCGTAGCGACGCTCGGCTCCAAGGAAGGACTCGCCAACCTCGCCATGGCGATCACCGCGCCGGGCGATGTGATCCTTGCGCCGAACCCCAGCTATCCGATCCATCCCTATGGGTTCATGATCGCGGGCGGGACCCTCCGGCACATCCCGGCGCTGCATGAAGGCCGCTTCGATCCGGAGGCGTATTTCCGCGCCCTCGACCGCGCCGTGCGCCACTCCGTGCCCGCGCCCGTGGCGATCGTTGTGAACTTTCCGTCAAACCCGACAGCGCAGGTCTGTGATCTCGACTTCTATGCCGAGCTGATCGCGTTTGCGCGCAAGCATCACATCTGGGTGCTCTCGGATCTCGCCTATGCCGAGGTCTACTTCGATGGCACGCCGCCGCCCTCGATCCTTCAGGTGCCGGGCGCGATGGAGTGTTCGGTCGAGTTCACGTCCCTGTCGAAAACCTTCTCCATGCCCGGCTGGCGTATGGGCTTCGCGGTCGGCAACGAGAGGCTGATCGACGCGCTGACGCGGATCAAATCCTATCTCGACTATGGCGCGTTTACGCCGGTGCAGGTGGCTGCCGCCGCCGCATTGGATGGCCCGCAGGACTGTATCGCCGAGATCCGAGGCGTCTATCACGCGCGCCGCGATGTGATGGTCGATGCCATGAGCCGTGCGGGTTGGGACATCCCCGCGCCGCCCGCCACCATGTTCGCCTGGGCGCCGGTGCCGCCGGAGTTCGCGGCGCTGGGCTCGATGGAGTTCTCCAAGATCCTGCTTCGCGAGGCCGAGGTCGCCGTCTCCCCTGGCGTGGGCTTCGGCGAGTACGGCGAGGGCTTCGTCCGCCTCGGCCTTGTCGAGAACGAGCACCGCATCCGGCAGGCCGCCCGCAATATCAAACGCGTGCTGGCCCGGTCGGACGAGATCCTCGCGGAGTACTCACAGTTGAAAGACGCGGCGGAGTGACATCGGCGCCCCTTACTCCGCCTCGCGTGGCAATGACAGAAGGCGCTGAGAGCTACACTTGACGAGCCTTCTGCAGGAACACAGTCAGATCGGTCGCGGGTGGGGTGATCGGAACCTCGTACATCATGTCATCCACATAACCCCGGTGATAGGTCGCGTGCTGAACAAGGTGTAGGATGATCTCCTGGCGAGTCATCGTGCACGCATCGCCATTTATGAGATTGAATGTCAGAGGCCTGTTCAGATCTGCTTCGGAGCTTTGGTCGGAAAGATTGATCCACCACTGGTTCATCTCGGTAGCACTTGCGCGCATCTGGCTGACTGGCGGCAGATTCTCGACTGTTCTGGCAGTGTAGCCATGCGGACGTCCCTCTACGTGCGCCCGGAAGATATCATCGACAATGTACATATGCTGAAGGGTGTGGCCGATTGAACCGAAAGTTGTCTGTCGTGCCGCTCCAAGCTCGCATTCTGAAATGCGCATGGTCAGATCGTAGGTCAGATCATCTGCCCACGCCCGATATCGGGTCAGGAGCTGGTCAATCCGCATAGCTGTGGGCGAGTGGCCCGGTAGAGATGTCATGGCTGTGCGCTCCCTATCTGATCCAACCGGATGTGTCTGGGGTCCGACATCGTTTGTGAACTGCGCACTCCGCGCGATGCACTGGTGCATACGGCCGCATGTTGGATCGACAAGGAACCTTGACCCGTCCCACCGCTTGCAGTCTATGGGGCGTCGGATCAACCGGAGGCCCTCATGACCGCTCCCTATCGCCTTGGCATCGCCGGGCTTGGCACCGTTGGTATCGGCGTCGTCAAGATGGTGCAGGCCCATGGCCCGATGCTGGCCACCAAGGCCGGGCGGCCGATCGAGATCACGGCGGTTTCTGCGCAAACGCAAGGCAAGGATCGGGGCGCGGATCTTTCGGCCTATGCGTGGGAGCCCGATGCCACCGCTCTGGCGGCCCGCGATGACGTGGATTGCGTGGTCGAGGTGATCGGCGGCTCGGACGGGCCTGCGAAAACCCTCGTCGACAGTGCCATCTCGAACGGCAAGGACGTGGTTTCGGCCAACAAGGCGCTGATCGCTCATCACGGGCAGGCGATGGCGGCGGCAGCAGAAGCCAAGGGCGTCGCGCTGCGCATCGAGGCCGGTGTTGCCGGCGGCATCCCGGTGATGAAGGCGCTGGGCGAGGGGTTGGCGGGCAACGCCGTCTCTCGCGTCTTTGGCGTCCTGAACGGCACCTGCAACTATATCCTGACCGAGATGGAAGCACGCGGCGCGGATTACGTCGATGTGCTCGCCGACGCGCAGGCGCTGGGATACGCCGAGGCCGATCCGACCTTTGATGTTGGCGGCATCGATGCGGCGCACAAGTTGGCGATCCTCGCCTCCACCGCCTTTGGCACCCAGATCGATTTCGACGGTGTCGTCTGCGAAGGGATCGAGCGGATCACCTCGGATGATATCGAAACCGCGCGCGACATGGGCTTTGCTATCAAGCTGCTCGGCCTCGCCAAACTGCACCCCGAAGGTCTGGAGCAGCGGGTGCGCCCCTGCATGGTTTCGGCCGACACGGTCATCGGGGCGCTGCCGGGCGTCACCAATGCCTGCGTGATCGAGGGTGATTTCGTCGGTCAGGTCTCGCTGACCGGACCCGGGGCAGGGGAGGGGGCGACCGCCAGCGCGATCATCTCGGACGTGCTCGACGCGGCCCGCGGCGTGCGCTCGCCGATCTTCGGGCGGCCTGCAACGGATCTGAAATCCGCACCGCGCCTTGCCCATGGCGATGAACACGCGCCCTATTACCTGCGCTTCATGCTGGCGGACGAGCCGGGCGCTCTGGCAGCCCTTGCCGCGGCCCTCGGAGAGGCCGGGGTCTCGATCCACCGTATGCGCCAATACGGGCAGGGGGACGATGCCGTTCCGGTAGTGATCGTCACCCATGACGCCCGGCGCGGCGGCATCGACACGGCGCTCGCCGCCATCGCGGCCCTGCCGGTCAGCCGGGCCGATCCCGTTGCCATCCGCATCGAGGAAGTTTGAGGCACCGGTGAAGTTCTTCACGGTCCCGGACCTGATCCGGGACCTCTTCGCGGCACCACGACGAGGTCCCGGGTCTTCGCCCGGGACAGCGCCCGGACCGATGGCGCAGGCTTGACCTTCACACCGCAGCGCCTCTAACAGGGACCGCGCGGATGGCCGGATGGCCGCGGCATCTTCGGGTGTCGAGGAAAGTCCGGGCTCCACGGAGACACGGTGCCGGGTAACGCCCGGCGGGGGTAACCCTAGGGAAAGCGCCACAGAAATGAGACTACCGGGCTCCGGCTCGGAAAAGGTGAAACGGTGGGGTAAGAGCCCACCGCGCTTCTGGCAACAGCGGCGGCACGGCAAGCCCCACCGGGAGCAAGGTCAGATAGGGAGAACATTGCGGCCCGTCTTCGGTCCGTTCTCCGGGTAGACCGCACGAGGCCACAGGCAACTGTGGTCCCAGATGAATGGCCATCTATGCCTTGTCTTCGGGCAGGGCGGGACAGAACCCGGCTTACAGGCCATCCGCATTTCTCCCATCTCGCAGCGCTGTCAAACGGTTGTAACGCAGCTGTGGTATACTCCTAGAGCACGAGGCAGGAGAGAGACCATGCGCACACCCTTCGGAGCCGTCTTTGCCCTGATGTTCGGCCTCTGCCCGCTGGTCGCGGACGCCGAAGAGTTTCGCTTTGTCGCCCTCGGGGATATGCCCTATGGCGATCCGGAGGAGGTCTACGCGCCGTTCGAGGCCCTCATCGGTGCAATCAACGCGGCCGGTCCCGATCTGGTCCTGCATATCGGTGACACCAAGTCGGGCGGCACGCCGTGCTCGGACGAAATGCTCGATGACCAGCTTGCCTTCATGAACACGTTCGAGGCGCCGGTGCTTTATACGCCGGGCGACAATGAATGGACCGACTGTCACCGCAAGAAGGCGGGCGGGTTCGACCCGCTGGACCGGCTCGACTATATCCGCGAGACGTACTTCGCCGATCCCAAGACATCGCTGGGCGGCGCGCCGATCGTGCTCGACACGCAGGACTGGCAGGGCTTTCCGGAGAACGCGCGTGTCCTCTACAAGGGCATCGGTTTCATCACCGCGCATGTTGTCGGCTCGAACAACAATTTCGAGATCCGTGACCGCGCCGCCGTCGATGAGTTCTTCACCCGCGACAAGGCCTCGACCCTTTGGCTTGAGGAGAGCTTCGCGGCGTTCGCTGATGCCCCTGCCATCGTGCTCGGCATCCATGCCGACATGTTCGAGTTCGACTTTAACGAGTTCGGCTCGGAACGCTGGCTGCGCCATTCCGGCTTCGCCCGCTTTGGCAGTACCTTGCAACGCGTGGCCCAAGCCTATGGCAAACCGGTGCTGCTGGTCTTCGGTGACAGCCATGTCCACCGCGTCTTCCGGCCGTTTCCCGAGAGAGCGCCGAACGTCACAGCGGTGGAGGTTTTCGGCGCGCGGGACATGCATGCGGTCGAGATCACGGTCGATCCCGAAAGCCGGGGCGTCTTCTCCATCGCGCCGCTTTTGAACCCGGCGCTCTGATCCGAAATTCGTATTTTACTCCGTCTCGCCTGAGGGACGCAGATGCGGTAGAATAGGGTTCGTGTTCAGTTATGGAGACATTTATGACCAAGCCAATTTCTCTGATTGCTGCGGCAGTCGTTACCCTGGCCGCTTCAACGGCGCCTGCTCTTGCGGAGGAAACCGATGCCCGCGGCAAGGAACTGCTCGCCGCGGCGGAGGCCTGCTACAAAACCTATGCCAAAAGCGTTGCGCCCTCGGCCGGTAATGCCGCTGAGATCCCAGCCGCCGTCGGCTCGCTGCAGAACTATATCTGCCTCAGGGACACGCAGATTGCCGCGCAATACGTGCGCAACACGGCTGTCGTCGTGCGCTATGCAGATCGGATCAAGGAACGTTTCAATCGGGAGATCGCTGTCGATCCCGAGACCGGTTGGCTGCTCACCGATCTGACCTACAACGATATCGGCTCGACCGGGTGGCAGGATCTCCTGAATGCCATCAGCCTGAACAGCGATCCCTACAACGTCTATGTCCAGCCGTTGCCGTCCATGACGCAAATGGCAAGCCGGATCGTTCTGGAAGCGATGACAGCGGGCGAATAGGCGCGTTGCCCGGCGGCAGGTGATCGGACCGGGTTCGCCCGGTCACGCCTGCCGCGCCATCACCGTCCAGAAGAAGCCGCTCTCGAGGACATCGGCGTGTTCGATGCGCCAACCCGACGCGTTCGCGATTTCTTCGACTTCGCAGGGCTCGGGGTGGAACCACGGGATCCAGGGGCCGATCCGGTCCCTGTAGGCAAAGCGCATCTCGATCTCACCCCGCCGCCGTCCGGCCTCGATGTTGCGGATGTGGTAGGCGAGGTGGACCGGGTTGTCGGTTGCCCGGATGTCGATGCCGGTGACGATGATGCGGGTCGCAGGGGTGCCCCATCCGGCTAGTCTGCGAAACAGATCGCACGCGCCCCCGAACGTTCCGGCGATGCCGACATTGTTGCCAAAGAGCGTGATCGTGTCGAAGGGCGGCAGTCCGGGATCGCGCTCGGCGGTCATGATGTCGGTTTGGGTGACGTTGGTGCAGCCCCGGCGTTTGCAGACCTCGACGGCGATTGCTGAGGCATCCACTCCCACCGCATCGAAGCCTTCTCGTTTGAGCCAGAGAAGATGGCGGCCCGCTCCGCATCCGACATCGAGAACACGGCCTGTCACATGAGCCAGCGCCGGAACTTCATGGGGCCAGGGTTCGGTTTCAAAATACCGCCCGGGATCGTCCTCAACGATTAGCCCGTCATCGCGATGGATTTGAAACGGCGAGTCGCGTGCCCCGTCGAGACAGTCGCGCAAGGCGATGCCGAAGACATCCGTGGCGGCATCTTCCCCCGGTGCATTGGTCGACTTCGTGTACATACGCTTGCCATACAGGTGCCAGACGTTTGCTGTACAGGTGCCATACGCCTGCCATACGTTTGCAATACGCTTGCCATACGCCCTAATCCCAGCCCCAGAGGAGGGGCCGGGCAGAGATATGTCACGAAGCAATCAGCCGAAGAGCACGTCGTCCGCGCTGAGATCATCCAGCTCCGTGCGCTTCAGGACCAACTTGTCGCCATCGCCAAGATCGATCACGAGACCCCAGCGCCGGTCGGCGCTGGCGTCCTCCAGATCGGCAAAACTGGTCAGGTCTGTGCCGGTCAGATCGAGCACATCATTGCCGTAACCAAAGTCCCAGATGATGTCCTTGCCATAGCCCGTGGCGAACACGAAGGTGTCGTCGCCCCTGCCGCCACAAAGGCGGTCTGTGCCTTCGCCGCCATCCAGCAAATCGTCGCCGCGCCCGCCTTTCAGCTTGTCGTTGTCAGCGCCGCCATAAAGGGCGTCATCTCCGCGATGCCCCCTTAGGTGATCGCGTCCATCGCCGCCATCTAGGTGATCGTTATCGCCGCCGCCACCGATCCAGTCATTGCCGTCACCGCCATAGATGTCGTCATCGCCCTTGCGGCCGCGCAACTCGTCATTGCCGCCAAAACCGAGGATCAGTTCGTCCTCTTCCGTGCCAACCAGACGGTCCTTGTCGTCATCTCCGCCGATGCGGGCCTTGGAGAGGAAGACATCCTCCTGAAGCTCTTCGACCATCGAGTTGCGCTCGATGATGTCGCCGAGGCTGGTGTTGGCGATCTCCTCGGCGATGGCCGGGTCTAGTGTCGCGAGCAATTCTCCGAAGGTCTCGTCCGCCGAGCGGGTACGGGAGAACTGATCCGCCAGAATGGCCGTGAAGGTCACGCCCATCTGCGTGCCGTCGATCTTGTCCTCTGCCAACCCGCCGACCCACAGATCAATCTGATCGATGGTGCCATAAACGCCAACCAGCTCGGCCTGCAGTTCGGTATTGGACGTGACCAGAGAAAAGTCTGTGAGATCAACAGCTTCCGGATCGATATCTCCGACGATAGCGGCCCGTGTCTCAAGCCAGCTTGCCAATCCATGGTCGCGTCCGCGCATGATGTTCAGCGCGGGCAAGCTAAAGCCGGTGACCCCTCCGGCATTCGTGAGGAAGAAGTTCAGATCGTCGATGACCTTGGTGTCGAACGCCTGTGCCGCTTCCGAGGACTGTCCCCGCAGCAGATGCGCGATCCCGTCTGACTTGATTGGATCGACGTTGAAGAACTGCTCCTGCACCGTCAGATCTCCGATGGACGATCCGTCTTCCTCCAGCCGCGCCAGCGTGGAGGACACCATGGTGTGCCCGAACCGGAACCCAGCTGTGGAAAACTCGGTGGTGATCGCGCCGTCGTTCGGATCGAGGATCGCGGCGTCGTCTGCTTCTGCCGCGTCTCCGATCAGCTTGGGCAGCCAGTCCTCGTAGGTGATCTTCTGGATCTCGGCCTCGACGATAGAGCGTGCGGCGTTAAAGAGCTGATCATCGGTCCAGTCCGGGTTCTCCACGGCCAGCCGGTCAGCCCAGTAATTGTGCTCGCGGTTGAAGAGCGTGTGCAACACCGTCAGCCCGGTGTTCTCATTCGCTCGGACGTCGCCTGCCAGAAACAGTGGGTTCTCGGGATCGTTGTTGCCGGCCATGGCCTCGCCGCCATCTGCCAGTTCCAGCAGACCGAAGGGCGAGGTCGGGTCGTCGCTCATGCCGAGCCGTCCGCCTTCAAACTCGCGCAGAGCGCTCTGGCGCTCCAGCGTCGAGCCATAGATCTGGCTGCCATCGATCTCCGGCGTGACCTCGTTGACCTGCTCGCGGGGACCTGTGATCCCGGTCTCCGGGTCAAACGCCGATCGGTCTAGCGGCGCGACAAGGCCGGGCACAAAGACAAACTCGCCCGAGTTGTCGCGGGTCAGGTCAAGGTCATGGTCAAGAAACTGGCCCCACGAGACGAACATCGTGCTCAGCCCCTGTGGGTCGGGCATGGCCCCGTCCTGATCGAATACGGTACTGGCGATGCTCACCGCATCCGCCCCGGCCATAATTTCGCTCAGGCCATCCGCGTAGTTGGCATCCATCAGCCGGGCCAGATGCCCGGGCTCCGTTAGAATTGGCATGGTTCACCCTCTTGCGCCCCCCGTCGGGGCGAGCAAATCTCAACATTACGCATACTCACGCACGCTCACGAACCCGTGAGTCTCTGACATAATACGGCAAGATTTAGGCAAATGCGATGGAACCGTGGCCGTTTGCTGCCGGGAGTTGTGTGAAACTTTTATGGCAATCGTAGCGGTGGGTGACTCATGATTACGTTGCGCGGAATACGGGTGGAAATCGGCGAGAGTGCACGCACAGGTTCGCTGTCCTGCACCACGTTTCAGATCGCGCAGGGGAGAATCGCCGACGATGCGCTATTGAGGCTCGCGCGCCAGGTCAGCTGTTGTAGTCGGCGTCCGAGACCGGGTCTTCCCACTCGATATGCTTGCCATTGAGCGCTTCCTGAAACGCGATATGTACCATCGCCTGGTCAGGTGCTGCGCCATGCCAGTGCCGCTCGCCTGGCGGGATCCAGATCGTGTCGCCTGCATGGAAGGTGACGACCTTCTCGCCTTCGGTCTGATAGCGCCCGGTTCCTGACAGCACATAAAGCGTCTGCCCCAGCGGGTGCGTATGCCAGTTCGTCCGGGCGCCCGGCAGAAAGCTGACCCGGATCGCCCGGATGCGTGCCGGGTCCGGCGCCTCGACAATCGGGTCCTGATAGACGGTTCCGGTGAAGTACTCCGCCGGCCCGAACTTGGTCGGGCGTTCGCCATTCTTGAAGTGATCCATGTGCATGTCCTGCTGATCTGGATAGGGATTTCCGCACGCATCAAGCCACAGATGGCCCCGCCTGTCGATGGCGCCGGGCAGGTCTGTCCGCATGGCGGAGTCTATCTTGTGCCAAATCTCGCGCGAGGCACAATATGTAGATAACGCATTGGAAAATATAGCTCTGTGGGAGAAAATGGGCTTGCATGGGAAGAATTGTCAGCGTAATAAGCTCACCAAGGACGCCCGCCGGGTAAATAAAAACAGGCAGTTTCATACAGGCTCCGGCGGGCGCCCTTGAACAAACACACGAGGCGAAAGCACGACGCGGCAGAACTGATGAAGCCCAAAAATGGGACGGGCCGCGAGACTTCCGAGGGACAGCGGGCGGGTTGTGGCCTAAGGGCCCGATCCGCCCGCAACCGTTTCGGCAAGTGCTTTCTCTCGTCGAGGACGAGGGTAGCTGCGGGCCGTGCTGAAACATTTTACAGGCACGCATGAACACAAGATCGACGGCAAGGGACGTGTGTCTCTGCCGACGGAGTTTCGCCGTGTGCTCGATGCGGTGGGCTCGACCGGGGCGCTCTATATCGTTCCCCAACTCTATGATCCTCGCGCGCTCGTAGTCTTCACCATCGAGGCTTTCGACCGACTGGTCGAGCGCCACGCTGCGACCGACTACGAGGATCCCGTCGAGCAGGAGAACATGGAAATTACCCTGATGAGCGAGTCTCGTCAGGTGCAGGTCGACGATAACGGTCGGCTGGTTCTGGCGCAGGATCTGCGCGAGATGATCAATCTCGATGGCGAGGTCTGTTTTGCCGGGGCGCCGTCGAGTTTTGAGATCTGGGAGCCCGGTGCACGCCGTGCGTTCAAGGAAGAGACCCGCGCTGCTGCCGGGGGCAAGAAACCGTTCATCGACCGCCGGGGTCTGGTCTGATGGGGGCCGCGGCGCTGGCTGTAGGTTCCGGTGCGCCGCATGTTCCGGTGCTGCTGAGTGAGGTATTGGAGGCCTTGCAGCCCGTCCGTGGCGCGACGCTTCTGGACGGCACATTCGGCGCTGGCGGGTACACCGGTGCCCTTCTAGACGCCGGGGCCGCAACAGTTCTGGCCATCGACAGGGACCGCGAGGCGCTGGATATGGCGCAGGACTGGGCTACAGCCGAGCCACGCCTGATCCTGGTTGAGGGCAACTTTGCCGAACTTGACGAGTTCGCCGAGGACAATCTCGAGGCACCCCTGACCGGCATCGTTCTGGATATTGGCGTCTCATCCATGCAGTTGGATCAAGCCGCGCGCGGTTTCTCGTTCTTGCGAGATGGGCCGTTGGACATGCGCATGTCCAGCGAAGGGCCGACCGCGGCGGACATCGTCAACACGGCCTCTGAAAAACGTCTGGCGGATGTGATCTATCTCCTTGGCGAGGACCGGGCCGCGCGGCGCATCGCGCGGACCATAGTTCGTGCCCGCGAGGAAACTGGCATCACCGGCACGTTGCAGTTCGCGGAGATCGTCGCAGGTGCTCTGCCGCCCGCACGGCCCGGACAAAACCATCCGGCGACCCGGACCTTTCAGGCACTGCGCATCGCGGTGAATGACGAGTTAGGGGCTTTGGTTCGCGCGCTGGCGGCGGCTGAGGCAGCCCTTGCGCCCGGTGGGCGGCTCGCGGTCGTCTCCTTCCATTCACTCGAGGACCGGATCGTCAAACGCTATCTCCAGACCGCGTCCTCTGACCGGGCAGGCGGCTCACGCCATCAACCCGACAGCGCCTTGCCGCCGCCGCGCTTTGACAAACCGGCGCGTCCAAGACGGCCCGGTGAGGCTGAAGTTGACGCTAATCCGCGCGCGCGGTCGGCCATTCTGCGCAGCGCGGTCAGAACCGACGCGCCTCCAGTCCGGTTGGATGC